>JBIISL010000032.1:0-22076 GCA_044341035.1 Ilumatobacteraceae bacterium | reverse complement strand
TATCCTTCAATGTTCCCTACGGAATGACCATTTCCTTCGGTCACCCGCACACATCACAGTTTGAAAGCACGCAATCATGAAGATCACAGACATCGTTGACAACCAAAACAAGCGTGATGACATCCCAAGCTTCGGCCCAGGAGATGAAGTCAAAGTGCACGTGCGCGTTATCGAGTCAGGTAAAGAGCGCGTTCAGATCTTCCAGGGCAACATTCTTCGCATCCAAGGTTCTGGAATTTCAGAGACCTACACCGTTCGCAAAGTCAGCTACGGCGTTGGCGTCGAGCGCACCTTCCCTATGCATGCTCCTTCAGTAGCAAAGATCGAGGTAATTCGTCGCGGTGATGTTCGTCGCGCGAAGTTGTACTACCTCCGTGATCGCGTTGGTAAGGCCGCCAAGATTCGTGAGAAGCGCGAGGCGTAAGCCTCTCGCCTCAAGAGACGCGGACATCATTTATGAATACCGATGATCTCGACAATTTTGAGGCTGACCGCGAGTACAAACTCGCCCAGGAATACCAAGACGTCGTCGGCATGTTTAAATATGCCGTTGAAACGGAACGCCGGTTTTATTTGGCTAACGATGTCAAGGTGAATGTCACCGGTGACAGCGCACGGCCGCTTATCGAAGTGGAAATGACCGACGCATGGGTATGGGATATGTACCGAAAGACCCGATTCATCCCCACAGTACGGGTGTTGAGTTTCAAAGACGTAAACGTGGAAGAACTGCCGTCAACCGATCTGCTGAATCCGAACGAGATCTAGCAACTATTCGCCTCGCCCGAGCACGGTGGGCAGAACAATGCGCAGCCAATTGGTACGTGGCTCACGGGTTCACAATTATTGCGCGCAATTGGACCATGCGCGGCGGAGAACTTGACGTTGTTGCAAGGCGCGGGAAACTCATCGCAGTATGCGAAGTGAAGGCGCGCGCTACAAACAATTTTGGTTCGCCTCTAGAAGCGATGACTGAACTAAAGCAGCAACGAGTGCGGCGTGCAGGTTTTGCATTTGTTCGCACGCTTGATGAATCAGGATTTCAGATTCGGTTCGATGTAGCGGCAGTACTTGGAACGAAATTAGAAATGCACGAAAACATTTTCTAGTTCAGCGAGTAGCGCCAGTATCGCGTCGTTGCCAGCAGGCATGATGCCAATGGCGTCGCAAGTCAGGCGCTTCGCTTGGCACTGCAACTGTGTGTCCCATGCCTACGGGAATCTCTTGGTTGCATCCGGGGCACAGGTATTCCTTCACTGCTTCATACGGTTGAATGCGACGAGTCTCTACTTCTCCGTATAGGTCATTCCAGATATCGCGAGCCATGGTGATTACCCGAGAAATGCCCATGCCACGAGCACAGTTGCAACGCAGATGGCCATTGCCACAAACCACACATCGCTCTTGCGTGCCACTTGTTTACGTGTAGGATTAAATCCCATTCATTCAGTATCGCTGCACAACCGCCGTTCTGCACGGACTCTCGGTGAGTAGCGTGGAGACAATGCGCCGCACCATCATTGCCACCACACTTGTGGTGTTATTTCTTGGGGCAGGTGCGCCCGCATTAGTGAGCGCTGAAACAACCACCACATCTGTGCCAGGTACCAGCACAAGCTCAACCAGTACTAGCTCTACAACCTCTTCAACAACAACCACTGTGCCTACGGCAGTCACAACTGTGCCCGAGGGTTGTGGGTTGCCGTCAGTTGCGCAAGCCGTGTTTGTCGGCACTGTTACTTCTCTCGACCCTGTGGCAGCTGTATTCACGGTGACGCAGGTGCGTGCCGGAACTCTTGACGGGTACATCAACGGCAATTCTGTGGAAGTGCGATACGGCCGTGACGTGAAGTATCTGAACAAAAACAAGACATACATTGTTGGCGTTGCTCTCGACAGCGTGACTTCAAAATTGTCATCAACTATTCGGGATTCAAACGAGCTTTTTGGTGGCGCCGAAGTTGTGGGCTCGAATACGCGGTGTCCGAAGTTTGACGCAGCAGCTCGCACCCTGCACAGTGATGGCTCCAGCATTGACTCCGGATTATTTGTCACTGTTTTTGATCAGCCAGTGCGCTTACTTGCAGCATTGGTGCTGCCTACGCTGCTCGTTTTTCTGGCGTTGTTGGCCCTTGTCTGGTTCCGTCGCGGAATGCGCCGCTAAGAAGCGAAGGAATTAGGCAGTAAATGCTGCAGTAGCTAATGCACGCAATTCTGTAACTGCATGTGCAAGACCCTTCGGGTCGCGATACAACGCACTACCCGCAATCAGTACGTTGGCACCAGCCTTAGCTGCACCAGCAATAGTGGTTGGCGAGATGCCGCCATCAACTTCCACATGCACAGAGTCACCAAGACCACGCGCTGTAATCATGTCGCGTACTTGGCGAATCTTTGGCTCCATTGTCTTGATGTAGCTCTGGCCACCAAAGCCTGGGTTCACGGTCATCACCAACACCATGTCAACAAGGTCGAGAATATTCTCAACGGTGCTCGCAGGTGTATGCGGGTTCAGCGCAACTGCTGCCGTTGCACCCATGCCACGAATATTTTCCAATGTGCGATGTAGGTGTGTGCAGGCTTCTGCGTGAACAATGAGGCGTTGGCATCCTGCTTCTACGTATCGCTGTGCCATCACGTCAGGGGTCAGCACCATGAGGTGAGCCTCGAATGGCTTTGTGCTGTACGAACGGGCTGAGGCAATGACATCTGGCCCGAAGGTCAGGTTCGGTACGAACTGTCCGTCCATTACATCCCATTGAATAATGTCGACGCCAGCCTCATCGAGAGCACGAACCTCTTCGCCAATCTTGGAGAAATCGGCAGGAAGGACTGATGGGGCAATAAGAACAGGCAATGTCACGCCCCTCACACTAGCGAAACGACTTTCACTCGGACTTGCGCCGTAGCCTGTCACGGTGACAACACCCCATTCTGTTCGTATTGAAAAGCTCGTCGCAGGCGGCGAAGGCATTACCCGGCTTGAAGATGGCCGCGTTGTATTCGTTCCTGGCGTCCTTGCCGGCGAGTTAGTCGAAATCTCATTGTCCGAGGAAAAGAAAGACTTTGGTCGCGGCCAATTGATCTCAGTTCTTGAACCATCGGCCAATCGTCGCGTGCCGCCATGCCCTCATGTGGCAGAAGGTTGTGGCGGGTGCGATTTCCAACACATCGAGCGACGCATTCAAGGCCAAGCCAAACTTGCCATCGTGGCTGAGGCCTACGCCCGCACCGCTCGTATGGAAATTGATCCACAATTGCGCCGTCTCACAGACGATGCTCGTCGCACCACCGTGCGCATGGTTGCAGGTGATGACGGCATCATCGGGTTTCGTGCTCATGATTCACATGACATTGTTCCGGTCACCAACTGCATGATTGCTCACCCGCTCATTAATGACTTCATTGCGAACCCTGTACTTGAAGGTGCTGGCGAAGTCACCATTCGCGTTGGTGCGCGTACGAACAACATCGGTGTATGGAATCATGAAGGCAAGCTTGCAAATGGTCTTCCTGCCGGTCTGAAAACCGGTGAGCGTGCGTCTATTTCTGAAGTCGTAGGTGAGCACACATACAAAGTGTCAATGGGCTCGTTCTTTCAGTCGTCTCCAGAAGCTGCAGAACTCATTATCGATTCTGTGTCACGTCGTCTCGACAAACTCGGCATTGAAGGCGGATACATGGTTGATGCTTACGGCGGAATCGGGCTTTTCAGCCTTGCGTTCTCTCAACGTTTCGATGAACTGATGTTGGTGGAGTCATCAGAATCAGCATGCAAAGACGCAGTACGTAACTTGGCTGAATGTGCAGCCACTATCGAGCAAGCAAACATGGATCAGTGGGATGCCATGGAAGCAGATGTCGTTATTGCTGATCCTTCACGTCACGGCCTTGGCAAAATGGGCGCAGCCTCAGTTGTCGCTACTGATGCGCACACCGTCATCTTGGTTAGTTGTGACCCTGTTGCCGGAGCACGCGACGCAAAGTACCTCTGCGACGCCGGTTACAAGCTTGGCGAAGTAGAAGTGTTAGACATTTTCCCAGAGACTCACCACGTCGAAGTGGTCGCAGCCTTCAGCCGATAGGAGAACAAAATGACAAACGAATGGGCACGCCCTGTTGTGTATTTTCAGATTGAAGCACTGAATATTGATGTGCTCGAACCGTTTTATCGCCAGATGTTTAATTGGGACATCACAGAAGGTTTCCTTCGTCAGATTCCTACAGGCATTGGTGGCCCAGAAAATGGCATTGGTGGCCACATGAGTGAAGGCACTCGCGGCGGAGTCACGCTCTTTATTCAGGTAAAAAACGTTGAAGCGTCACGCGCGATGGCAGTGTCACTTGGTGGCAAGTTGACATCGGAACCGTTTCAAATTCCTGGCCGTGCGTTGATCGCAGCTATTGAAGACCCTGAAGGCAACCCGATTACGTTGGTTCAGCAGTAAATACGGTTGCAGCAGTAATTACAGCAGTGAATACACCGCAACACTGCGGCTTGATTCTGTAATTGCAGCGCTCCACGCACTCACAACTGAATCAGTATTTTTGTAATAAGTACTGTCGGCTTGTGCTGCCTCGCCGAACAAAGTGATCACCGCATACGTACCGTCATCAGAGCGAGCAGTAGTGCGACGTGCAAGCCCTGGGCGATTCACGTAGCACCATTCCTGCATCTGCTCGTCAAGAGCACGAAAGGCGGGAGAATCAACCCCCGATGCCAAGGTGAATGTTTCTACTTCAAGAACAGCCATGAGAATCTCCGATGAAATTGGTGCGCCCTCTGGGGATCGAACCCAGGACCTGCGGATTAAGAGTCCGTTGCTCTACCAGCTGAGCTAAAGGCGCGTTACGAGGGACAACACTAGGCGACAAGGCTTCGTGTTCCCCAATGAGGGCTTCGTGCCGCCGGTATCAGAATCGATACCGGCCCACGATTGGGGTGAACGAGGGGATTCGAACCCCCGGCCTCTAGGACCACAACCTAGCGCTCTAACCAACTGAGCTACGCCCACCATGCGTAGAACAAGTGTGCCATGTGGAGAGCACAGTCCCAACTTTTATAGAGAATGAAGGATTTCTCGCGACCCCCTCAGAAGGCGAGTAGTATGGAGGCAACCGCTAATCGGGGTGATACCAATGTCAGCAACGAATCCCACGTTGCACCACAACTTGGCAGACAGAGCCAAGCAAATTACGCAACGTGAGTTGCGTACATACGTTGAAAAAACGCCTGGTTCCCAGGCGGCTAACGCGAGGGCAAAGAAGGTGCTTCCCCTCGGTGTGCCATCAAGTTTGCAGGCGTATGACCCACATCCAATCGTTATCGCCAAGGCACAAGGTGCCTGGATGACTGACGTTGACGGAAACAAACTTATTGACTTCAGCATGGGCTTTGGTGCGCTCTTTTCTGGTCATGTAAACCCGCTTGTTCGAAAGACAATCGAGACACAACTCGATAGTGGAACGTTGTTTGTATCGCCAGCAGAAATAACTGCAGAAGTTGCAGAGTTGTTGCGCGACCGTTTTGGTTTGCCGATGTGGCGATTCACAAACTCCGGAACTGAATCCACCATGGACGCCATTCGTGTTGCACGTGGTGTTACTGGTCGCGACAAAATTGTCAAAGTTGAAGGCGGATATCACGGTCACCATGACGTTGTCATGGTGTCGCAGAAGCCTGATCTTCGTTTTGCCGGGCCTGCAGATAATCCATTGTCTGTGCCATCAAGCGCGGGTGTTACTGATGCTGTTGTTCGCGACACCATCGTGATTCCGTTCAATGACGCCGAGGCGTTAGAACGTGCATTGTCTCGAAACGATGTTGCGTGTTTCATTGTTGAACCAGTGATGGAAAACATTGGAATCTGTTTGCCGCTGCCTGGATATTTGGAAGATGTTCGACGCATCACGCGCGAACACGGAACCATGTTGATTTTTGATGAAGTGAAGACTGGTATTACTGCTGGTTGGAACGGAGCTACTGGGGCACTTGATGTTCAACCAGACATGGTGTGTTTGGCTAAGAGCATCGGTGGTGGTTTACCTGTTGGTGCATTTGGCGGAACGCTTGAATGCATGGGGCAAATCGAAAGCGGCAAAGTCGTTCACGTAGGTACGTACAACGGCAACCCGCTTGTTATGGCAGTCGCTCGCACAGTTCTTGCTGATGTCTGCACACAAGAGGTCACGGCTGCAACAGTGGCGCGTAATGCGCTCTTGGTTGAAGCGTGTGGTTCCATCATTGAAAAAGCAGATTTGCCAGCACACACTGTGCAGTTTGGTGCCAAAGGTTGCATCACCTGGTCAACAGAAGCAGTGAAGAACTATCGCGATTACAAAGCAACAGACTTTGATATTGCATACGCTCAGTGGATTCACGGTATTAACCGCGGAATCATCCTTCCACCAGGACTTGATGAACAATGGCTAATCTCTGTTGTGCATACCGAAGAAGAAGCTCTTCAGTACGCCACTATTTTCGGGGAATTTGTTGATGAACTCATTGCATAGTCAAAAGACACCAGGACTGCCGAAGAAAATGCTTCGCGGTCTCATGCGTAAGTGCGCATGGTGTGGAGGCAACGGTGCATTTTTTACAACGTGGTATACAAAAGCTGATAACTGCCAAACATGCGGTCTCAGTCGCGAGCGTGGCTATGAAGGTTTTGAACTAGGCGCAGCAACCATGGGTGTCTTCATGACTTTCGGTTCGATCATTGCGTGGATGATTATTTCGGTGATAACCGGCGTGCCACTGGTGCCGCTTTTGTTGATTGCTGGCACTTTGGCCGTCTGTGTTCCCACCATTGGGTACCCCCTCACGTACACGGTGTGGTTTGCAATCGACATCACATTTCGCCAGCCATCAGCCGAAGATTTTGCTGAAGCCCAAGCATGGCTTGATAATCGCGCTCTGGTCTAGCCGATTCCTGGGGTCTTAAACCCTTGCCAATAGGGGGATTGCCCCGTACACATGAAATTGGGTGACAATGCTTGACCGAACAGGTGTTCGTAGTTACAGTGTTGTTGTTCGAACACACCCATTACGTACAGTCCGTCATTCCACCAGCAACCGCTAGCGGAAAACCCGAAAGGCACTCACATGACCACTCCAAGCCCAGAACGCGATAAGGCCCTTGATGCGGCTCTCGCCCAGATCGATAAGCAATACGGCAAAGGCTCCATCATGCGCATGGGGGAAAAGAGCTCGATGACCATCGAAGCCATCCCAACTGGCGCATTGCCCCTAGACCTCGCACTCGGTGTTGGCGGTTTGCCACGTGGCCGTGTTGTTGAAATCTACGGACCAGAATCCTCTGGTAAGTCAACTCTTGCCATGCACGTAGTCGCAGAGGCCCAGCGCAATGGTGGCATCTGTGCCTACATCGATGCTGAGCACGCAATGGACCCTGTGTATGCAAAAGCTATTGGCGTCGACATTGATCAGTTGTTGATTTCACAGCCAGACACTGGTGAGCAAGCTCTCGAAATTGTCGACATGCTTATTCGCTCTGGCGCACTTGATGTTGTAGTTATCGACTCTGTTGCTGCTCTTACACCACGAGCTGAAATTGAAGGCGACATGGGCGACAGCCACATGGGTCTCCAGGCACGTCTTATGAGCCAGGCATTGCGCAAACTCACTGCCAACCTCAATAAGTCAAACACTGTGTGTATTTTCATCAACCAGTTGCGCGAAAAAATTGGCGTCATGTTCGGGTCTCCCGAAACAACACCTGGTGGTCGCGCACTGAAGTTCTACTCATCAGTTCGCCTTGACATTCGACGCATCGAATCCATCAAAGATGGTGCCGAAGTTGTCGGATCTCGCACACGCGTCAAAGTGGTGAAGAACAAAGTTGCACCGCCGTTCCGTCAGGCCGAATTCGACATCATGTACGGCCACGGCATCAGCCGTGAAGGTGCATTGCTCGACCTCGCAGTCGAAATGGCAATTGCCAAGAAGTCCGGCGCATGGTTCACCTACGAAGGTGAACAAATGGGCCAGGGCCGTGAGAACGCAAAGAACTTCTTGCATGATCATCCTGAGATCATGATGGACATGGAACAAAAAATCCGTGCCATCGCCGGTCTCAATGGTCAAGAAGACGCGGAGTTCTCTGCCAAAGACGAAGAGCCAATCGAACTCGATTAGTTCTTCGCACAACCGAGCTGCCGCTTTCTACAAGGGCCGAGTCCTCTCCCAGGGACTCGGCCCTTTGGGATTTAAAGCCCCTAATTTTATTAGGCCTTTGTAGTTGTTCACGTCTTCGTCTCGGCGTGTTACCTTATAGAAAATTCTTCAAAAGGTTGTGCCCTCTATGAAACGTCTTGTAATAACTGCCACACTTCTTGGCTCTCTTTTAGTCAGTGCATCACAAGTCACTGCAGCGTCACCGCCAGACACCGGTATGCCGGATCAGTCGTCCAATGACGTCGCGTCACAACAAAATGTCACGTGGGTAAACATGACCGGAGGAGTTGCTGCTCGTCCGTACGTCACAGCTTTGTCTGTCATCAACAACGGACAATCGACGGACATCATCACTAACGGCACAGCTGTTGCAGAAACAAATGTGCCTACGGGTCGCATTGCCGTTGCCATATCGCCCAGCAATTTATGCCGAGAGGGTCAAACCCCGGCGCAGGGGCAGTGCTATGCAACACCGAACAGAATCGGAATCACAGTCGGCTATCAAATAGAGCCCGGTCGATTGGGTTACGACTTCAGTGGCAACCCAACATTGCTGACGCCAGTCACTGCAGAAACAGAATTTGATATCACACTGAATCTGAACACTTTGGGCAAAACGCTGCGCTGGAGCTGGGCAAGTGCCATTCCGACATATTGGAACACTTCTAATCTCGGTACTGATGCCGCCACGGTGCGTGTTCGATTAAAGCCAACTCTGACGCCAGTCGTGATGGAAAATGGCAGGCAAGCCGGATGCTCACAAGTCCCGGTGGAGGCCTGTCAGTACACAACAAATACGCATGAAACATTGTCGGCCAGCCTGACATTGAGTCTTGATGACACTCTTGATCCGATGTTTACTGGTGCGTTGTTCAGTAGTACGCGTTCCTACATGGGGTCACTTGCAGTGTCGGCTGGCGCGAGTCCTCAATTGACCTACGGAGTATCGGCGCCAAAAACTTGGAGCGATGGTTCTGTGAACTCGGCCTCGGTTAGTGCTGTGATGTCAGATGCCGCATTGTTGAACTTCTACGGGGCAACGTCTGATGTGGTTGCTACAACTGATTTTCAAACAACTGCATTGAACCTGACGCGATCGGATGGTGGTTCACAAGGAGCTGTCACTTGGACGCGATGGACTCTTGATGCTCAAGGCACAGATGGCTGGCTCATCACTATTCCTGAAATCACCTTTGCTGATGCGGTCGGTACCTCGGGAGTGCGTAAATTTGGTTCTTCTGTGGCGCCTGCCAAATTCAAAGTGTCAGCAAAAAACGCACCGAAATTGACTACGAGGCGGGTGGGTAAAAAATCGGTCATCACCATGAAGGTCAGTTCGGCGGCATGCGCGAGGTACACGTGTCGCGTGGTGATTAGTTCCATCTCTTCAAAAGTGTCGGCAAAGAGCACGAAGGTGACAACTGCAGGCGTAGTTCGAAAATCACGATCTGTGAACACTGTCGTTTCAGCAAAGTCAGCAAAGGGTCAGCGTTTGTCGGTCATGTTGCAGGCTAAGAAGGCTGGCAAATGGGTGTATGCCGCATCTTCGGTTACTAAAGCGTAGTGATTGAGCGCATTCGGTAGCCTTCGTGAGGTGACCGGGGTACAACCAACTTCATATGTAGTGCACACGTTCGGGTGCCAGATGAATGCGCACGACTCCGAACGTATTTCGGGGCTTCTTGAAGCCGATGGTTTGGAGCGCGTCGAAACTGATGACGAAGCTGATGTTGTTGTTCTGAACACATGCTGCATCCGTGAGAACGCCGACAACAAGTTGTACGGAACTTTGGGGCACCTACGTAAGTGGAAGGCCGCTAAGGAAGGTCGCCGTATTGTGATCGGTGGGTGCTTGTCGCAGAAGGACAAAGACGTAGTTGCAGAAAAAGCTCCATGGGTTGATGTGGTGATGGGTACACACAATGTGCATCGCACCACTGAGTTGTTGAACCATTCCATAGAGCACGGACCAATCACAGAGATTCTTGATGAAGCGGTGCTGGATGATTACACGTTGTTTCCCAGTGCGCTTCCTGTTCGTCGCGAGACCACATACAACGCTTGGGTGACTATTCAAATTGGTTGTGACAACTCGTGTGCGTATTGCATCGTGCCGGCAGTACGTGGTCGTGAAATCAGTCGGCCGTTTGCAGACGTGATTGGTGAAGTGGCGCAGTTGGCTTCAACCGGCGTCACCGAAGTGACACTGCTTGGGCAGAATGTCAACAGTTATGGCCGTGACATTACGTTGGCGGAACGTCAAGCTGGGTCTGATGGTCGTGTTCAGCCGCTGTTTGCCGATCTATTGCGGGCAGCTGGGGATGTTGAAGGTATTCGTCGTGTGCGTTATGTCAGCCCGCATCCGAAAGACATGCGCGTTGATGTGCTGGAAGCAATGGCAAACACTGCGGCGGTATGTGAACACTTGCATTACCCACTGCAGTCGGGTTCAGATCGCGTGCTTTCATTAATGCACCGCGGATACACAGCTCAGCGTTATATGGAACGTCTTGCAGATGCACGCAGGCTTATTCCAGATTTGTCTGTAACCACCGACGTCATTGTTGGATTCCCCGGCGAAACAGAAGCAGATTTTCAGTGCACTTTGGAGATTGCTGCAGAGGCAATGTTTGACAACACTTTTGAATATATTTTCTCGCCACGTGAAGGCACTCAAGCAGCTGACATGTCTGAGCATTTCATTGATCCAGCCATTGTGTCTGATCGATTTGACCGTTTGAAAGTAGTGGTCGAGCACTCGGCTCTTATCAAACACGAAGCACGCATTGGCCGCATTGAAGAAGTAGTGGTGCAAGGCCCAAGTCGGCGTAACCCCAATGTGTATTCGGGTCGTACTCGCCAATACAAACTTGTGCATTTCAGTTCTGACGTTGCGCTTCGACCAGGTACGTACACCACGGTAGAAATCACAAAGGCCGCACCGCACTTTCTCACTGGCTTCTTAGTAGAAGTTCTGCAAATGGCTACTCACAAAATTCGCATACCTGTGGTGTCGGTATAACTGCATGACTATTCGTCGGTCAGTTGTTGTGCTTGGGCCAACAGCAAGCGGGAAAAGTGACGCGGCCATGACTGCTGCTGCATTGCAACCAAAAGGTTCAGTGCATGTCATCGTCGCAGACTCTATGCAGGTGTACAAGCGCATGGATATCGGTACTGCAAAGCCGTCCGCAGCAGACCAAGCCCTGATTCCTCATCATTGTCTCGATGTGGCTGAACCTAACGACCGACACACGGTGGCTCACTATGTTGAAAATGTGGCAGCTGCCCGCTTGGCAATTTCTGATGCTGATGCATCTGAATTGATTGTCGGCGGAACTGGTTTGTATGTCACTGCCATTGTTGACGGGCTAGATATGCCTGGCGAATATCCAGAGATTCGAGCCGAATTAGAAGCGAACGAAGATACTGAGGCAATGTTTGCCCAGTTGTTCGCACTTGACCCTGAAGCGACTACAAAGATGGATCCAAACAATCGCCGGCGGCTTATTCGTGCACTTGAAGTGTGTCTGGGTAGTGGAGAGAAGTTCAGTTCATTTGGCGAAGGAATCGGTTCGTATAGCCCCACGTCCACAACACTGATTGGATTGCGTTGGGATCGCGACGTTCTGCGAGCACGTATCGCACAGCGGGTGAACATCATGATGGAGCGGGGGCTTGTTGAAGAAGTTCGTGCCCTCTTGGCTGAGCCAAATGGCCTGGCGTTCACCGCTCGTCAGGCTCTCGGGTACAAGGAAATGATTGAACACCTCGAAGGCCGTTGGTCGCTAGACGAGGCTGTAGCAGCGACCATCTTGCGTACCCAGCAGTTCGCCGTTCGCCAAGACCGCTGGTTTCGCCGTGACCCCCGAATCCAGTGGGTTGACGTTCACGAAGACCCCATTGAAGAAGTCACCCCTGTGGTGGCAGCTGCATTGGAATAGTGTCTGTGCCAATGCACGTTTCGCTCTCAAAACACCATGGTCTCGGTAATGACTTTCTCGTGTACGACATGGCACAGGGTGATCAGCCGAATTGGCCGCAGCTTGCACAGCAGTGGTGTGAGCGTTCAACGGGTGTCGGAGCAGACGGTTTGTTGTTACTAACAATTGTCGACAACACAACGCTTCGTATGCGTTTGTACAACGCTGATGGAAGTATCGCCGAAATGAGCGGCAATGGCATTCGGTGTTTAGTACAAGCTGCACACTTTACGTTGAAGGGCGTTGCCGGAACTGTGTATGACGTATCTACTGATGCAGGCTCTCGCGAAGCTGTGGTGACTAGCGAATGGGATGACGACACCATCCACATCAGTGTTGATATGGGTTACCTAGAAGATCTTGAAGAACCACACAACTGGACATCGTTGCAGTGTGATCCATTACGTCCAGTGCGTCACGTATCGGTTGGAAACCCGCATTCGGTGGTGGGCGTTGAAGAAGTCGGGGCAGTTGACCTGGTTCAGCTTGGTTCGCTCGTGCCGCACATCAACTTGGAAATCATTGAGCAAGGCCCAGAGACGAACGCAATCACCATGCGTGTGCACGAACGTGGTGCAGGCGTGACACGTGCATGCGGAACCGGTGCATGCGCTGCAGCTGAAGCCGCCTTGGTGTGGGGACTAGTTCCGCAGTCAGTGGAACACGTTGTTGTGCATATGGACGGCGGAGATGCCCGCGTGCGTATTTCAAGTGATCGCAGGGCCACGCTGATTGGTCCGGCCGTATTCGTAGGCAGTATCACGGTTCATGCATGAGTAATCCGTACCAGGAGGCGCTTGGTGCGACTCTTATCGAGCGCACATTTCGTGAGCGCATTGTGTTGGTCGGTGTCACCATGGGTGGCCAAACAGATGACGAGACCGAAGAAGGTCTTGACGAATTGTCGTTGCTCATTGATACGGCAGGTGCAGATGAAGCGGCACGACTAACACAACGCCGTGATTCTCCTGATTCAACGTTCTACATCGGCAAAGGAAAAGTTGATGAACTGAAAGAAGTGTGTCTGGCGCTTGACGTAGACACGGTGGTATTTGATAACGAGTTATCACCTGGCCAGCAGTACAACTTAGAAAAAGCCTTGGGCCGAACAGCACTCGACCGAACTGCAGTAATTCTTGACATCTTCGCTCAGAACGCGCACACGCTTGAGGGTAAAGCACAAGTCGAATTGGCAATGCTGCGGTACAGATTGCCGCGTTTGCGTCGCGGTGCAAAGGCCGGGCTTTCACAGCAGGGCGGTGGAATTGGTACTCGTGGTCCTGGTGAAACGCGTCTCGAAGTAGACCGCCGTCGCATTATGAGGCGCATCACAAAGTTGGAACAAGATTTGGTCGCGCTGCGTCACACGCGCCAGACACAACGAAAGAGCAGGGGCCGTAGCGGTCTCGCATCAGTCGTCATTGTTGGCTACACCAACGCCGGTAAATCAACGTTGTTGAATTCACTTACTCGAGCTGGCGTCTTAGTAGAGGACCGGTTGTTTGCAACTCTTGATCCGACAACCCGTCGCTTGTCTCTGCCTGGTGGTGAACCAGTTCTTATGACAGACACTGTTGGGTTTATACGTCAATTGCCACACGGACTCATTGAGTCGTTCAAGAGCACATTAGAAATCGCAGCAGAAGCTGACATGTTGGTGCATGTTGTTGATGCAAGTGCTGTACATCCTGAACAGCAAATCACTGCTGTTCGAGAGGTGCTTGCTGAAATTGGTGCAGACCAGGTGCCTGAATTCATTGTCTTTAATAAGGCCGACTTGCTAGACGATTGGGGAGCCTCGTTGGTGGAAGATCATCAAGGGGCTGTTGCGGTGTCGGCATTGCGCAACGAAGGACTAGACATCATGATGCGACGTTTGGCAGATCGCATGCGGGCAATTACGCAAGTCACCGAACTGATGGTGCCGTACGACCGAGGCGACATCCTTGCGTCGATTCATCGTGAAGGTGAAGTTGTGATGTCAGAACTTGAAGACGGCGGAATGCGTATTCGTGCCCGCTTGTCCGGTGCTTCAGAGGGTCGATTACGTGAGTTCGTTGTTCCACTCACAAATCAGCGAAACTAGGAAGCCATGACTGATCGCGACACCGTTGGCTTTGTGCCACCCCCATATCCGTATGACCGCTTAGACGCGTACCAAAAACTTGCTGCAGCGCATGATGGTGGAATTGTTGATTTGTCTATTGGTACACCGTGCGATCCGCCGCCACCCGCTGTCATCGAAGCCTTATCGCAATCGAATTCCGAGCGTGGATATCCGGCGTCCATTGGTTCTGAAGCGTTGCGTCGTTCCATTGCCCGATGGATGGGTCGTCGGTTTGAAATCGATGTTCCTATTTCTCGTATCAGCGCTTGTATCGGCACAAAAGAGTTCGTAGCCACAACGCCTCAGTACATGAAATTGCGTCGCCCAGGGCGCGACACAGTGCTGTATCCGGCCGTTGCGTACCCCACCTATGAAATGGGCGCGATACTTGCGGGCCTTCGTGCAGTTCCTGTCGGCGTTGACGCCGCTGGCCACATGGATCTTGGGTCAATATCTGCAGACGATAGGCAACGTGCGCTGATGTTGTGGATCAACAGCCCGAGCAACCCCACGGGCGCACTTGATGATTTGAAAGCTGCAGCAGCATGGGGTCGTACGCACAACATTCCGGTGTTTTCTGATGAGTGCTACACCGAATTCATTTGGGAAACACCAGCTCAATCAATTTTGCAGCACGGACTTGAGGGCGTAATTGCCGTGCATTCATTGTCGAAGCGATCAAACCTTGCAGGTCTGCGGGTTGGTTTTTATGCAGGCGATGCTGACATCGTTGAGTACCTGCAAGAAGTGCGTAAGCACGCAGGGTTTATGTTGCCGGGCCCCGCACAAGCCGCTGGTGTCGCCGCGTTAGATGACGACGAACATGTTCGTGTGCAGCGCGACAGATATCGCACTCGACTTGAGTTCATGGCGTCAACATTGTCAAAGTGGTCAGGAATTGATATCGCAATTCCTGAAGGCGGCTTTTACCTATGGTTTAACGCAGGTGACGCATGGAGCTTCACAGAGAAATTGGCCCGCGAAGGCGGAGCACTAGTAAGCCCTGGTGACTTCTACGGCGCAGGCGGATCACACAATGTTCGTGTGGCTGTAGTGCAACCAGATGCCAAGTTGCATCTTGTTGCCAAACGCTTAGGAATGTAACCAAGCAAATAATTATGAAGTGAAGTTATAACCGTCGCATGACGGTGACGACTTTACCGAATACGCTGACTTCGTCAGATGTAAAAACCATTGGTTCCATTGTTGGATTCGCTGGGACAAGAGTGATCTTGTTGCCAGACTTCTTGAACGTTTTGACAGTTGCTTCATCGCCCGGGATACCTGCAACAACGATGTCGCCGTTGTCTGCTGTCTGCTGCTGACGTGCAACAACAAAGTCGCCGTCAAGAATTCCGGCATCGATCATTGAGTCTCCGCGAACACGCAACATAAACAGTTCGCCCTCGCCTGTGAAGTCTGTGGGAAGGGGAATGAGGTCTTCAACATTTTGTTGCGCCAGCAATCCAGTTCCGGCTGCGACTTCACCAATGAGAGGAACGTGACGTGATGGACGACGTTCCATGGCAACTTCAGAGTTTGTATCGAAGCGAACTTCGAGAGCGCGGGGCTTTGTTGGGTCGCGTCGCAGGAAGCCCATTTTCTGCAGCGTGTTGAGATGGTTGTGCACAGTGGAGGGGGAGTTAAGGCCGACAGCCTCGCCAATTTCGCGCACGGACGGCGGATAGCCCCGTTCTTGCATGCTGGTGGAAATGACATTGAGGATTTCGCGTTGGCGAGGAGTGAGTGCTTCGGACATGGTACGAGCGTACAGGTGTTCGCCCTCAAGGTCAAACACCTGTTCGTAGAACAGCCGTTCGGGATGATGCTTGACTACGAACACTTGTTCGGGCAAACTATCGAACACCCGTTCGCTACGGTTCGCAGTACATAGACCTCCCGGTCCTTAACCCTTACCCCGAAAGGAAATCACCATGGCAACCACCATCGATCCACTCTTGTTCACAGGTTCATACCGCACAGAAGCCGCTGCTCGTCCTCGGCCAAGTGTTCGCACCTTCCAGCGCCGCCGCCGTACCCTCGGCGCCATTGTCATATTTGGCTTGGCCTCTGGTCTCATTTCCACGGGGGCATTTGCATCCGATCCATCGCCAGCCAATCAGGCCATCCCGCGTTCAGTGGTTGCTCAGTCGGGTGACACATTGTGGGACATCGCCCGCACCATCGTTCCCACCGGAAATATTTCGGAATTGGTTTACGAATTGGTCCGTGCAAATGGTTCCCATATCGAAGCTGGCCAAGTCATTCGCATCCCATAAACGCTTTATTCCTTGCTAAAAATGGCTTTAATCCCCACATGGGGAACTCGAGGTCATTTAGAGTAGAAAGCGTGCATTGTCCCGTATGCCCTAATGACGACACCAAGGTGATCGACTCTCGCCCCGCCGATGATGGCGCGGCAATTCGTCGTCGTCGTGCGTGCCCAGAGTGCGCCTACAGGTTTACAACGTATGAACGTTTGGAAGAGGCGCCATTGATGGTGATGAAACGTTCGGGTGCCCCCGAACCATTCGACCGAGCAAAGGTCACATTTGGTGTGCGTTCGGCATGCAAAGGCCGTCCAGTTGACGACGCGTCTATTGATGCATTAGCCGAAGCCGTGGAAGATGACATGCGACTTGCTGTGACTGCCGGAACAGAAGTGACATCGTCAACAGTCGGCCATGCGGTTCTTGAACGTTTGAAAGCTCTTGACGAAGTTGCATACATGCGATTCGCAAGTGTGTACAAAAACTTTGACGACGCCGCTGCCTTTCGTCGCGAACTCGCACTGCTTAAGCAGTCGTAACTTTTTCGTATCGCGCGAAGACAAAATCACTGTCGGTTGTCAGTGACACACATGTGAAGTGTCGTAAAGCGTGTGGTGCCTGACTAAGTGATGACCCGCGAAATCCACCTAAACGTGGAGACATTGTGAGATTGATTGCATCGACACAATCAGCATCAAAGAGTGCTGCGTTCAACATGGGGCCACCTTCGACATGAACTACACCGTGTGGCAATTGAGCAATGATTCCTGCCATGTCGACGTTTGTGTCGCCAGCGCGCACAGTGTCGACGTTGAGGGTTGGTGCGGACATGGTGGTTGCTACTAGTCCTGCCCCTGAAGAAAAGAGGGGAGATGAGAAGTCGAGCGCGCACGTCTTGGTGACAACGGCAATACGCAGCCCGGCTTTACTTGGTGGCCCGTAGTTCTCAGTGCGTGCTGTGCCGGCACCCACCAAGACGACTGCAGCGGCTCCACGCAGTGCAATAAGACGCGCTTGGTCTGCTGGTCCACCCAGGGGTCGAGACCGCCCCTCGACGTCAATGACACCGTCTGGGGTGGAGATCATGCAGATCTCCACACTGTGCAACGGACTCGTCATGCCCACAGTGTACGAACACTGCGAGTTCGCCGTGTCTGGCGTGGCAATCTATGGAATGACCGATACCGCTAATCGCACTGTATTTCGCACCTGCCCACTCTGTGAGGCCACGTGCGGCCTAGAAATTTCTGTGAACCCGCAAGAACAGATAGTGCGAATTCGTGGTGATCAAAAAGACGTTTTTAGCCATGGCTTCATTTGTCCGAAGGGGAGCACGCTGAAGCAGTTGCATGAAGACCCCGACAGATTGCGCATGCCAATGGTGAAGCGCGACGGGAAACATGTCGAAGTGTCTTGGGACGAAGCGTGGAAAGTTGTGGCTGATGGTTTTGCTGGTGTCATCGAACGTCACGGGCGCGGAGCACTAGCTGCGTATTTAGGAAATCCGAACGCACACAACTTGGGGCCTCAACTATTCAGCGCAATCATGTTGCGTTCAATGGGAACGCGCAATGTTTTCAGTGCCTCAACTGTTGATCAAGTGCCAAAGCATGTGACAGGTGGATACATGTTTGGCACAGCGCAAAGTATTTCCGTACCAGACCTTGATCACACTGATTATTTGATGATGTTGGGCGCAAACCCACACGCTTCAAACGGCAGTTTGTGCACTGCGCCTGATTTCCCTGGCCGCATGGAACGCATTCGTGAACGTGGCGGGAAAATTGTTGTTGTTGACCCACGTCGTACCCGCACGGTGGAAGCTTCAGATGAATGGGTATCAATTCGTCCCGGAACTGATGGTTTGTTCTTAGCCGCAATGATCAACGTGATGTTCGCCGAGAACCTCGTGAATATTGAACCGCGCATCATGTCGATATTGAATGGACTTGACGAATTCGCAGCCGCGATTGCGCCGTTTACTCCTGAGGCAGTTGCGTTGGCAACGGGCGTTACTGCTGAAACCACTGTGAGATTGGCACGTGAACTTGCTGGCGCAAAGACTGCTGCCGTGTACGGACGCATCGGTGTCAACACAGTGGAATTCGGCACGACCTGTGCATGGCTGATTGAAGTAATCAATGTGATCACAGGCAATATCGACAAGCGCGGTGGCTCAATGTTCACTATGCCAGCAACGGGTGGCGCTACAACACGTGGACAAGGCGGCAAAGGTAAGGGCTTTGCGATGGGCCGAGGCCACAGTCGTGTCAGCAACAGGGCAGAAGTTTTGGGTGAGTACCCCGTAGCTGCGATGGCTGAAGAGATCATTACTCCGGGGGAGAATCAGATTCGCGGCATGGTCACAGTTGCCGGTAACCCAGTTCTGTCAACGCCGCATTCAAAGCAGTTAGACACGGCTTTAGCTGAACTTGAATTCATGGTGTCAATTGACATCTACGTTAATGAAACAACACGTCATGCCGATGTCATTCTTCCTGCGCCGTCATCCTTAGAAAAAGATCACTACGACGTTGGTTTGTATCTGTATGCAGTGCGCAATGTTGCGAACTACAGCGAGCCTGTGTTGAAGCGTGATCCATCAACTCCAGACGAAGCAGATATTTTGCTGAAGATGGCCGGCATCTTCCAGGGTCTTGGTGCTGATTGTGATGCTGAAGCACTGGATGATCAATCAATAAATGCAGCAGTGTTGGCTGCTGTTGCTAATTCTTCTTCGCCGATTTTTGGTCGCGATGCAGATGAGATTCTGAGTGCACTGAATGCAAAGGGCCAACGGGGAACTGCACGCAGTCTTGATTTAGTTATTCAAACGGGACCATATGGCGCAGCGTTCGGCACTGTTCCAAACGGATTGTCGCTTGACATTTTGATTGATAATCCGCACGGAGTTGACTTGGGTGCGCTCGAGCCACGATTGCCAGACATGCTTCGAACACCAAGTGGCTGTATTGAGTTATCGCCACAAGTTTTCATTGATGATTTGCAACGCCTTGAAGCTTCAATTGCGTTGGTAAATATTGATCAAATGTTGTTAGTTGGTCGTCGTGAATTGAAGTCAAACAATTCATGGATGCACAACATCAAAGTTCTTACTAAAGGTGCACTTGCATGCACTGCGCAGATTCATCCTGATGATGCGGCACGTCTCGGAGTCATCACTGGCTCAGCTCTGCGCATTGCAAGTCGCGTCGGAGAAATTGTGGTGCCTGCTGAAGTCACCGATTCTGTGCGTCCTGGCGTTGTCAGCGTTCCGCATGGATGGGGCCATGGAGTTCCCGGCACGCAGATGGCTGTTGCCTCAGAAAAAGCCGGAGTTAACTCGAATATTCTCACTGATGACCAACTGTTGGACCCCTTGTCGGGCAATGCAATTCTCAGCGGTATCCCAGTGACAGTCGAATTGGTGCCCGCGTAACCGACTTTGTCCACAGGCGTGGCCAGTTTGTACACACAAAACACACAGCCTCATCCCCTGAAAAATAGGGACTTTCCCCAGAAAGAATCGGAAATTCACACCCCTATCCACTTCCAATCCACAGGGCAACACCCGTAGGTTCAAGGGGTGGTCGGTGGCGGCGATTCACGAGCGGATGAGGGCTGCATCACACGGTGTGGCTTTGGAATCGTTGGGTTTCGGACCTTCTCGTGAGCGCCGCAACCGTACTGCAGCAAGGTTTTTCCCGAGGGTCGTTGACAAGGGGGTAACTACAGTGCTGTAATCTCACAACCACTTGTAGCAAAACTGCCTGTGGGAGGGGGTCACCCACAACATCTAGTGGTGTGGGCTATTCTCTTCAGACCTCAACTTTCGAACATTTATTTACTTACAGGAGTAGCCATGTCACTTGCGCCAGATCGTCTTTCTATTGGAATCGGCCGATTTTTCACCACACCGGGCGTGCACCCATATGACGAAGTGGCATGGGAAGTGCGTGATTCACGTATCACCAACTGGCGTGACGGAACCGTTGCTTTCGAGCAATTGGGCGTCGAGTTCCCAATGGAATGGTCATTGAACTCAACCAACATCGTGACCCAGAAGTATTTCCGTGGAACACCGGGAACTCCAGAGCGTGAGCACTCAGTTCGCCAAGTCATCGACCGCGTTGCAGACACAATCTCCACATGGGGAGTCGAAGGCGGGTACTTCGCAGATCAAGAAGAAGCAGAAGCATTCCGTGCGGAGCTGAAGTTCATTCTCGTAACACAGCGCGCAGCATTTAATAGCCCCGTCTGGTTCAACATTGGCGTTAAGGGAGTCCCTCAACAGGCAAGCGCATGTTTCATCCTTGCTGTCGAAGACAAGATGTCAGCGATTCTCAACTGGTATCGCGAAGAAGGAACAATTTTCAAGGGTGGTTCTGGTTCAGGAATCAACTTGTCAAAGATCCGTTCAAGTGCAGAACACCTCGAAGGTGGCGGCACAGCATCTGGCCCAGTGTCATTCATGCGCGGAGCTGATGCATCTGCCGGAACAATCAAGTCAGGTGGCAAGACTCGTCGCGCCGCAAAGATGGTTATCTTGAATGCCGATCACCCAGACGTTGAAGAGTTCATCTGGTGCAAAGTGAAAGAAGAGCGTAAGGCTCGTGTTCTTCGCGATGCAGGTTTCGACATGGACCTTGACGGTGCGGATTCATTCAGTGTTCAGTACCAAAACGCAAACAACTCAGTACGTGTTACTGATGAGTTCATGCATGCAGTCAAAGAAGACCGCGACTGGAACTTCAATGCAGTCACAGATGGCAGTCCAATACGCACCATTCGTGCACGTGATCTGTGGCGCCAAATTGCAGAGGCTTCATGGGAATGCGCAGACCCTGGTCTTCAGTTCGACACCACCATCAACAAGTGGCACACAGCAACAGCGACAGGCCGCATCAATGGCTCGAACCCATGTTCTGAATACATGCACATCGACAACTCAGCATGCAACTTGTCATCGTTGAACTTGTTGAAGTTCCTTGATGACAATGATCGCTTCGACGTTGAGGCATACCGCCACGCAATCGAAGTTATGTTCACCGCTCAGGAAATCCTTGTCGGCCGCGCTGACTACCCAACAGAAATGATTGGCGAAAACAGCCGCAAGTTCCGTCAGCTTGGTCTTGGTTACGCAAACCTCGGCGCATTGCTCATGGCTCTTGGTATGGCATACGACTCCGATGGTGGTCGTGCGTGGGCAGCAGGTCTTACATCACTCATGACTGGTCATGCGTATGCAACAAGTGCTCGCACAGCAAGCCGCATGGGGCCATTCTCTGGCTTTGCGGAAAACGAAAAGTACATGCTGAACGTATTGCGTATGCATCGTGATGCACACGGAGAAATCTTGAACATGTCCGATGTACAAGAAGATCTTCTGTACGCAGGTATGGAGTCATGGGAAGCAGCTGTTCGCGATGGCGAAGAGTACGGCGTTCGTAACTCACAAGCCACAGTGCTTGCACCAACCGGAACAATCGGCCTCATGATGGACTGCGACACCACTGGTG
>JBIISL010000031.1:0-22104 GCA_044341035.1 Ilumatobacteraceae bacterium | reverse complement strand
GCTACCGGGCTGCTCCACCCCGCGATGTAGTTGAAGCATTACGGTACAAGGCGAGTGCCTCACTCACAACTTCACCCAAAATGCTTAGGATTAATGCAATCACCATGCTTGCCCGAAACAAAAAGACTCAGCAGGCCGTAGAGGCATTGCAAGCAGAAATTGCTTTATTGCGGGCCGAAATGAGCGAGCAATTGAATGCTCTGGGCGAAGAGCGCGAAGCAACACGCTCAACTGTCGAGCGATTAGCCGGAATTGAAGCGCGCGTATCCGGCATGGGATCAGAGCTTTCTCGCCAATTACATGAACTGGGTACCGAGATAGAACAACTCTCACAGAAGGCAGAAGATTCTGGTGTGGTTCAAATGATGGATGCGCTGAAGGAATCCCAAGTTCGTCTGGCTAATGAACAAGCCAGATACGAAATTACATTTCGCCAAGACCTTGCGGCCCTTGCGAACAAATTGTTGCACCGCTAACGCGGCAGCATCATCCCTTTACTGCGGCAAGTGCCTGCTGGACCAAGCCACGTGCTTGAGACAACTTGGTTTGGTATGTCGCAAAATCCGGTGGTGATTTAGCCAATGCAGCATCTGCCTGAGCAAAGAGTGCTTCTGCTTGTCGCAACAGTTCTGCAGGTGTAGTACCTGCAGGTGGAGCGTTCGTTGTCGGACTGCCTGGCACTGTTGTAGTCGGCGTACTCGATGGTCGGCCCACTCGGTCTCCGAGATCCAAGTTGAAGCCCGGGAACAATTGCGAAATAACGCTTGTCAAACTGTCACCAATGACAGACCTGTCGCCGTACCCCGCAAGAATCTTTCGAACGAACACTTGCTTATCGGCACCGTCTGGCTGTACAAACATTGGGCGGATGTACACAAGGCCCTTGCCAACCGGAACGAGTTGTAAATCTCCGTAACTAACACGAGAACCACGCTGGTCTAGTGGTGTGATTGTCTGAGAGATTGCTGGCTCACTTTCAAATTGTGCAGACACAGTGGCAGGACCAGCCGGCAGTGGAGTCTTGATGTCATAGACAGTCAGTTTTCCGTAGGTCTTTGGCTCACTAGAAACCACCATTAATGATCGCAATTCTTTACGACTGTCATCAGCTGAAAACGGCACGAACGGACGCACCATCGAGAACTCACCAATATCTGTCTTTGCATTTGGTTCATGGAAGATGGAGAAGTACGGCGTAAATCTTTGAACATTCGAATCAGTTGCATTAATCGAATCGACTGGCGCTATTCCAGGTGCTGTTGACCCGAGAGATGTGGATACCGAGCCAGTTTCGGGGGCATTCGCTGGTGCTTGAGCAACGCTCCATGCAGCATCACGGTTGAAGAAAAGTGTTGCGTCATCGAATTGATAACGGCCAAACATGTTGGTCTGCACTCGGAACAGATCTTCCGGATAACGGAAATGAGCAGCTAACTCATCCGGAACAGCGGACTTTTTCGCAAATATATTTGGAAACGCCTTGCTCCACATACGGGCAATCGGATCTTTTGTGTCCATCAGATACAGCGTGACCTCGCCACTGTATGCATCGACAACGGCTTTGATGCTGTTGCGAACGTAGTTAAACGAATGATCAAGACCACTACCAGCAGTGAGTTGAGAGACATTGGCAGTTTCCGCATATGGATAACGGTTAGTTGTGGTGAAAGCGTCAACGACCCATTTCACCTGACCATTTACTACTGCCACATACGGGTCAGCATCGAGATGTAGGAACGGAGCAATCTTTGCCACACGGGAACGTACGTCACGATGTAGCAAGATTTGAGAATCTTTCGTGATGAGACTTGATCCGAACAAGTTGAATTCTCCGAAGTTGACTGCAAGAGCAAATCGGCGAACAAAACTATTGACCTTGATTCCCCCGTCACCGACGAAAGAGGTCTCGTTGCCTCCTGGGCATGCTTGTTCCTTTTGTGATGATTTCACAACCGCGTATTCGCCAAGTCGATCACCGAAATAAATCTGTGGCTTAGTGACCTTCAAGTCAATGTATGACGGACGCCCATCTTCTGTTGCCAAACTGGCGGGCGCTGCAATTACACCGCAACCATGCGTATAAATAAGGTGACGGGAAACCCATGTGCGGTTTGGAATACCTGCAGGATTCAGTTCGCGTGCAGCGACCAACACTTGTTGAATACGACCATCAACTGAATACCTATCGACATCAAGATCATTCACTCGATAAAAAGAAGTTAATCCTTGGTCAAGTGCAAAACGGTCAAGCATTTGGCTTGGGTCAAGCTGGCGAACATCACGCAGAGGCGCATCGTTAGCAGTGATATCTGCAGTGCTGATACTGGAGAACGTGGTTTCCTGGCGAGCGACATCGGCTATTCCCATTGCAGCTTTTGTAGCAACAATGTTGCGTTGGATGAACGGCAATTCTCGCGTGCTGACGTTTGGTTGAACAACAAAACGTTGAATGATTGTTGGGTACACAGTGCCAACAGCTAGAGCTACGACGACCCATAGACCAATAGCGAGAACTGGAAGACGCCAGCCCTTCTGGCGAATATTCCAGAGTAAAAGCGCAGTAACTGCAAGTGACACAAGAATCATTAAGTTCAGCGCGGGCAATTGTGCATTGACATCGGTGTACAACGCTCCACGCACGACACCGCGTGATGATGAAGTTAATTCATACTTCGACAACCAATAGTTTGCAGCACGTAACAACGTTCCGATGGCAAGAAGTACCGACAAATGAACCTTGGCTTGCGAGGTAACTCGTTGCACACGATCTTGTGGGCGAATGCTTCCATTAATAAAATGAAATGCGGTAGTGATGATCAGTACAAGAACCAATGCTCCGAACGACCATGCCACCACAAACTGTGCAAATGGGAGACGAAAGACATAGAAACCAACATTTGCCTTGAAAAGCGGATCACCGTCTGGAAACGCTTGGCGGTTACGGAACATGGTCCACTCTTGCCACTGGCTCGATGCGGGAAGTCCCAACATGAGCGCAATAAGAGCTGCCAATGCAATGCGTAACTTGCCGCGACTCTTTGCTGTGATTTCACGAATTCGAATAACGGTTTGATCTTCTGGCGTGTTAGGCAATGTCAGCGGAGCAAGACGATCTGCCAAAACCAAGTTGACCCAAAGAAAAACAAAACATCCTGCTGTAAAGACTGCAACTAATTCTGCTTTGCTTCGCAAAATTGCCCAGTACACATCACTGCGTCCGACGCTGTTAAACCACAACACGTTCACATAGAAAGACGACATCGCTCTCGCACTAAAGACGAGCAACAACACGAGCCCAACTGCCACTGACACAGCAATACGCCCACGAGAGGGCTTACCAAAGTTGGGAAGACGGAAAACTGGGCCAGTAGGGCCGCCGGGAAGATCTGAGGAGTTACGCACGCATCAGGACGCTAGTCCTGAACGGGGCAAACAAGGCATCGGCAACCCGGATGGGCTGGAGGATGGCTGTGACCCGTAGGGAAATCTTCTCCGCGCACCACAGTTCCGCCCAATGAATTATCTTCACATTCGCTGCAGCAATTGGTGTCTGGTTCAGCCATCCATGTAATGCGACTGCCCGGCTCTAATGCCAAATACGCGCCATGGCTGTATGTAGAACATGCGATGTCGTCGACATGCGAATCGATTTTTTCGGTCTTCCAGGAACGGTAGACATCCCGAATCAGCCCAAGCAGAACGTCTCGGTCGCCCTCAGCTTCGCCGATAGCAATACGTGCATCCTCACGGAACCCAGCAACTAGGCCAGCGGTGATAGACAACGTGGCGTGTTCAGTAATCGCCTTCTGTGTAACGCGGCGGCTTGATCCACCTGCAGCTTTTACTGACTTCGCACCGGAACTTGCTGCTGCCATCGAATCTTCCGCTATCGCAATTGAATAACGTGCGCCGTGCTCTGCTTCCGTTCCAAAAATGGCATCAATGTCTAAAGAGGAGCGCTTGGCACGAACATGCCCAAGAACTGTGTTCTGTTCATCGGCAAGGACGCGCTTTAGTTTGCGGGCTGTTGCGACCACAACAGGGGCCAATGCTTCATTGCGGGCTTCAAATTTGGCGGGGTCTACCACCGGAGTAGGCGGCTTAGCTTTTGCCTTCTTCTCTACGGATTTTTTCGGTGACTCTTTTTCTGGCTTTACTGCTTCGACAGTTTGTGTCGACTTAGCCGCAACATCAGCTGTTGTTCCTGCGCGCAGTTTGGCAAAGATGTCATCAACTTCAACGCCATCTTTCTTGCGAGTTGGCGCGACAACAGCTTCCACTGTTTCTACGGCAGGCGCGTCACGTACTTCAGGCTCCACAACAATTTCTGGCATGTCGGCGGATCGACGTCCGCGTCCGAACAATGACACAACATTTGTTTGTGTTGGTTCTGATGGTTCTGGTGCGATTACTACTTCTGGACCTACTGAAACTTCAAGAGGGGAATGAACAGGGTGCAACACATCAACAATTTCAATGTCGCGGGTTGTTTCAGTTTCAACAACAACTTCTTGAACTTCAACATCTGACTGGACATCTAATTCCACTTCAGTTTCGTGATCGAAGATAATCACATTTGTATTGTGAACAATCTGTGGTTCTTCTTCAACAATGGTTTCTTCTCTGTCAAACACTTTTACTGATGGATGTTCAGAGTTAACAATTGGAACTGGGCCAGTAGTTGGTGACAAATCCACAATGAATTCAGGCTCATCGTGAGCATCTGTAAGCCCACCAATGACATCTTCGCTGGCAATACGTGCACGTTCAAATGCATTCATCAGTCGATCACGGCCATGAAGAAGCTGTTCAATTTGTGAACGAGCAGCATCACGACGACGTGACAATTCAGAAAGAACTTTTTCGCGGTACTCACGCGCTTCGTTCACCATGTCGCGGCCTTGTTGCTTCGCCATTTCAATTTCGGATTCTGCGTCAGCACCAGAGTCTTCGCGAATACGCGCTGCTTCCAACACTGCAGACTCGCGAATACGCACTGCATCTTCTGCGGCATCTTTCACGAGGCGAGTTGCAGATTCTTCTGCTCGATCACGAATTTGTGTGCTTGCATCACGAGCCGCTGTAAGAACTCGCGCTGCTTCTTCACCAAGAAGGGTTGTCACGGTCTCTTCATCGAGGCGTCCTGGCGCTGATAATCCGCGGGTTTGCATTGCCCGCATCTCACTTTCTAGGAAGCGTTCACGCTCTTGAAGGCGTGCCATTTCAGCCGCGACCATTTTGAGAAAATCACGTACTTCAGCCTGATCAAACCCACGACGGTTGGTGGGAAAGGCGGCCGAACCCACCGCTGCAGGCGACGAAGGGTCGGGACGAGAGAAAGAGATAGCCATTAGGCATTAACAGTACGACTCTTCAGAGGTCAGATGGTGGCATTATCCACAGGGCCTCAGGCAGTGGTTACGCGCAATGCTTCCCCACCACTGGCCCGAAGGGCCGCTAATGCCTCATCGAGAGTTGCAACCTGCACTATCTCAACGCTTGAGCCAACTGCTTGTCGAGCTTGCTTCATCTCATCAGCAGATTGGCCAGCTGGGACAATAAAAAGGTCAGCGCCTGCATCTTTAACGGCCACTGCCTTTTGTTCGAGAGCACCAATCGCTCCGACAGAGCCGTCCTCACTGATAGTTCCCGTTGCAACCACACGAGAAGTACCCATCAGGTTGCCGCTTGTGAGTTCATCTAGCAGAGCCAACGTGAAGGCAAGCCCAGCCGAAGGACCCCCAATGTCAGCGGTGGAAATGTTGACCTCAAACGGCAGAGAAACGGTACGAGTATCTGCCGGTACGAAACCAATGATGGGACGAGTGGGGTTGTCTGCGTTAGCCATGAGCTGCACCGTACGTTTTTCAGCTCGTGAAGGATCGGGTTTCGCTGCAGTCGCGTCATAAGGAATGACTGTCAGTTCCACCGTGTCACCAACTTTGTGGAGTTTCATTTGATCCGCCAGCCCAGGCAAAGTGGGCGTTGCAACGCCGTTGATATGAGTGATCGTTTCTCCGACATCAAGATTTGTGCAGGCTGCATTTTTGGATGGCGCACCATCACATACAAGTTCCTCAACGACTATGCGACCAAGCACAAGTTCAACATCGAGACCGAGTTTTTTCATCGCGACATATTCGGCAATTTGCTTTGCGCCAATCATGGCTTGAAAACCAAGACGCCGAGTTGTTCCCGGGGTGCTGGTGCCATATCGCTCTTTATACGTATCAACTTGAACATGGGGATCTATCCAACCGAGAATGCTGTCCAAGATGGACAATTGACCACCAAACGCCGTGACGAATCGGATGCCGTTTTCAGCTTTAAATCTTTCGGGAACAGAATCACCTGTACTTGATGCAGCAAACTCAATTCGCGGGGCGACGGCCATTGCTTCCCCTGGCGCCAGTTCAAAACGTTGTATCCGAACCGCTGCCATTGCGATTATTACGAATAACACAAGCCACGACACTGTGATCAGTGGCAACGCAAAAAAGAGTCCCCTCGTTGGTGCAGGACGACGTGGTGGTGTCGGCGGTAGAATTGTGTTGTTCATGAGTGCGTCAATCTTTTTATCGTCAATATTTGCAATCACTGCTACAGGTGCGGGTACACGTGCTGTTTGGGTAGTGGCTTTTGCCTTCCTGGCGTTTGCTTTTATTGACCGTATGAAGCCTGCCACGCCGCGACGCACTGCGGTAGTGCGGGTGGACAATAAACCCACACCGCTATACAAAGAGCCAGAGCGCGAACAGAAGTGGCGTGCCCTTGCCAATCTGTCGGCCGGCGCAATCATTCTGGGGGCCCTCGTGGCCTGCACCATCGGATTCTTATTGACTATCGCATTTGAATTTGTGGGTGGGCTCCTTCAGGCCTAGTCCCTTATGTCAGAAGATTTTCGATTTGAGGTCATCGCCGCCGGCTTCACTGGGGATTCCACTATTCCCCTTGCGGCTCTTTCTCACGAAGACGGCATGGTCCGTGCAAGTGCTCTACGTGCTCTCGCCCGCATCGAAACCTTGACCGATGAAATTCTGTCTCCCTACATCAGCGACGTGCATATCGAGACCAGACGCACCGCAGTGGAATTAGCCGCGTCGTATCCGTCGGTGAATGTTCATCAATGTCTTGATGATCCAGATGTTTTTGTTGCTGAAATGGCGGCATGGTGTTTAGGGGAACGAACACCGGCTTCAGATATTGAAATTGAAACACTTATTGATCGCACGACTACGCATAAAGAACCAGTTGTGCGCGAGGCATGTGCAGCTGCACTTGGTTCGCTTGGTGATGAACGAGGTCTTCCTGCAATTCTTGCTGCGTGTTCCGACAAACCAGCAGTTCGCAGGCGTGCCATTTTGGCTCTTGCACCATTCGAAGGTGACGAAGTAGAGGCAGCACTTCAACGAGCGCTCGAAGATAAAGACTGGCAAGTTCGCCAAAACGCTGAAGACCTACTGAACCCCCGCGGTTAGTTACTTTCGCGCAGTGATTACTGACTGACGCGCTACTTCACACGCTTCTCGCACATGGCATCCATCAAGGTGATCATTCACTAGTCCCATTGATTGCATGAATGAATAGACAGTTGTCGGGCCAACAAATTTCCAACCACGTTTCTTTAAGTCTTTCGACAATGCGGTGGCAGAAAGTGAAATTGAAGCAATTCCTGATGCATGATCTGACGTTCCGTCACGGCCAAATGGAACGTCCGGCGCAAATCGCCAGATGTAGTCGGTTAATGATCCGGTTTCGTCGATGAGATCCAACGCGCGACCTGCATTGTTTATGGTCGCTTCAATCTTGCCTCGGTGACGCACAATGCCAGCGTCTTCTAAAAGACGATTGATGTCACGTTCTGAAAACCGTGCGACAGCATCCATATCAAATGTGTGAAAAGCTGCACGAAAATTTTCACGTTTACGCAAAATGGTGAGCCATGAAAGACCCGCTTGAAAACCTTCAAGACATAACTTCTCAAACAGTCGAGTGTCGTCCATAACTGGACGACCCCACTCGGTGTCGTGGTATTCGATGTATTGCTCATCGTCACCTGGCCACCAACAACGCTGGGCGCCGTGGGAAGTTGGCCGAAGCCATTCATTAGTCACATGTAGAAGCGTATGTCGCTATTTGCTTTTCGCGAATCGAGAAAAGAACCCAGACTTCGTCGCCGTGTTTGAGGATTTACCTGATCCACATGAACAACGATCAGCCTTGGCCACATGTCCGAGCACTTGCTCAACATGCGCGCCGCATCCAGCCCAACTTGGTTTATTACATTTCTTGCAAGTGACTTATCTACACATACCCCATAGGGTATCGGGTAATTCACGAAGCCATACACAGCAACAGTTTTCCTCCACCTGATGGCTGAGGAGGCACGAGGGCTACGGTGAAATCATGGCTACAGAGACATTGGTTCCCGGATTCACCAATAAGCGTCTCTGGATAGTTCTCGGGGCCTTAGCGCTAGCCGTGATGCTGGCAAACATGGAAACCTCAATCATCGCCACAGCGTTGCCCACTATCACTGGACAGTTCAATGCATTCGAAAGTTTTGCTTGGGTAGGAACTGCGTACATCGTGACATCTGCCATCAGCACACCATTGCTTGGCAAGTTGTCTGACCTCTATGGCCGGCGACTCATTTTTCAATCGACAATGGCTGTTTTCTTAGTCGGTTCAATTTTGTGCGGCGCATCGCAATCAATGGGTCAACTCATTGCAGCTCGAGCATTTCAAGGAATGGGGGGCGGCGGAATTCAAGCTCTCGCTTTCGCAATTCTCGGTGACATTCTTCCACCACGTGAGCGCGGCCGATACATGGGCTACTTCACACTTGCATTTGTTGGTTCGTCAATTCTTGGTCCACTAATCGGCGGAATCATTATCGACCAGGCAAGTTGGCCATGGATCTTCTACATCAACATTCCATTTATCATCGTTGTCGCGGGCATCTGCCATTTTGCACTCAAGCTTCCGTTCAAGCGTCGTACAGCAAAACTTGACTTCATGGGAGCTGGCTTGCTGTCGCTCACCATTGCTTCTCTCATGATTGGACTTGAAGAAGGACGCCACGGGTGGACGCAACAGCATGTTCTTATTCTTTTGGTAATTGCTGTTCTTGGCCTCATTGCGTTTATCAAAGTGGAACAACACGCTGAAGAGCCAATGATTCCTCTTCGGTTGTTCTCTAATGACGTGGTCAGAACATGTGCTCTGTTAGGAATGGCGGCCGGTGCTGTCATCTACGGAGCCGGCGGATTTTTGTCGCTGTATTTCCAAGACTCATTATTGGTTTCGCCCACCGAATCTGGACTGCGCACATTGCCACAAATGCTTGGTGTCACCATCGCAACTTTTGGAATTGGCCGAATCATTTCAAAGACTGGCCGATACAAAGTGTTTCCAATTGTTGGAAGCTCTCTCTCGTTTCTCGGACTTATCGGTATTGCGCAAATATCGGGCTCAACGTCGTACTTGTTCCTAGTTATGCCAATGATTCTTCTCGGTTTCGGAACAGCGGCAATTTTCACCACCACTTCAATTGCAAGCCAGAATGCAGTCGAGTTCTCAGATCTCGGAGTTGCCACAGCAACAGTGATGTTTTTCCGAATGCTGGGCGGATCATTTGGCTTAGCGTTATTTGGAACTGTGTTGAATTCGACAATTCGCAGTGAAATTCCAAAACGAATTCCTACTCTTGTTGCTGATAACGCATCGACAATTATTCGTTCCCCAGAGCAAATCGGCAAACTTCCCCTTGTCTCAAAACAAGCCGTAGTTGACAGTCTTGCCATGGGAGTCAGTCGCATCCATTGGTTATGTGCTGGGTTCATGATCATTGCGTTCCTGCTCTCGCTCATCTTGCGCGAACTTCCACTTCGTCTTCGTGCTGGCTTATCTGATGCCATGGAAAGTGCAAACTCCTAACTCCGACACACCCCAGTTCTACGGTGTGGTTGTCGGTAGGTAACCCCTATTCATATTGGCTCTTTCGCCCAGTTGTCCACCTCGCTGTTCTCAGGAACGAGGTCATATGTCAGTCACTCTCCGTGCCGCCACTGTGTGTTCCATCGTGGAAGAAATCGATGCAATTACTGTGTCCCACCTCACAACCGAATCAGTTCGCCATGCGCTTGAAGGTTTAGCTCACGTCACCGCGTGGGTTGAATCACAGAAACTTCTTCTCACTAGGCGTTTACAAGAACTTGCTGCCGCATCGCCGTCTGTAGTTCCTGCACAAGTCATCGCTTCAGCGTGCGGAGTTACTCGTAGTGAGGCACAACGTGGCGTTGCACGAGTCTCCACGTTGGCTCTGGTTCCACAGCTCGAAACTGCGCTCACTTCTGGCACTGTGTCCATCGCGCATATCGACGCTGTCACACAGGCCATGTCGCATCTGTCTGATCCTGAAAAGCAAAAAGTTGCAGAACAAGGAAATTGGATCAATATGGTTGCCTCACACACCACCCCCGATAATTTCGCCCGTGCAGTACGTCGTGCTGTACAACAGGTTCATTCAGACTCTGGGCTCACTCAACTTGAACAGCAACGCCGTCGCACTTTCTTACGCCATTGGGTTGATCGCGATTCAGGCATGGTGTGTCTTCGCGGGGAATTCGATCCCGAATCTGGATTGCAAATAGTGGGCCGACTGCAAAATGCAGTGGAGCGACTTTTTCGAGAAGGAACTGTTAATGGTGAATCACGTTCGCCCGATCAACTTCGAGCACTCAGTTTGTGCGCCCTAGTTATTGATACCAATACAGATTCTGCTGCGCCCATCACATCTGCATATGGTCGAGCTGATGTCAGCGTGATTATCGATCTCAAAACACTTCAATCAGGTGTACACAAACATTCGCTTGTTCATACGGGAACTGAAATTGATGTCCCTATCGAAACCATTCGTCGTATTGCGTGTGAAGCGAAGATCATTCCCATAGTTCTAGGAAACGATGGCGTCGTTCTTGATGTGGGTCGATCTAGTCGTCTTGCAACACGACATCAGCGGCGAGCACTCGAATCCATGCATTCGACGTGTGCCATGCCCCAGTGCCATATCCCTGTCTCACAATGCCAGCCACATCACATTGCATTTTGGAATCTTGGCGGTGCCACAGACATGGCCAACCTCGTTCCACTGTGTACCGAACATCACCGATGCGCACATGAAGGAGGTTGGAAATTGTCACTCAATGCATCAAGTCGAGAACTCAGCGTTCGTGAACCTGGCTCTGCTCGTATTCGTACTGCAGTTCCGGAATCTGTTCGAGTTCACTCGACAGGTCAGGGCTAGGAAAATGTTTACTGAGGTTCTGCAATCAAGATTGGAATGATGCGTGATGTTTTGGTTTTGTATTCGTTGTATTGAGGGAACACAGCGGCGGAACGTTCCCACCACACGTTGTATTCATCACCTTTTACTTCGCGAACTGTGACACGGAATGGTGCCGGGCCGTCTTGCACCGAAACTTCAGTGGGGTTCTCAATCAGGTTGGTGTACCAATCAGGATTCTCAGCAGCGCCACCACGTGATGCGACAAGTGCATATGAACCTTCATGCTCGACGCGCATTAATGCAATCTTTCGAACATTTCCACTCTTCGCGCCACGCATAGTGACGATGATGACAGGGATGCCGGTCTTGAGAAGTGTGTTTCCTGCTGTGCCACCAGAGGTTTCATATTCTTCGATTTGATTTCGTACCCATTCGCTAGTGCTGGGAACGTACGTGCCTTCAAGATGATTCATAGGTTCACCATAACTGGGGCTGTTCAGAATTTAGAGGTCGTGGCGATACACGTTTGTTTCGCGGGCTACAAAGCCAAGGCGTTGGTACAAGCGATTTGCAGCTTCACGTGATGGCCGCGAGGTGAGTTCAACTGTGATCGCACCGCGATGGCGCGCTTCGAGGATTGCGGCTTGGTTCAAGGCTTCCCCGACGCCATGGCTGCGAGCTGCAGAATCAACCACTACATCTTCAATCCACGCGCGCACTCCGGTTGGAATGCGAAAAGTTGCGAGGGTCAGTGAGCCAACAATGTGTTCATCGAGTCGAGCGATAAACAGGACAGTCGATGGCGAGGCAATGATGTCGGCTAACTGTTCTTGTGTTGGTGGCTTGTTCGAGGTTGACAGTTGTGGAATAAGACGATCAAAGGCGTCGATTAGTTCGGCATTGGCAATGGTGGCTTGTTCGACAACTACTGACATGCACCAACCTTGCCACATTTGACCCAATAGTCAGGCGACATCGGAGTGTCGTTATTCTTTAGGCATGCCTTCTACACATATTTCTCGAGTATTAGCAGGGGTTCTTGAACCGGTAACGGGTCAGGTGTACTTCTCCCCCGAGTGTCACAGCAATTACCAAAAACTAGGTTTCGGGGCGAGCCCGCGTGAGCTGAATGGTGTCATGGCGCCAGATGGGCCCGCGTACTTCACCAGTCGTGGCTCAGTTATGGGGCAAGTACCTGGCGAAGTTGTTGCAGCCACATTTGCGGTGTTCAAACCAGAGGTTGTGTTGCCATCTGTTGCATACGGATGGACTCTTACCGACGCAACGACTATCTGTGCAGCACGCGATACCGGGGCAATTGCTCAACTACATCGCATCATTGGTGAAAAGCCAGAAGGTGCTTCGCGCGCGCACACATTGCTGGCACGGGCAAATGAAGTTCTGCATCCTGAAGGTCGTGCATTGTTTGCAGGACTGCGTTCACTTGCAATGCCAGGGTCAGTTGTCGGAGACATCTGGCGACTCGGAGACATGTTGCGCGAATATCGAGGCGACAGCCACACCGCCGCCTGGATCAGCGCCGGATTCACTGCATGTGAAATCGGTGTATTGAGCGAACTGTTTTGGGGAATGCCTATCAAGACATATAGTCGCAGTCGTGGCTGGAATGAAGCAGACTACGACGAAGCAATCGAACGATTGTTGCGAGATGGTCTAATCACAGATGACGGAACCCTCACCACAGAAGGTCGGGCGCAACGCGAATTGGTGGAACAAAACACCGACAAGCAAATGGAATGTGTTGTGCGTGCGCTTGGCGCTGATATTGACGAATTGATCACCATTTTGAAGCCATGGGGAGCCGCAATTCGTGAGAAAAAGGGATATCCGGCAGCTGGTCCACATGATTTGGCTGATGCAGCCAATTAGTGATTCCTCTGGCTGTTTTCGGCGATAGATTTTGAAGGAATGACGGCATCAGATCACGTCCGCTGGTTATCGCAACCAACTCTTCGCAGCCCCGCCGTCATCGCGGCGTTCAGCGGCTGGAACGATGCGGCTGATGCTTCCAGCACCGCAGTACGCACTCTGATTGATGCATGGAATGCAGAGCCACTGGCTGAAATCGACCCAGAACTGTTCACCGACTTTGCAACTATTCGCCCCTCTGTTCGTTTACTAGACGGCGTGCATCGCACAATCGTGTGGCCCAAAGTAAGTCTGTGGCATGCAAGCACTCCTGGCGCAGATGTCATCTTGATTCTCGGTCCAGAACCAAGTTTGAGATGGCGTCTGTTTACAGAACAGATCGTTAGCGTCGCTGCTCGTTTCGAAGCGTCAATGGTGTTGTCACTTGGTGCATTACTTGCTGATGTTCCTCACTCGCGCGACGTTCGTGTCATGGGCACTGCAAATGACCAACCCACCATTGACAGATTTGATCTGCAACGCTCCCGATATGAAGGTCCCACCGGAATAGTCGGTGTCTTGCATGATGCATGTTCACAAGCTTCTATTCCATCAGCATCTCTATGGGCTGCGGTTCCTGCATACGCATCACAGATACCTTCACCAAAGGCAGCAAGTGCGCTCATGGCTCGCGCCGGAGAAATCATCGGAACGCCTGCCCCGCTTTCTGCATTGCACAATTTTGTTGTTGCATATGACAGTAAGGTCAATGAGCTCATCGAAGATGATGATGATCTTCGTGAATATGTTGAACGTCTTGACTCAATGGGTGACGATATTTTCGATCAAGAAGATTCACCGCAACTTGAATTTGAATTTGGCAATGACACAGACGAAGACTCTGAGAATAACGCTCACTTGTTAGTCGATGAAGTCGAACAGTTTTTGCGCGACCAAGAATCTAACTAATTACGTCGTGTGATCGCCACGCCACATGTGTTCGCGTGGAGCATCAAAAGTTGCTGGGTTGATATCGCCTGCAATTGCTGCAAAGGCCATGTCTCCCCACCATTGTGCACCCGCTGTGGGAGTAGGAAGTTCGTCGGGCCCAAACCAACCAACATCACCAGTTTCTAACGGATGTCCTTGAAGTTCGCCTCCAGTTGCGCGTAGGTGGAACAGCAACATGTACATACCAAATCGAGAGAAGCCCATACGCATGCCGTCAACAACGCCGAGCAGCTGCAATGGTTCAGCAATGATTCCGGTCTCTTCTTCCACTTCTTTCATAGCAACTTCGGCTGGTGAGTACCCAACGTCAGCCCATCCTGTGGGATACAACCAGACTCCACTGTCTTTGCGTTGAACGAGAAGTATTTTCCCCTCTTCATTTCCTACGATTGCTCCGATGGCAACTTTCGGGGTGACGTATCCGGGAACGCCTTCGCCAACAGATTCCATCCACTCTTGTACAAAATGATCTTGTTCGCGACGAACTTCTAATGCATCATCTGCAGCGACTTTGATATCTGCAGCAACCTTTAGTACTTCTTCGTACCGTTCTTTTTCATACAGGCTTTGCGTAAAGCCCATTCCGGTGCGAGCAATGGCCGCAAGTGTTTCACTCCATCGAATGAGATCTTTGGTGAAGTACTGCGGTTCTGCATCGCTCATGGATTTCACCTTACTTGGTAGAAGGACAACTACTTCTCGCTAAGAGCATGCAAGATGGCACGAGAGATCTCGTTCTTGTACGCCTCATCATTGATGCGGCCGCCGTTTGATTCCCGCACGTAAAAAGAGTCAACAACTTCATTGCCAAGAGTCAACACGCGGGCGTGTCGAATATCGAGTCCTGAATCGGCAATTGCTTTTGTAATTCGATGCAACACCCCCACCATGTCAGGAGCCCGTACTTCAAGAAAAGTTGCATTTGAAGAAGCAGTGTCGTCAAATCGAACTGTTGGAGCAGCCGGGGCAACAGCAGAAGTTGCACGACGGGGTCGAGCATTTGCTGCCCTATCTGCAAGACGCGAATCAAGCGCTAGTCGACCAGACAAAGCCAACTTCAGATTTTCCTCAATGGGCACCCAATCAATTTCTCCGTGCTGGCTAGATACGCGAAACTCCGACGCTGCCATTCCTTGTTCATCTGAGTGTGCTTCAGCACCCAAAACGTCCATGTTGTACAACGACAGCACACCGGCAACTCGACTAAAGGTTCCCGGTTTGTCTGGGCTTACAACGGTGACACGGTCTGGTTGTGTACGAATTGCAATGTCACCAGTAGCCATAAGTTCCAGCACAGAAGCATCAGGAAACAGACGCCACATCACCGCTGTCATATCGCCACCACCCAATACATGGCGTGCACGTTCAACCAACAAAGCAACAAGTTCAGCTTTCCAATCGCTCCATGCTGAGGGTCCAGTTGCCAGCGAATCAGCTTGCGTTAACGCATGCAATAAATCTAAGACAACTGTTGATTGCAAGTGCTCCGTGACCATAGTGATGGTTGCATCATCAGACAGGTCACGACGCGTTGCAGTATCAGCAAGAAGTAAGTGGTGCTCAATGAGCAAACTGATAATGCGCTGATCAGATTCAGGCATTCCCATTCGTGTTCCGATGTCAGCGAACAACTCAATGCCAACTTCAGTGTGATCCCCCGGATAGCCCTTACCAAGATCATGAAAGAGTGCCGACAGCACCAGCAAGTCTGGTCGAACTACTCGATGCACTAATTCAGCGGCGTTCGCTACTGTCTGCCACAAATGGCGGTCAACTGTGTATCTGTGAAAAGCATTACGTTGCGGCTTGCTGCGCACCGACGCCCATTCGGGCAGCACACGCACCAACAAGTTGCGCTGATCTAATGATTCCAGAACGGGAATCGCAGCCTCGCCTTCAAGAAGAAGTGCAACCAAGTCGTCACTTGCTCCTGCTGGCCATGGGTTTGGCCACTGAGGAGACAATTCACCAAGTCGATTCAACGATGTTCGGTCAATACGTGCACGCAGACGTGCTGCCGCTGTGGCCACCCGAAGCAACAGGGTTGGGTCATCGGCAACATTCACCATTTCATCAAGGTGTATTTCACCGTTTAAGAGATGCACTCCGGGCGCTAGCGGTTGTGGAATAGGCGACCGGTCTGCGGGAGGGTCTAATTGAGCCCACGCTTCATCGGCAATCCATGCAACTTCACGTCCCACTTCAGCAATTGCCGCCATCAAGTCATCATCCGTGGCATACCCCGCAATCAATGCAACGGGCGCCTGGTCTTCTAATCGCAGAATTTCACTTGCACGACCCACCTGACGATGAAGGGCAACGCGTACCTGAAGAAGCACATCATTGCATCTGGTCAATTGTTGGCGATCATCAGCTGAAAGTTCGAGCCCTGCTTTCACTGCCCACTGCAATGCATGAACGTCGCGCAAACCACCAAGGCCTTCTTTAAGGTTTGGTTCAAGAAGAAATGCGACTTCCCCATCTTTCGCATATCGCTCAAGTATTCGCGAATGCAATTGCACTAACCACTGACGACCATTCTTCGTCCAACTGGAAGATGCTTCGCTGATGAGGTCATTGCCGAGTTTCTGGTTACCAGCAACAACGCGTGCTGTTACTAGTGCTGTTGCCGTATCAAGATCTGTTGAACACAGTTGAATTGTTTCTTTGGGTGTCCGAACAGCATGACCAAGCTTGATACTGGCATCCCAAATTGGATACCACATCTTTGATGCAATTTCACCAATGTTCTTGACTGATTTATGCACCAGCAAAATGTCCAGATCGCTGTGAGGCGCAAGCTCTCGTCGGCCATACCCACCAACAGCAATAAGAACGATGTCATCGCGTTTCTTTTCCCCGGCAGTTGCAGCATCGAAGATTTCCATCAACCAAGTGTCTGTTACGTCGGACAACGCATGACACGCAGTACTACCACCCAATGACATGTCTGCAATAACTTCGGCCCGACTTGTCATGATGAAATACTTCCGTCCGCACGACGGCGAGTCAGAATTGTCGCCGCCTTCCACGCACCCCATGAGATACCCGCATCGTGAACATCTTCACCAAGATCACGCCATGTCAGTGGTCCAATTGCGAACACATCGTCTGGCATTGCCCGTACTTCATATTCGTCTCGTTGTGCCTCTGGTACGCGAAGACCCTGCAACATGTGTGCAGCGGTGGATGTTGATGAGCGAAGAATGTGCAGTGGGTTTGACTGCTGAGCATCGACATCAGTAGCCAATAACGAGTACAAGTCTTTAGATACGACTTGAAGAGTTTTCTCAGCAACGTTAGCTAACGCAGATACAAATTCATTAGAACGTACGTCACAGCTATGCGAAGCAATTTCTGAGACTCGAGAGGTAATCCATGCTGGGACCGCATTGATTACAGCCAGATACAAGTCCTGCACGTACGGGTCAAGTTCAGGGATATCAGGCTGGTCGACCATATATCTAAGGAGTGTATGGAGCCAGAACAAGCGGTGCCTCACACGAAACAAAGTTGCAACAATTACCTCCGGCTTGGAAACGACTAGACATGAGGCATGACACGTGCATTGGTTTTAGCGGGCGGCGGCGTAACGGGTGTTGCATGGGAAACGGGTGTCCTAATGGGACTGCGCGATGCCGGACACGACATCATTGGCAACCTGAACCTTGTGGTCGGAACCTCGGCTGGTTCCACAGTGGGCGCCCAAATTCTGTCGGGTACAGACCTCGCGGATCTGTATGCAGCACAGACTGCTGAAAAGCACAATGAGATTTCCCCTGAACTTGATGTAGAGGCACTGACAATCATCTTTGGTGAAATGGCTGCGGGTGGCACAACGTCTAATGAACAACGGATTCGTATCGGAGAATTGGCACTCAACGCAAACACAGTTGACGAACCAACCCGCCGAGCAGTAATTGAAAAACGTCTGCCGTCGCATAACTGGCCAACCACGCCATTGATCCTGACCGCGATTGACGCGTTAACCGGAGAATTTGTGACTTGGTCGAAAGAGAGTGGTGTCTCGCTTGTTGATGCCGTTACTTCAAGTTGCGCAGTGCCAAGCGTGTGGCCATGCGTCACCATCAACGGTCGTCGCTATTACGACGGTGGATTACGCAACAGCGCCAATACATATTTGGCTGCGGGGCACACTGAAGTCATCGTCATTGCGCCAATGACCGGCGGGCCTTCCTCCATCGTTGATGGCGAACTCGATGAACTTACGGCATCAGGAAGCACGATTCGCATGATTGTCGCTGATGCTGAAGCCATCGAGGCAATGGGGCCCAACTCGCTCGACCCACGGTTTCGTCGCGTTGCAGCGGAACATGGTCGTAGACAGGGACAAACCGCTACATTCTGAACGCACCTCATATTCCTAAGAGTTTGGCAATGTCACTACAATTGTCACACCACCTTCGGAGGTTTTTATGACGTTTAATCCCACTACCCCACAGGGATTTCCAGGCACTATCGGTCGCACGATTGCTGAATCCACTCCGCATTTCCCCTCACACGAAGGTGACGGTACAAAGCCAAACATTCTGATCGTGTTACTTGACGATGTCGGCTTTGCAGATTTCGGTTGTTACGGATCTGAGAATGCAACGCCTGTCATCGACTCCATCGCACAGCGCGGTTTGCGCTTCTCCGGTTTTCACACCACTGCAATGTGTTCAACAACTCGCGCAGCTATTCATACCGGCCGCAATCACCACTCTGTCGGAGTTGGATGTCTTGCAAACTTTGACAGCGGCTACCCCGGCTATCGCGGAAAGATTGCAAAAGAAGCTGGCACGCTTGCAGAAATGTTGCGTCCTCACGGATACCGCAACTACATGGTGGGTAAATGGCACGTGACTCCGCTCACCGAAACAGGACCTACTGGTCCGTTCGATGGTTGGCCGCTTGCTCGAGGCTTTGATCGCTTCTACGGATTTCTTGATGCTGAAACAGACCAGTTCAGCCCTGAAGTTGTGCGTGATAATTCACACGTCACTGCACCAGGAACATATTGGACCGGGTACCACCTCACCGAAGATCTTGTCGACAACGCAGTTACGTATCTTGCAGACCACACTGCCGGTGCACCGAACTCACCATGGTTCATGTTGCTTGCACCTGGCGCATGTCACGCACCTCATCAAGCACCAGTACCAATCATTGATCGTTGCGAGCAGTACTACCTAGATGGTTGGGACGCAGCGCGTGAGCGTCGTCTTGCAAACCAAATCAAACTTGGTCTCGTGCCCGCCGGTACTGAACTTCCTGCACGAAATGATTTTGTTTTGCCATGGGAAGATATTCCTGCTGAACAAAAGCCCCTCTTTGTTCGTCTCATGGCTGCGTACGCTGCGATGTTGGAACACTTCGACGAAAACTTGGCACGAGTAATCAAGCAACTCGAAGTTTCAGGACAACTAGACAACACCGTCATCATGGTGATGAGCGACAATGGCGCAAGCCAGGAAGGCGGTCCGTGGGGATTCATTAATGCAATGGGTCCTTTCAACCTGATACCTGAATCAATTGAAGAAAAGATTGCAAAGGTTGGCGATATCGGCGGACCCGATACACACAGCAACTTCCCCTGGGGTTGGGCAATGGCTGCAAACACGCCATTGAAGCGCTACAAGCAGAATACGCACTCAGGCGGTATTCGCGATCCGTTCATTCTTTCGTGGCCAGGTGTCGTAAAAGATGAAGGCGGACTTCGTCATAACTTCTGTCACGCCATCGATCTTGCACCCACCATTCTTGACATGCTCAGACTTGATGCGCCAAGTACCATCAACGGAATTCAGCAGATGCCCATTGAAGGAACATCGTTCGCGCCAGTGATTTCAAATGCTCAGGCGATCATTAATCGTGGTCCGCAATATTTCGAAATGTTTGGTCATCGCGGATTATGGGAAGACGGATGGAAAGCTGTCGCCTTTCACCAAATGGGAACTCCTTTTGAAGATGACAAATGGGAGCTGTACAACCTTGATGTTGACTTCAATGAGTGCAATGACTTAGCTGAGGCAGAACCAGAACGACTTGCTCGCATGATTGACATGTGGTGGGAAGAAGCCAACAAACACAGCGTGCTTCCGCTTGATGACAGATTCGCTCCACGCTTTGCAGAAAATGCAGAGCGTCACACTGGCGCACGAACCAACTACACCTTCTGGCGCGGCATGGGACACTTGCCTTCTGACGTAGCGCCGGACTTGCGCAGCCGTTCGTACACCATCTCGGCAGTCATTGATGTTCCGAAAGATGGTTGTGAAGGTGTCATTATTTCTCACGGTGACCTCACTAGTGGTTACAGCCTCTTTATTCGTGATGGCCATTTAGAACACGACCTCAACATTGGTGGTTCGCATCAGATGTTGCGTTCCGACAAACCCATCACACCTGGTGCTCACACCGTAGGTGTACGTATGAAGCGAAATGGCAACGAGGGAACACTCACAATGTTTATTGATGATGTTCAGGTGGGAACAATGACTACCAGCAATATCTTCTGGATTCTCATCTCATGGTCAGGTCTTGATATTGGTCTTGACAGAGGAACTCCTGTCAGCAATTACGAATCACCGTTCTTGTTTACGGGTCATCTCACAAAAGTGGAAATCAGTCTTGACAATGATCAAGTGCTCGACTTCCATGGCGAAAGTCGCGCCACCATGTCGCGCGACTAATTCAACGTTATTTTCTGCCTGAGGCAGGAACTTCACTAAACGGCATATCGCGATCTATTTGCGGCTCTTTTGGCAGACCCAAAACCAGTTCACCAATAATGTTGCGCTGAATCTGATCTGTGCCGCCACCAATTGATGTGAAATATGCATTCAGTTGTGAATAGTTTGCATCACGCGCACGCGGGTTCTGGTCTCCATCAAGAGCACCCTCTGCTCCAAGAAGTTCGCCCTGAACGTGACCTGCAAAATGCAAAATGCCAGACATGTTTAGTTTGCCAAGAGAAGCAAGTGGAGATGAACCGCCTGTTTCGGCCACTGCCTTTGCGCGATCACCGTTCCAGTCATTGGTCAATCGCATGCAATACAACTTCGCCAACTTCTGGCGCATCGTTGCATCAGTGTTTTTGCCAAGTTCTTGTGCCAACTTCACCAATGACAGATCTGGAGAAGGAATATTTCCGTGCGCTGACGCGGTAGCACCGCCTGGTCCACGTGGACCACGACGCGAGATTCCCATCACTGCACGTTCGTAGGCCAATGCAGTTTGTAATACCCACCATCCCTTATTCAGGTCGCCCAACATATGTGATTCAGGAATACGCGCATCAGTTATAAACACTTCATTGAACCGTGAGTCCCCGGTGGCTTGACGTAACGGACGCACGTCAACACCGTTTTGTTTCATCGGCATCCAGAAAAAAGAAATGCCTCGGTGTTTTGGTTGATCCCAATCGGTGCGTGCAATCAACATGCCGATGTCAGCATCCTTTGCGCCAGAAGTCCACACCTTCTGACCATTGACAACCCATTCGCCACCGTCACGCACAGCAGTTGTACGAAGGCCAGCAAGGTCAGACCCAGCGCCTGGTTCGCTGTACAACAGACACATACCAACTTCATCAAGCAAGAGTTTGCGCAAATACAACGACTTCATTTCGTTATTGCCATATGACAACAGCGTGCCGGCCCATAAGTTTGATTTGTCTTGCCCCGGCCCCGGCACTCCGGCTGTGCGGAATACATTCTCAACTTCCGTTGCAGCATCATCGTCTAGTCCGCGCCCGAACCACTCAGTCGGCCACCGCAATGCAGCCCATTTTGAATCAACAATTAATTCACGCCATGCAGAAAGATCGTTACTTGACTTCCAATTTGCTGCCAGAAAGGCTTCCGCCTCATGCACTAATTCGCTCATGTCTCACCTCCGCACTTTGTACATGTTGAGAATAGACCCCCCGA
>JBIISL010000071.1:0-6768 GCA_044341035.1 Ilumatobacteraceae bacterium | reverse complement strand
GTCCGTCAAGTCACCCCGACCTGGCTCTCGCCAGCATGTTGCCCTGTGAAGCCCCGACTTTCCTCAGCACATTGCTGTGCCGCGATCATCCGGACGACTCACCGTCGAGATGAGTGTATGGGCAAAGGGGCTTAGTAAATGAGGCTATTAAGGCTTGGCGTGTCCATTAGGACAGTGGTGCGTGAGCCGACCTCGTTCACGGGGCCAAGTTGCACTTGTACAGAGCTCAGAGATCCGAATGCGCTTGGCAATGTGGCGACGAGAGCCACGCCATCTTTGTCGACTGCAGGAGCAAAGCCGACGGTGCCACCGTTGATGAGTTGTGCGGTTACTGCAGCGCGTCGCGATGACCGTGCGCCAAGTCGGACAAGGTCAGCACGCACAGCTGGCTCAGCTGCGAGTGACACGAAGTACTGATATGTGCCAGCAACCAGAGTTTCGACTGCAAGGGTAAGAGCAAGAGTGTCTGCTGGAAGTTTTCCGCTGGCAACCAAATCAAGCGCAGTTTGCCCGTAGGCCTGCATCAACTTTTCATTTGTTTCTGAGTACGCCTGTCCGTTGCGGGCAGAGATGAGAACTCGAAGGTCTTCAAGTTGTGATGTGTGATCTGCAGCAAATGCTGCGATGACAGACGATGAGTCTTTGGTTGCGAGTGTGGTCACTGCAGAGTCAGACAACATTGCAGCTGCCATTGTTTCCATCGACATTGCTGTGCGGAGCAATACAACGTCCGTGACTGCAAGATCTTCAAGTTTCACTGTGGTGGGTGATTCGCCGATTCGTGCAACGGTGGGCTTGGTTGAACTGCACGCTGCGAGCACAGCGGTCGTCGCGGCGAGTGCGCCAGAAGAGCGCAACATTGCGCGACGGCTGATTGGTGAGGAAGTGCTTGTTTTTTTCATGATGAGTCCTTCGTTCAGTTGCCACTAGCAGCGATAGGTGATGCACCGGCAATGAGTTCAAGGGCGGCAGCATGGCGAGCTTCGACGGTGACGATAGAAGCCAGAAGCATTGCTGCATCGAGACCCTTGATCGCACCAATGGTGTCTGTATGAATGGTCGCAGTTTGATCTTCGAGAGTTGCCAATTGCCGAGCAATGCCAGCTAATGAGCCAGTCGGAGATGCAAGTGGAGCACTGCTTGGGTTAACTACGTCCACAGCCAAGTAACCCGTTAAAGCTTGTGCATAAGCAACATGGTGATCAAGAATGAGGGTCATTGCTGTGAGGTCATTTTCTTTGAGACCGACAATGGCTTTGCGATACGTGGCAACCATGCGAGATTCGCGCTCGAGGCATGCATTCAGCGCAGCGTTATCTGCGGCATCGCGGTGAGGCGCTCCACCCGCTTCTGCTGCGGATGCACGACCTGCAAACAGGGGAGCGGCCGCAACGACGGCTCCTCCTGCAAGAAGTGAGGCGATGAGTCGACGACGCGTGGTCATTGACATGTCGGGAGATTCAACTTGGTGAGTGTCCACGTAGGGCATCCTTTGTCGTGTTGGCGAAATACCGCATCACAACACTAGAAGTCCAGTGATGAGAGTTCAGGTATCCAGGAGCGGGATCGAGAAACCGCCTGCGACCATTGTTGTCGGGATATCCCCGGCGCACCTAATGGCGAGGTGACAGGTGCCCCTGAAAGGGCCTCGGCTGCAGAGGCGAGATTGTGCCATTGTCCCGATTCTGTGCCTGCCATGAAACCAGCGCCGAGGGTGGTGGCTTCTGAGATGGGCGATACCCGAACAGGGCGACCAGTGGCATCAGCCAGGGCTTGAACAAAGGTGGGGTTGCGACTCATGCCGCCGTCAATACGAATCTCGGCAATGGAAAGACCCGAGTCTTTCTCTGCCGATTCGACTAGATCTGCTCCACGATGTGCGACTCCTTCGAGAACTGCGCGCACGATGTGTGCACGAGTGGTGCCGCGAGTAATTCCGAACAATGCACCTCGTGCGCCGTAGTCCCAAAATGGGGTGCCAAGTCCGAGAAGTGCGGGCACGTACGCAACACCATCAGTTGTGGCAACTGATGAAGCAATTGTGTGGGATTCGGTGGCGTTAGCGATAAGCCCCATGTCGTCACGCAGCCAATCTATATTTGTGCCGGCCGACAGCATGATTGCTTCTGTCCCGTATGAAATTTTCCCACCGCGACTAAACGCAACGATGGGAAATGTTCCGCCTGGATTTCGTTGCGCTGAACTAGGGGGCTTGTCGCCGACGAACATGTCCAACATGCCGCCGGTTCCGAATGTGATCTTTGCCATTCCTGGCACGATGCAGCCTTGACCAACCAGCGATGCTTGCTGGTCGCCAGCAATGGCGAGGATTGGCGGTGCACCAGGAAGGTCGGTTGCAGTACCTATGAAACCCATGGAGTCGACAATGCGGGGGAGTTGATGTTCCGCAATTCCAAGTACAGAAAGTATTTTGCTGTTCCACGACGTTCCGTCTGCAACAGTGAGACCGGTTACGGCAGCATTCGTGTGGTCAGTGACATGGTGTGCGCCCTGAGTCAGGTTGTACACAATCCATGACTCAACTGTGCCAATACGAAGATCATCACTGTTGCGTTCGCTCGCTTCAGAAATGTAGTTCGCAAGCATCCAAACAGCTTTGGTGGCAGTTTGGTTCGGTGCAAATGTGAATCCGTGTTCAGCACGAGCTGCAATGCATTCGCCAACTGTGCGTAGGTCTTGCCATCCGAGCGACGGGCCGATGGGCTTTCCTGTTGATGCGCGCCAAATGATGGTGGATGCACGTTGTGTGGTGATGCCGACAGCAGTGACGGGGCCAGAAGCTAACGCCGCTACTGAGACGCGATGAACTGCTGCATACATTGCTGTTGCATCGAATTCGACAAGTCCAGCGAACGGACTATCGGGAGCGAACTCTTCGTAATGAAGATCAGTGACGGTGGCGTCATCGTGCACGATTGCGGCCCGAAGCCCGCTTGTGCCTACGTCGATGACAAGCGTTCTCATAATCCGAGTTTGCCTGGGTTCAAGATGCCGTTCGGATCGAGAGCTTTTTTAACTGTGCGCAAGACGCCCATGCTTGTGCCGAGCGCCTGTTCCATGAATTGCGATCTGCTGTATCCGATGCCGTGATGGTGTGACAGGTTGGCTCCGGCCTTAAGGCCAGCTTCTTGACCGGCTTTCCACATTGCTAAATACGTGTTTTCAAAATCTGCTTCTTCCGGAGTAGCTGCAAATGTGAAGTACACACACGCTCCTTCGATATAACTATGCGACAAATGGCATGTGGCAGAGCGTGCGTGAGGAACAGCGAGCATTGCTGTTTCTACAGCCTCGACAACTGAATCAAGGTGGCCCCAATTAGCTGCGACTTCCATAGTGTCAACAACAAAGCCCTTACGCGTAAGTGCTTGTAAACCGCTGGTGTCATTGCGGTGGTGCATCCACGCTTCGATAAGGGCAACATCGCCATCAGCTGCACCCATTTCTTTACACGTGTCAAAAACAACACTCATGGTTCCGTCGACAATGGATTCAGTTCCTTCGTCAAGCACGAGAAGCGTGCATTGCGTGCCATCGCCACCATGTGAACGCTTACTTTCGGCCCCGTCATACAAGCGCAACACTGCAGGGGTTGCTCCGGCACGAATAATGCGTCGACATGCTTCGATTCCTTCGGAAAATGATGTGAACACAAAAGCTGCACGGCGCTCAACTTCTGGAAGTGGGTGAGCACGCAACCACACGCGTGTAATCACTGCGAGAGTTCCTTCGCTTCCAAGAAGCAGTTGTGAAATGTCTGGCCCTACTGCGCCAGCAGGTGCTCCACCTGTACGAATGATTGTGCCATCGGCAAGGACGGCTTCTAAGGCATGCACCATGTCTTCGATTTTTCCGTAACGCGTTGAATACTGACCTGCACCGCGGCACGCAACCCATCCGCCAACGGTGGCAATTGCGAACGACTGTGGGTAATGCCCAATAGTAAGTCCGTGAGTGCGAACTGCCTTTTCTAAGTCGGGGCCAAAAGTGCCAGCCAACGTTTCGACAATGCCCGACACTTCATCAATTGATTCGATGCCCTGCATTTGCGTCATGTCGAGAGCGACACCACCAAAGAGAGGAATGGCTGCTCCACATACTCCGCTTCGTCCACCTGATGGCGTGACAGGAATTTTGTGGTCATTGCAATACGCCAACAAGATGGAAACTTCTTGTGTGTTCTTTGGGCGGCACACAACAGCTGGAATTTGTGGAACTTCATTACGAAGTGACCACCGAAGGGACAATGGCCACCAGTCACGACCATGTTCGGCGCGTTCTGTCGCGTCAGTCGAAGTGTCACAGATAGCGCCGAGTTCTTTCGCTTCTGTCGCTGTTAACGCACGGCCAGGGCTTGGCAGGTGAGACGTTGCAAGGGCAGGGTCGCCGCCGAATTCGATTGGCTCTGTGGCCTTGGTTGAAAATGTGTAGATGCTCATTGTTATCCCTTGTGCGAGTCGATGAATTCTTGCTCTGTCACCATTGCTGCAGCGTCTTCACGTGCGCATGCGTCAACGAACTCAGCGATACTCGCTGAGCACTGTGCATCGTTCCAGCCAAGGAGTGGCGAAATTAGGTCTGCAGTGGCGCGAGCTGCCGTAACGCTTGCACGTCGGTTAAGCAAACGTGCGCGGGTGCGACGACTGAGCACGTCATCAACTGATGTTGCCATTTCATGTGTTACTGCGTACACCGCTTCAGCGCGTAAGTAGGGCAGTCCGTCCACTATCGGCCCAGCGAGTGATGGATCATTTGCAATGAGGGTGGTTATGTCAGAGGCATCGCTTCCGTAACGACCATCGAGGTGGTGATCGCGTTGAGATGCGCGGATGCTGCGGCCTTTCGCGCCGTGTAGCGACAAGGACTGAGTGCGACAACGAGTCTTGGTTCCCAAAACTTCAGAAACCGCATCAACGGCGTCTTGAGCCATTTCGCGATACGTGGTGAGTTTGCCGCCAGTTACTGTGACAACCCCATTGTCGGATGTAAAGACTCGATGGCGGCGACTGAGGTCGGCTGTTCTGCCAGCTTTTGCAGAGGACTCGTCCATCTTGACAAGGGGACGAAGACCCGACCACACGCCAGTTACGTCTTCAAATGTGACGTCAGTGTTGACGCTTGCGTTCAGTGCTGCAAGAACATATTCAATGTCATCGCGTGTGCACTGCGGGTCATTCACAGGGCCTTTGTAGTCGGTATCGGTAGTGCCGATGTATGTGAATTGGTATGTGCCGTCGCCACGAGAGATCCAGGGGACTACGAACAAACTGCGCTTGTCACTTGGCACGGGAATAACAACTGCGATGTCATTACGTACTTTTTCCCAGGGCACAGTGAGGTGAACACCCTTTGCAGGGCGAATGGTGTCAGGGTGAGACGCCTCATCAAGGGCGCGAACATCGTCAGCCCATACGCCAGTTGCGTTGACAACTGAGCGAGTCGAAATACGCAGACTGGCACCAGTGATGGTGTCACGGGCCGTGATCACGTGGCTAGTGCGTGATGGTGAATCGATGGTCACCACGGCGCAACGATTAGCAATCGTGGCACCGTTGTCTGCTGCGGTGCGCAGGATTGCAACGACCAATCGCGCGTCGTCTGCTTCAGCGTCGTAGTACATGTATGCAGACGAGAGTTTCTCTCGTGCCATTGTTGGCAAATGTGCAAAGGCTGTGTCTGCAGAAAGACGACGATGAAGACGCCCGATGCGCCATCCACCTGTGAGGTCATACATCCACATTGCTGAACCCAGTGCGCGTGCAATCTTCTTTGAGACAACGCTGTTCTTTGTGAGAATCGGAATCATGAAGGGAAGTACATGAACAAGGTGGGGGGCATTGCGACGTAAGCGCTTGCGTTCACGTAGTGCTTGATAGACAAGTCGTACATCACCTTGTTGGAGGTAGCGCAAACCACCATGGATCAGTTTTGAAGACTTTGATGAGGTGCCTGATGCAAAGTCATCACGTTCAAGGAGGCAAGCGCGAAGGCCGCGAGAGGCCGCGTCGAGCACAACTCCAGCTCCGGTGATTCCGCCGCCAATAACAACAACATCAAATTCCTCGTTGGAAAGACGGGAAAGGGATATGGGACGGGAGAAATTGTGAGGGATTGGCACGAGACAGAGCCTATGTGGTCAGGGCTATTGAAGGAATTCTGACCCTCGGGCTGTGACTTTGTTAACAATTTACAATCATTGCTAGTTAGCAATTGATGCAGATAAGGTTCCCTGCCATGCGGTCACCCGAAGAACTCGCCATTGCATTTCGTACTGCAGGTCTAAAAGTCACCCCACAACGACAACTGTTGTTTCGCCTCCTTCACGACAACGGCTCTCACCCCACTGCTGACTCATTGCATAGTGCCGCAACAGAGGTCATGCCTGGCATCTCGTTGCGCACCGTGTACCAAACGTTGACTGACCTCGCCGAGATGGGCGAATTGCAATCAATCGAAGTCGGTTCTGGCTCATTGCGGTTTGATCCGAATGTGTCTGACCATCACCATGCAGTGTGTGACGGTTGCGGCGATGTACATGACGTGTACGTAACAAAGGCGCCTGTATTGCGCGGCCTCGACGATTTCTCGGTTAGCGATGCCCACATCGTGTACCGAGGACAATGCGGCGCGTGTTCTGCGCTAGTCGCAACAAAATAACCAAAAAAGAAAGGATCCATTCATGCCAGCCTTGAAGGGAACTAAAACACACGAAAACCTGTTGGAGGCATTTGCAGGCGAAAGCCAAGC
>JBIISL010000070.1:0-6978 GCA_044341035.1 Ilumatobacteraceae bacterium | reverse complement strand
ACAAGAAGCTTGTAGCCGAAGCCCAACACCTTGTTGCGCTCTGTGAGGCCAACAAACTTCTTATTCTTCTTTTCGTACAACTGAATGCAAACAAACAAACTAAGAAGGAAGCCTGCGAACACAATCAGCATTGATAATCCGGCCTTCGACCACTTAAACGGTGCGTGGTTCAGTTGCGGTGCGGCGCAAACACCTTGTGCTGGTGTCTCAGTTCCGCAAGGCGATTTATGATGCCCGGCTTCTTCTGAATGAGTATCTTCACCGCTAGCAGTGGTCGACCTCAGCATCTCAGGGGTTGCTTCGCCTTCTCCTGCAGTTGAATGCGAATCTTCAACTGGTACTGGCTCGGAATCTGACATAACTGCAGTGTCAGGAGCGAGTGTGGAATCTGTTGGCGGGTCTGAAGCAATGCGAGCTTCGCCAATGCCACCGACTACGTACGCGATACCAGTGGTGTTGACGACTTCGGCGCTCGGCTCAACCCACTTCTTAAAGTTTTCCCACTTCTCACCAAATGGCAAAGCATTTAGTAAGCCAGAACTGAGAGCAAGGGTTGCCAAAATAATCAACGGAGCAGTGATGAGCCAACCTGATTCATGAGGTCCGTGTGACGCGTGCGCATCGTGTGAATCATGTGCGTCGTGACCATTATCAGCATGGTCATCATGTGCAGCATGCGAGTCGTGGCTCTCTTCTTCGTGATGTTCGCCAGCTGATGCACCGCGTGGTTGACCAAAGAAGGTGAGGTAGGTAGCGCGCGTCATGTACGCAGCAGTGAGGAATGCGCCCGCAAGTCCGACATACATGAACACGTTGTAGCCATTGTGGCCAACGTTGTCGATGATTTCATCTTTAGAAAAGAATCCAGAGAATGGGAACACACCACAGAGAGCAAGAGTCGAAATAATCCAAGTACTGAACGTAATTGGCATGAACTTGCGAAGCCCGCCCATGTCTTTCTTCATTTCAAACGAGTGATGAGAAGAACTATGGCTGATTGAACCAGCACCAAGGAACAGACATGCTTTGAAGAACGCGTGCGTGAAGATGTGGAAGACCGCTGGCAACCATGCGCCCGCGCCGAGTCCCATCATCATGTAACCAAGTTGGCTGACTGTTGAATAGGCAAGAACCTTCTTGATGTCTGTCTGAACGAACGCAAGCAGCGCGGCAATAACAATGGTGATGCCACCGATAACAACGATGAAGTTGGCGCTGCCACCAAGAATGTCCATGCCCTTAAAGAACACTGGGTACACACGAGCAACAAGGAACACACCGGCAACAACCATGGTTGACGAATGCAACAGCGAGCTAACAGGGGTTGGGCCAGCCATAGCGTCTGGCAACCAAGTGTGAAGCGGGAACTGACCGCTCTTACCGATGGCAGCAATAAAGAGGGCTATTGCACCCATCGTGATTGCTGCATGGCCTGGGTCACCTGACAATGCCCACGATGACAAACCACGAATTGAGAAACCAGAAACTCCAAGAGTCTTAGTGGTCCATTCGTTAGCCGAGAAGAACAAAATGGCCGTACCTGTAAGAAGACCAATATCACCAGTACGCGTTGTGAAGAACGCCTTTAAAGCAGCGCGACTGTTTGCGCCTTCTTCCCACCAGTGACCAATAAGAAGGAACGAGCACAGACCCATGATTTCCCAACCCAAGATGAGTTGAATCATGTTTTCTGCAACAACCATGTTGAGCATTCCGGCTGAGAACAAAGTCAGTGATGCGAAGAAATGTGTGTAGCGACGATCTCCACGCAGATACTCAAGTGAATAGATCTGCACCAAAGTGGAGATAAATGCGACAACCAAAAGAATTGCGACAGTTAGTCCGTCTACATGTTGACCGATACCAAACGAAATTCCACTGTTTTGCCACCACGTCCATGTCTTAACAACAGGAGAAATGAATGCACCTTCAGGAGCTCCGTTAACTCGTTGAATCCACTGGTATGCGGCGCCACCGGCAAAGGCCAACGAACCAAGCATGGAAGCAACGCCGAATTCGCTTCCCTTCTTCGGCATGCGCTTTCCAAAGAAAATAATGAGGAAGAACGACAAGGCAGGGATAACAGGAATGACCCATGCATTTTCGAGGAACCACCCCGACTTCAGTGCTACTTCGGTAGCTGCTTCTGTGGCTGCTGCGAACATCGGATCAGCCCTTCATCTCTGAGAGTTCATCAAGGTCAATAGAACGACGATTGCGATACATAAGGAGAACCATGGCAAGACCCACGCCAACTTCGGCAGCGGCAATTGCGATGATGTACAACGCGAATGTGTGCCCATCAAATGAGCCATTGCGCATAGAAAAGGCCAACAGGTTTATGTTGACCGAGTTGAGAATGAGCTCGATTGACATCAACACAAGAACTGCGTTCTTACGGGCGATAACGCCATAGACGCCAATACAGAAAAGAACTGCGGCAAGGATGAGGAATTGATTAACAAACATGATTAATCCCTCCTCGCGAGAACAATGGCTCCGACAACAGCGGCGAGCAACACGAATGACAATGCCCAAAATGGCAAGAGGTACGGGCCAAAGATCTGGTCTGAGATTTCTTGAGTAGTAGCGACTGCAGGATTCGCTGGCATTTTCTGACTTCCGAATCCGCTATCAAGAGCAATAGCCATTGCAACGAACAGTGCGAGAGCTACAGGGATTCCAAAAAACCAATTCTTGTTGTTCAAATCAGATTCAGCGCCAATGCGAGCTCGGGTCAACATTGTTCCGAACAAGAACAACACCATCACAGCACCGATATAAACAAGAACTTGAGTAATTGCTACGAATTCAGCTGCGAGCAAAATGTACTGCGCTGCTGCGCCGGCAAGAACAACAACCAACCACAAAGCAGCGTGAACAACATTGCTAGTGGTGACGACGCGCAATGCGCCAATGATCATAATTGCGGCGATAATTGCAAAACCAATGTTTTGAGCAACGAGCACGTCAGACGCGAACATCATTTCTTGCCCTTCTTGTCTGCACCGACTTCAAGTTCTGGTGCTTCAGGAACTGTTTCCATCCACTCTCCAAGTTTTGTCTTGTCGTGTAAAAGATCTGCGATGCGCGGCTCTGAGTATTCGTACTCTGGGCTCCAGAACAAGGCATCAAATGGGCACACGTCAACACAGATACCGCAGTACATGCACAACGCATAGTCGATGTCAAAGCGGTCAAGCTTGTTGACTTTACGAGCAGCACCACCAGCGCGACGCGGTGGAGCCATCTCTTTATGGCCTTCAATGTAAATGCACCAGTCAGGACATGAACGAACACACAGCATGCACGATGTGCAGTTGCCTTCATGAAGTGCGATAACACCACGTGCGCGAAGCGGTGGCGTTTCTTTTACATGAGGGTATTGAACTGTGTTTGAACCATCTTTGAAGGTTTTCATCATGGTGCCGAATGTGACACCAAGACCTTTAACAAGACCAGGAACTTTTGCCATTAGAACGCCACCTTCAGAATTGCTGTGACCATGATGTTGGCAAGCGACACAGGAATGAGAACCTTCCAAGCAAACTTCTGCAACTGGTCTTCACGGAAACGTGGGAATGAAAACCGCACCCACATGATGAAGAACACAACGACAATCAATTTGGAGAACAAGATCAGTGGTCCAACGATGTTCATCCAGTTGTCAATGCTGTCGATGCTGGTCCAGCCGAACCATGAGAAAGGAACTGCCCAGCCGCCGAGGAAAAGAACAGAAGCGATCATGGAAAACACGCCAGCAGTTGCGAATTCACCGATGAAGAAAATAAGGAATCGGAAACCCGAGTATTCAGTCATGTAACCAGAAACAAGTTCAGATTCAGCAATGGGCATGTCGAACGGGGTCTGAGTAAGTTCAGCCTGTACCGCAATCATGAACACGATGAAACCCACGAACTGTGTGAGGACATAGGGATTACCAAGACCGTTGAATCCGAACATTGAGCCCGTATTTTGTGCGACAACAATTTGCTGCAGGTTCATAGTGCCAGCCTGAATGACAACGCCGACAACAGCAAGAACCATTGGAAGTTCATATGCGATGAGCTGTCCAGCCGCACGCAACCCACCAAGCAGTGAGTACTTGTTGGCACTCGCCCAACCGGCAATCAGAATTCCGAGAACTGAAACGGACGACACCGCGAGTGCGTAGAACACTCCAGATTCAAAGTCGGTAAACAATGCATCAGGACCAAACGGCACGACAACAACAAGAAGGAATGTGCTCGCCAGAACAATTAGTGGGGCCAGTTTGAATATGAACTTGTCAGCACGCGCTGGATAGATGTCTTCTTTTTGCAACCACTTGCCGACTTCGGCAAAAAGCTGCATTGAACCTTGTGGGCCAGCTTCCATTGGACCAAGACGTGACTGCATGAATGACATCATCTTGAACAAGAACAAATAAACCACTGTTCCGGCCGGAAGAAGCACGGCAACAAGCCCGCCTAAAACGCGAAGTAGTGATTGTGCCCAATATGGCAGATCAGCAGAAAGAAGAGTCGCCAGATTCATCAGCGATCAATGTCTCCGAGAATGAAATACAACGAGGCAAGAATGGTGATGATGTCTGGGACATAGACACCCTTCAATAGCCACGGAGTAATTGAGATGTTGTTGAACGAAGCGCTGCGAATCTTGACACGGAATGGACCCATGTCACCTTGGGAGACGACGTAGTAACCCATTTCGCCAAGCGGATTCTCAGTTGAGACCCATGCTTCACCTTCAGGAACCTTGATGATCTTTGGCACCTTGGCCATGATGGGCCCTGATGGAATGGTGTCGAGCAGTTGATCAACAATGCGTGTTGATTCACGAACCTCTTGCAAACGAACCCAGCAACGTGCGAATGAGTCACCATCTGGGTGAGTGATGACTTTGAAGTCAACCTTGTCGTATGCAAGCGGCAGCTTCTGGTCACGACGAAGATCCCAATCAACTCCACTTGCACGCAAGTTTGCGCCGGACATTCCGTATTGCAATGCGACATCTTTTGGAATGACACCAATGCCACGAGTACGTGACTGGAAGATTTCGTTACCGAACAACAGATCTTCAATCTGATCGCAGAAGCCACGAAGTTTCTTCATGACAATGCGAGTCTCATCAATGAAGCCAGCAGGAAGATCGTCTTTCAATCCGCCGATGCGGTCGAAGTTTGGATGGAAACGTCCGCCAGTTGCACCTTCAATAAGGTTCAGAACATATTCACGGTCACGGAATGCAAAGAACACTGGCGTTACGGCACCAAGCTGAACTCCAAGGTCACCGAGGAACAAGGTGACGTTTGCGATACGTGACAATTCAAACAAGATGGTTCGAATGTGCTGTGCACGTGATGGTGCTTCGACACCCATCAGCTTTTCAGCAGCCAAGATAAACGGAACTTCATTTGCAAATGATCCGAGCCAGTCAATGCGGTTTACCAGTGCAGTGACTTGAGGATACGAACGGACTTCAGTGAGCTTTTCGTAACCACGGTGCATGTATCCACATGATGGATCTGCCCACAACACTTGTTCACCATCAAGTCGCGCAATGATGCGCAGAGTTCCGTGTGTTGCAGGATGCTGTGGCCCGATGTTGAGAGTCATGCCCTCAGTTTCAAGTTCTACGTTGACACGAGCATCAGCAGCTTGTGCTGCGATGTATGCAAGTTGTTGACGATCGCCGAGAAGACTCATGATGCGTCACCTTCCTCTTCACTGTCGTCACCAGGAAGTGGCTCGACATCAACAATTCCCGGCCATGGCTTCACCATGCGTGCAAGCAACGGGAAATCTTTACGCAATGGATGACCTTCGAAATCTGTTGGCAAATACATATTGCGCAGATCAGGGTGGCCATTAAAACCAATGCCAAACATCTCATGTGTTTCGCGCTCATGCCAGTTAGCGCCGGCAAAAACTTGTGACCATGAATCAATAGCCATTAATGAATCATCAACATCAACTTTGATATTGATACCAAGTGTGGTGAACGGTTGCACAAGTCGAGCAATCACTTGAAAACGAGTATCGCCACCTGCATAGCCCTGTTTGATAACTGTGCTGCGCTCAACTGGTGGCGCAGTTGGGTCATCTTCACCGCGACCATATGGGGATGGCAACCAATCAATTGCTGAGATGAACCCGAAATACGTATAACCAAGAGTCTTTAATGTTTCAGCGGTTGAGCGCCATGCATCAGCACTGACACGAATCCACATGTCATCGTTTGGCTTGACGAGCGAATCAACTACTGCGCTACCAAGCGCTGCACATACACGAGCAATTTCTGCATCGCGTACATCGTCACGTGGAATTTCAGTTGGGGTATCAGTTGTTGACGACAACGGGGATACCTCCCTTTTCTGCAGATTCTCCATCGATATACATTGACTTCGTGCCTTCGCCGCGCCAACGCGCGCCCATGTCTTCGTTCTTGATGCGTTGTTGCAACAACACGATTCCTTCGAGCAATGCTTCAGGACGTGGAGGGCAACCAGGGACGTACACATCGACAGGAATGATCTGATCAATTCCCTTTGTTACGGAATAACTATCCCAATAAGGACCACCGCAGTTTGCACATGAGCCCATCGAAATGACGTATTTCGGTTCTGGCATTTGTTCATACAAGCGCTTGATAGCTGGTGCCATTTTGTCTGTGACAGTTCCGGAAATAACAACAAGGTCTGCTTGACGTGGTGATGCAGGAAGAGGAATAACTCCGAGACGCATCACGTCGTAACGAGGTGAACCAAATGCCGCACCCATTTCAATTGCGCAACATGCAAGACCCCATTGATACACCCAAAGGCTGTACGAACGACCGAGGTTAAATAATTGTGTCAGCGGTTTGCCCAACCGACCACGATCTACAAGACCCATAATAAAACCCTTGTTCCTAGACCCAGCGAAGGACGCCTTTGCGCCACGCATAGACAAGACCAAGCAACAAGATGGCAACAAA
>JBIISL010000069.1:0-7023 GCA_044341035.1 Ilumatobacteraceae bacterium | reverse complement strand
GCACGTGCACAAAAATATTGTGGAACCACAAGTAGTTAATGATGCGGGGTGTGTGAAGAACTGTGGTTGATTCCATCTGTCCGTTGAATTGGGTCCACTCTTTGCGAGTCCACCAACGAATGTCGGGCGCGACGTGGTGAACGTAAACAGTCCAGCCGATGATTTGTGTGAACAGCAAGAATGGAACTACCAACACCTTGATCGGCATCCAGATGGCCGTTGCAACGCCGCCGGTAAGAGCACCGATAACAACCAATGCTGCAATAGCTACAAGCAATGTTGAACCAAGTGTGATTTTGTCGCGAACGATTTCGTCGTGACGCTTGCCTGGTGCATTGAAGCGCCACATCTTTAGCCACCACACTTCACGAAGGAAATAGGCGCCAGAACCAAGACATGACCATTCAAGACGATGACGAAGTTTCTGCATGCCGCTGAGCGCTTCGTAATCAGCAACTGTTAGTGGGTGCCAAACAAAGTCGAAACCTTGGCGGGTGGTGTAACCGTGGTGAATACGGTTGTGGCCAAGGTCCCATGCAGATTCGCAATGAACACTCGGACCCATGCACAGTTGAGCGATGATGCGATTCGCCTTACGCGAATCAAGAAGTGCATTGTGTGATGCGTCGTGACCTAAAACAAAAAGTCCTGACACTGCAAGACCTGCAAGCAGCCACCAGATGCCAACTGCCCACCATGTGTTAGTCAGAACTAACGCAACTGTAGGAACCACGTACAACACGGTTGCTTGAACAAGCGCGCGAGTTGCACGCAACGGTGATCGTTCGTAACAAACCGCAGGGATGATTGCCCGCACGTCGTTGAGCGAATTTTCGCGGGGGGCTGGCATGGTCGGTGATTCGATACTCACCCCCATATGTTATGCCCTACCTACTGTTCGGTAGGGACAGTAGCCCCAAATTTTGGTCACACGATCTGGGAACTGATTATCTGAGGCGATTCCGAAGCTGAATGAAGACTTCGGTACCAACTATTTCAGACAACTCATCGCCCAGACTGTCGATGACAGAGGAATTCCCAACATAGGCATCGGTGCCTTCTGTGCAGCACCACGCCATTTTGGTGCCATGGTCGCCCCAGTCAGCGCGAGACCATCTGCGTACGGTGGCCACTTCCACATTGTCGTCGCGCATCTCCCAGTCCACTTTGATTGGTAACTGCCAACACACGGATGGTTTCCAATCAACGGGTGATTCGTCAAAATGTTCGGCGGCCAAGTGCAATGCGCACCCTTCGCCACCCGCAAAGCCGTTGCGGTTATGAAAAATACATGCGCCGTCAATGACGCGCGTTGCCGAATATGTCTCATCTGCAAACACCGTTCCTTCATTCGCCTCGGCGTGAAATTGAAAGAGGTGAGGGGGAATGGTGGCAGCGGCCGCCGAGAGGTTTCGGGCCTCGTCAACTCCGTCTAGTTCGGCCCCAAGAGAACAACAGCCATGACCGCGAGTTTCATCAGCAGTTTCGGTGATGCCTTTGCACCCCTTACCCCAGATACAAGCCCAGTTCGACGTGAGGAAATCCCGGTCAAATCGCCAGATGGTCTCGCCGGCATCGACCTCTTCGAAATTGCTCACGAACCCACAATAGGGCGGGTGTCTAACTATGTGACAAAGGTCTCCTTATACAAGGATATGACCATGATTAATCATTACCGAGCTGCCCGTGCCGAACTCGATGCGCCAGGATCGCCATTTGCCACGACCATGACTGATGTCCGCGGCATCAGCATTAAGACGTTTGTGTCTGCGCCTCCCAATATGCGCGTTATTTGGGAAAACTCAATTGGTCATGCGGATAAGGATTATGTCGTCTACGAAGACGAGCGTTACACGTACGCAGATATTCATTCACAAGTACGAAAGCTTGCGCAATATTTGGTGGAACATGGTGTGACTCCGGGAACGCGTGTTGCATTAGCAATGCGTAACTATCCGGAATGGATTGTTGGCTATTGGGCAACATTGTCTGTTGGTGCCGCGGTTGTTGGAATGAATGCGTGGTGGACAACACCTGAAATGGAATACGCACTGAACGACAGTGCACCAGTTGTACTCATCGCAGATGATGAACGTATTGAACGATTCTCACAAATAGCTAACGCTCCAAAGTTGCATATTCTTGCTGTGCGTACCGATGGTGCATTGCCTGCTGGTAGTGGTCGCTGGGCTGAAGTTCTTGCAATGGCAGACCCAGGAGTCTTGCCAGATGTTGACATTGATACAGATGATGACGTCACCATTTTCTATACGTCGGGTACTACCGGATTTCCTAAAGGTGCTCAGCTGACTCATCGCGGATCCGTGGCAAACATCTTCAACATGTTGACAATGACAATGGCTGCCAACTCTGCTGAAGCAAAGGGAATTGCTGCTGGCGATATTCCTGCACCAACATCTACACCTGCTGCGTTGTCGCCTACCTTTATGGCACCGACTCCACTTTTTCATGTGACTGCTTGTAACTGCATCATGCACCCGACAACAGTGATGGGTGGAAAATTGGTTCTGATGTATAAATGGGAACCAGGCCGCGCGCTCGAATTAATCGAACGTGAACAAGTCACCTCAATGTCTGGTGTTCCCACAATGAGCCGCGAGTTGTTGTTGCACCCCGACTGGGAAAAACGAGACACATCCTCGTTGCAAGGAATGGGCGGAGGTGGCGCGCCACTGCAGCCCGACTTGGTCAACAAAATTGCTGGCGCACTGAAAAATGGTCAACCTTCTACTGGTTACGGCATGACGGAAACACACGGAATCATTACGGCAAACTCGGCTCGTTGGTTAATTGCAAAGCCCGCATCGTGTGGGCCAATTGTTCCCACTCTTGAGGCGAAGCTTGTTGATGAAGATGGCAATGATTTACCAGCTGACCCAGACACCGTTGGAGTGCTGTGCGTTAAAGGCGCCATCATTATCAAGGGATATCTCAATCGGCCAGAAGCTAACGCAGAGACCATTCAAGATGGCTGGCTGAACACGGGTGACATTGCTCGAATCGATGAAGACGGCTTCGTGTTTATTGTTGATCGCGCTAAAGACATGGTGTTGCGTGGCGGCGAGAATGTCTATTGCAGTGAAGTAGAAACCGCTATTTACCATCATGAATCAATTGCAGAAGCAGCAGTGTTCGGAGTACCAGACGAACGTCTAGGTGAAGAAGTAGCTGTTGTGCTCGTGTTGCAGCCCGGAAAAAAACTTACTGAAGACGATTTGCGCACATTTCTTACGGGAACACTTGCGAAACACAAGATTCCTTCAAAGGTGTGGTTCCGCAATGAACCAATTCCTCGTAACGCAAGCGGCAAGTTCTTGAAGCGCGAATTGCGCAAAGAACTTATTGGGGAATAAGCACTCCGGCCACCTCGGCCAAAATCTCTATCGACCGAATACGTGAAGCTGTGCTGTCGGCATGATGCGCTGTCATGATTTCGTCTGCATTTGTCAACGATTGAAATTCGTCGATACGAGCCTTGACTGTTGATGCAGTTCCGATTGCTGAGTACGTAAACACTTCATCAAGGTATGAAGCCTGTGGAGACAACAAAGCTGCATCAAGCTGTTCATCTGTCAGTGGGTGACCAGGGCGGCCGAAAATGCGTCGCGCAAAGGAACGCTTACGGCGATCAAACTGTGCTGTGGCTGATTCTTCGGTGTCGGCCGCAATAACGCTCATGCTCGCAATCACGTACGGCTTGTCTAGTTGCAAAGAAGGGGTAAACCGTTCGCGGTAGATACGAATGGCATCCAAAAGAGATGCCGGCGCAAAGTGCGAAGCAAATGCATAGGGAAGACCTAAGACAGCAGCAAGTTGTGCACCATACAGTGACGACCCCAGTATGTACAGCGGTATGTGTGTGCCTCGTCCGGGCGTCGCGATTACGTCTGCAACCTTTGAGGTGTCGCCGAGAAAACCCTGCAACTCTTGTACATCTTGAGCAAAGGTTTCAGCTGCGCGTGGGTCACGACGTAATGCCTTAACAGTTGTCTGGTCTGTTCCGGGTGCTCGACCAAGGCCAAGGTCAATACGTCCGGGATGAAGCGTGGCCAATGTTCCGAACTGTTCTGCGATGACAAGCGGGGAGTGGTTTGGCAACATGACGCCACCAGAACCAAGACGAATTGTTTTTGTATTTGCTGCCACGTGTGCGATGAGAACTGCAGGTGCAGATGATGCAATGGTTTCAGAGTTGTGGTGCTCTGCATACCAAACGCGCGTATAGCCAAGCTTTTCTGCGGCTTGCGCAACTTGCACACAGCCTTCCAGGCTTTCGCGAAGTGATTCTCCGGCACCAATAGATGCAAGGTCAAGAATGGAAAGAGGAACAGTGGCCATATGGGCTTACAGAGGAGGACTAACGCGTTCAAGAACAACGCGAACACCACCCATGTCAGGGCGAGTCCAAACCATGTGGCCATCTTCGTCAAGTTTCCGTACGACTTCGATGCCAGGCATTCCGACTGGACGCAAAACAAAAGCGCCATCTTCAAAGGTGGCAACCACGTGAATCGGAGTTGTGTAGTCAAAAACCGAAACGTCATGAACAGCGTTCTCTTCTGTGCCGTCTGCACGAGCGTCTGCAATGGTGCCGCCACCGCAATCGACAATGCGGTTACCGCACTGCTCAATACGTTCTGTGTACGACATCAGGCGATCATCTGCTGGGACGGGCTCACCGCCGCGCGTCGCACTGATGGTCTTCCAAATGCCACGTAGGTCAGGTGCGCCAGGGGCCAGGGGTTCGGTGCAGTCACCAAGAATCAGTGGGGGAAACGACGTGCCGTACCCGCCAGTAGGAGTGTGAGCTACAGGTATGTCGTTGGCGTTCGTCATGAACCCTCACCCTACAGTTGTCGGGCTCTGGCCCATTTGTTAGGTGATTTCCCTTGGGCTATGAATAAAAGCAGAGGTGGAGAGGCCGAGAGTGCGTAGCGTATGAGGTCTTATGTCAGTTCTTCCCAACGCCGCATTTTCCATCGCACTTGACTGTCAACTCGACAATGTCCCAGGCACCCTGGGCCGGCTCTGTGCCGCTATTGGTGAAGCCGGTGGCAACATTGGCGCGCTTGACGGTTTTGATATCCGAGGCCCAGTTCTTCGCCGCAATGTTGTTGTCCATTGTCGCGATGAAGCTCACCAGAAAATAGTTGTTGCCGCAGTTCAGAAGCTTGATGGCGTCACCGTTCTTGATTGGTGGGACCGCACATTCCGCATGCACGAAGCAGGCAAGGTAGAAGTCATCACCACCGCTCCCGTGAATGACCGTGACGATTTGTCAATGGCGTACACACCAGGTGTTGCACGTATCTGCACTGCAATTGAAAATGATCCTTCGCTTTCGCACAAGTACACCATTCGTAAGAACACAGTTGCCATCGTCAGTAACGGAACCGCAGTTTTAGGTCTTGGCGACATTGGTCCAGAAGGGGCCATGCCTGTTATGGAAGGCAAAGCCCTCTTGTTCAAAGAGTTCGGAGGCGTTAATGGTTTCCCAATCTGCATCAATGCGCGCACTGCAGACGAAGTAGTTGACTTCGTACAACGAATTGCTCCGACATTTGGCGGCATCAACCTCGAAGACATCAAAGCTCCAGAGTGTTTCGAAATTGAAGAGCGTCTTCGCGCAAGTCTTGACATTCCTGTCTTTCACGACGACCAACACGGAACTGCAGTTGTCACATTGGCAGCGTTGTGGAACTCATTGAAGATCACTGGCAAGAAGATGGAAGATCTCACAGTGGTTATCGCAGGTGTTGGTGCAGCAGGTGTTGCTATTGGCAAGATCTTGCTAAACGCAGGTGTTGGCGATGTCATTGGTTGTGACCGTGTCGGAGCTATCTACTCAGGCCGCAGCGAGATGAACTCAGCCAAAGAGTGGTTCGCTGAACACACCAACACATCACGTCGTATGGGAACAATCAGCGACGTCATGAAGGGCGCCGATGTATTTGTTGGCGTCAGTGGACCAGACCTCATTACGCAAGCAGACGTTCGCACCATGGCAAAGGACCCCATTGTGTTTGCAATGGCAAACCCGAACCCTGAAATTCGTCCAGAACAAGTTGATGGCCTTGCAAAAGTCATGGCAACTGGCCGCAGCGATTATCCGAACCAGATCAACAACGTTCTTGCATTCCCCGGAATCTTCCGCGGAGCACTTGATGCAAACGCAACAGACATCACTGAAGGCATGAAGCTTGCTGCTGCAGTAGCAATTGCTGAATCAGTAACTGACGCGCAGTTGTCACCTGATTTCGTGGTTCCATCAGTGTTCGACCGCACCATCGTTGAGCGTGTTGCGCCTGCTGTAGCCGCGGCTGCCGTTCGCGACGGCGTTATTCGGAAGAATTAGTTCTTCGCAGTAAAAGTTTCATTGCCTGTTAGGGTGATTTTCTTAATTAATTTGGTGAGTCGGGAAGTCTGGTCGACAGTATTTGGAGACTTCCATGAAACCTGAACCTGATTACGCACACGGCTCAACTGTTCGATTGTTGTCGCCATTTCGTGATTTCCTAAGAACTGAATCATCAGGTGCAATCTTGCTGGCAGGTAGTGCAATATTTGCATTGATTTGGGCTAACTCGCCGTGGTCTGGATCATATGAAAGCTTGTGGTCTAGCCAAATTGCAATCAATGTTGCAGGCCAGTCTCTCGATCTTGATCTACGCCATTGGGTAAACGGCGGATTAATGACAATTTTCTTTTTTGTAGTCGGATTAGAAATTAAACGTGAGGCCACGACTGGCCATCTTGCGAATAGACGAGCAGCACTACTCCCAGTCATCGCGGCAATTGGCGGCATGGCTGTACCTGCACTTATTTATCTGCTGATCGCAGGGCAAACGGCACCACGCGGTTGGGCAATCCCAGTAGCGACAGATATCGCGCTCGCTATCGGAGTGATGTCTGTTGCTAAGGGTCGTACTCCGTCGTCACTGCGAGCATTTCTGCTTGGTCTTGCAATAGTTGACGACATCGGGGCAATTGTCATCATCGCTG
>JBIISL010000030.1:0-23626 GCA_044341035.1 Ilumatobacteraceae bacterium | reverse complement strand
CCACGTAGCATCGATTCTTTCGTTACCTGCTAATAGTGTCAGCGCAGGAATAAGAGGTGTGAATGAGGGAGTAATTGGCGTAGGGGATATCCATTCTCCGATTGCACCACCGACTGCCACTGTCTGTACTTTGATCCAATAAGGCTGACCATTTGTCAGACTTGAAAGTGTAAAAGACGTATCGTAGGTGCCAAAGTTTGCCCACGATATTTTGTCAGTAGAAATACTGACCCCGTACTGGAAGAAGACTGCACCGGTAACAGCCTGAGGTGCATCAAAACTCACACTTACTGATTGATTGCCACCAGTTAAGCGAATATTCGAGGGTGGATTTGGGTGGGCCGGCACCCGCAGTGTCTGGTTGCTGTCGCGCCAATGAGACGTTAGATACCCAATGTTGTTAATTGTTGAGCCAACAAATCGATATTGGTATTTATATGAGTAATTGCCAGGAACTTCAATGTCTTTTCCGCCAGCAGTGATGCCAGTTACTTCTCGAAACATTTCTGAGTAATTATCGGAACGAAACAAGCGAACGGCCATTGAAGACTGACCGGTCTTTGGGGTAAAGGGAACTCGGATTACAGATGCACTGATCTCGACTGGTGAGGTAAGCATGAAGGATGCTCCTTCAGTGGAGAAGTAGGGAATCGACTTCGGTGATGGGCTTGTCACCGGATTGTTGGATGAGTCAAAACCCTGAATTGTGAATTTCAATGGGTTGGCTCCTATCGAATAAGCAATTAGATCGTTTGCACCGCTTCCCAATTCTTGACCCGGCTGATAATTGCTCTTAACAAACTGGACAGAGTCGTAGTTGTCTCTGCTTGTATATACACGAACGGTGTAGTGGGCGATTCCGCTGACAGGGGTGAACGCGAGTTGAAGCGTGCGTCCGCCCAAAACATTGTCCACCGTGAATGCCGGATTCTCGGGTGGTGAGGCCGCATGCGCAGATTGTGAAGCGATTCCGGTGACCGCCGGGATGGCCGTGACCACTGCGAGGAGAAGAGAGAGCCAGGAACGGGGGTTTTTGACGTACTGAAGCATGACAGAACCTTAGTAGAACTAAGTTACAATAACAATAATGTCGATTAATAGAAGCAAAAAATGGTGATCCTGGGTGGCGAGTAATGTTGGTATCTATGAACGACCGCATTACTCGCAGTAACGGGCGCGAAACTAGGGCTGTCATTCTTGAACACGCTCAGGCAGAACTTGAAGCGCACGGTCCAGTGAAGTTCAACATTCTTCGAGTGATTGAGAACTCCGGAGTTGGAAGAAGTTCGGTGTATCACCAATTTGGTGACCGTAATGGATTGATTACTGCTATTGAAGTGGAGCGATTTATAGAAGAAATTCGATTCTCCAACGAGTTGCTTCGACTTTCTGTGACTGCGGTCAAGACAAGCGATGAACTATTCCTATTAATAGAACAAGCACTACATGCTGTGTCAACCACTGAGGGCCGAGAATCTCGGGCACATCGCATTGCTGTTATCGCCGCAGCCCAGAATATTCCATCTCTTGAAACAGCTTTAGCGGAGCACAGCAACAGTGGCGATCATTATCTTGCAGAGACTCTTGAGATTGGTAAAAGCCGTGGGATCATTAATCCACAAGAATCAACGTTGTCTATTGCTCGCATCATTTCAACTTTGTTTATCGGTCGTATTTCAGTAGATGGCTTTAATTCGCCAGACGATGACAATGCATGGGTGAGAACTACGGTTTCGATTCTGAAATTTCTGTTGCTTCCAGTCTGAACAGAGATGTAAACCGGTCTCAAATTCACTTCAACTGTGAAAGGAAGCCCTCCAGAGCGATGTTTGTCTCGAGAGGTGCCTCTTGCTGAACCCAATGACCAACATTTGGAATGATCACAGTGCCGCGGACATCTGTGCCGCCGCTGAGTGGATTCTCGTACAAGTCCATGCCTGGTACGAAGGAGCGCACGGGATCTTTTTCACCACCAATGAAAAATGATGGTTGTGTTATGAGCGATCCGATATATTCTGTCATTTCTATTGCGTCAATACGTTGTGCTCTGTATCTATTGAATGGTCCACGAAAGCCAGTTGCTGTAAATGCATCAATGAATACCTGTAGGTCTTCTTCGGTGAGCCAATTTGGGAAAACTTTTGGATCGACTAAACCATCGAAAAATTTTGCATCAGCTGGTTTATTTTTCAAGAATTGGTTCAGCGGTGTATCACCTGAAATTGAAAAGTATGTCTTACGCAAACTGGCAGCTACATCGGCTTCGAATTCTTCCTCAGCGACACCTTCGGCTTGAAAATACAGCTGATAGAAGAATTTGTCCTTATAAAGTTGCTCTGCAATGTCAAGAAATGACCCTCCTGAGATTCCTGTAAAGGGAACACTGAGGCCAGCAACTGCACGAATATGTTCGGGATGAAGAATGGACGTATTCCACACGATGGGTGCGCCCCAGTCGTGACCGAACAAAATTGCTTGACCGTGAGAATTCTTTGCCCGTGACGGTGAATCATCGAGCGCATCGATAACGGCTACTACATCCGACGCAAGGTTTCGCAACGTGTAGGCAGCAATTTCATGAGGGTGTGAGCTACCGCCATAACCGCGCACATCCATTGCTGCAACTTTGTATCCGCGTTCGGAAAAGTAGGAGAGCTGATGGCGCCAGGAGTACCAGAGTTCCGGCCAACCATGAACGCACACGATGAGGGGGCCTGAGCCTTCAACAGCTACGCGGATAGTGACGTCTTTATTTTGGACATTGACAAAGGAATGCATATCTGCGGACAGTACCAGAGGATTCGGATGGCCAAATCACGGTAGTTACCGCTGCACGATACATAGCTGAACAAGGTCCAGGCATCTCGCTTGGGGGTTTAGTTGTTCCTAAACAATTGGTTCGCGCAGGTGCACCGGTTCAATCTTCTTTTTGCCCTTCACACGCAGATTCAAAGCTTCAACAAAGACCGAGAAGGCCATTGAAGCGTAGATGTAACCCTTAGGGATCTTTTGTCCGAATCCTTCAGCGATAAGCGTGGTGCCAATGAGTAGAAGGAATGCCAACGCAAGCATTTTTACGGATGGATGAGCATTGACGAAGGTGTAGATAGCTTTTGATGCAAGCAGCATTACCCCGACGGCTGCCATTATCGCAATGACCATGACAGGAACATAAGTAGTCATGCCAACTGCTGTAATCACCGAGTCGATAGAAAAGACGAGGTCGAGAATCAGAACTTGCCCAATTACCGCAGCAAGGGTGGGAGCAACTTTTGCTGAAGTTTGGCCTTCGTCTCCTTCGAGTTTGTGATGGATTTCTTTTGTCGCTTTATAAATCAGGAACAATCCACCGGCAAGAAGCACAAGTTCTTTGCCACTAAATCCAATTGACCCAACAGAGAAGAGTTCTTTCTTTAATGAGATGACCCAACCAACAGCCAACAAGAGCAACACGCGCATTCCGCCTGCGGCGAGTAGACCGATTTTGCGCGCTTTGTCCTGCTGTTCGACAGGAAGCTTTGAGGCGAGAATTGAAATGAAGACAACGTTGTCGACTCCAAGAACTATTTCGAGAGTGAGGAGTGCCGCTAGAGCGCTCCATGCTGTTGGGTCGGATATCCATTCCATCGGACAAAATTAGCAAAGACGCCAATCGGAGATAGTCACTATTGGTTAAAAAGTGTCCACTTGTCGGACTGCTTGCCCCGTAGTTCGTCGTAATCAACTTCGACGCACACAATGCCTCGTGATTCTGCAAGCGTGCGTGCCTGTGGCTTAATACTTTGGGCTACGAACATGCCGCGAAGAGTGCCGAGTGACGGATCGTTTGCAAGGTCAACTAGGTAGCGGGTGAGTTGTTCGACGCCGTCGATTTCACCACGTCGCTTAACCTCAATCACCACGGTGTTGCCGGCGGTGTCTTTGCACAAAATGTCGACAGGACCGAGCGCTGTGTAATGTTCGCGACGAATCAGTGTGAGACCTGGCTCCATGGCGTCGGGGGAAGCGGCGAGTAGTTCCTGCAGTTGTTTTTCTACGCCGTCTTTCTCAAGACCTGGGTCTTCGCCAAAGACATGGTCGCTGTCGTGAAAGATTTCGTGAAAGGTGATTGTCATTGCTTCGCCCTTTGGGTTGCGCACTATCCAATGATCAGAGTTGTCTTCAATAACATTCGGTGCAGTCATCCAGTTGAGGGGCTTATAAGCGCCACCATCAGAATGAATTGCTACACAACCGTCGGCTTTCACCATGACAAGGCGAAGCGCTTCTGGCAAGCGGGTTTCCAAACGGCCTGCGTATTCCACAGTGCAGCGCGCAACGATGAGTCTCACAACAACAGTCTTGCCGATACAGCTAGTTGGTGATGTGGTCGCGCATGCGCTTTTGAATCAGGTTGCGACGTTCTTGGAGTTGGCGATAAGTCATTGACTCTGTTGATTCATCAACACCAAGACCAGCTTTGAGGCTGCCCATATCAACTTCAATTGTGCTCATGTCAACGCCCAATTCTTCAGACAAGCGGGCACCATGGCGTTGCATGAATGTCATCGAGATGTTGGTGAGTTCGCCAATGATGTCGAGGTTGGGGGCGAGACGTGCGATGGCTCCGTCAAGGAACACCATGTTCTTCACATACAACATGAGTTCCTTGGGTAATTTTGCGCCATAGGCAAGTAGTGCTTTCACAATGCGTTGCACTTCGGCTACCAGTTCTTCGCCATCAAGGGAAGTGGGGTCAATAGTGGGTACGTCGAGTCCGAGGTCACGAATTACTGCGTCGATGTCGGTGTCTGAGGGAAGTGCTCCAAGGTCTCGTAGGGCAGAAACCTGGCTATGTAGGTCGTTTGTTGTGGCACCAAGCATCAGGCGCATAAAGGCAAGACGGCGTTTTGTTGTGAGGCGTCCCACGATGCCGAAGTCGAGAAGTGCAGTTCGCCCGTCGGAGAGAACAAACAAGTTTCCGCCGTGCAGATCGCCATGGAAGATTCCATGAATAAGTGCACCTTCCATAAAGGAAATCATCCCGGCTTTGATGACTTGTTCAGTATCAATACCAGCAGCCTGCATGCCTTCAACATCGTCGAAATTGAAACCTTGCAAACGCTCCATTACAAGTACACGACGTTTGACAAGGATTGGGTGAGGGCGAGGCACGATGTATGCCTCTTGATTGAGGTCATGCAGCATCATTGATACATCAATCATATTCGATGCTTCCATGCGGAAATCGAGTTCCTCCACGATTGTTTCTGCAAACAGCTCGACAAGTGCTGGTGGGTTTGCAAGTGCAGCCACCTTGATGCGGCCAATCATGAATGGGGCAATCCATGCCATGACCCGAAGGTCACGACGAACAAGTTCTGACACCTGAGCGCGTTGCACTTTTACGACAACGTCTTCGCCAGTTAAGAGTGTTGCGCGGTGAACTTGAGCAATTGATGCTGCAGCGAGAGATTGTTGCTCAAAATTAGCGAATACATCTTCAAGTCGTGCACCTAAGTCTTGTTCCACGATGAGCTTTACGGTGTCCCATGATTGTGGTGGAACTTGGTCACGGCATTTCTTGAATTCGTTCACAAGCTCTGTAGGAAACAAGCCTTCACCACTGGAAATGATTTGAGCAAGTTTGATGTATGTTGCGCCAAGTGTCTCAATTGCTTTTCGCAAACGAAGCGACATGTATGTGCGTGAGTCTTCAGGCGTTGCAAACTTGTTGCGCTTCTTCTGAATGAACCACGGAAGAAGCGCCCAACCGATTCGAGCAACAACTACAACTAGTCGACCAAGCGGAGGAATTCGGCGAGCGCGAATAAGCGATGGCACTTCTTTTTGTGCGGCGGCACGTAGGACAATTGCCACCTGCGACCATGCGATGGTGTCGCGATCAAGGATCCACGGACCAGATTCGGAGAAATTGCCCCAGGAAAGGTCTAATGGTCGTTCAGTCATCGAATCATTCTGCCGTGGAGAGTGGCTCCCACACGCTCAGCAGGGGGGAAATGCGACACAATGAAGAGCCGCACAAAGCGCACGGGAGATCTGATGTCAAACGCACCATTACATGGAGTCAAAGTTGTAGAACTGGGCGTGTGGGTGGCTGGGCCAGCTGTCACGGGGCTGATGGCCGACTGGGGCGCAGATGTGCTCAAGGTTGAACCACCAACGGGCGACCCGCAGCGGGCTGTGTTCGGGGCCATCGGGGTTGCAGACCAAGTTGGGGTGCCTCCGTTTGAAATTGATAACCGGGGGAAACGTTCCGTAGTTCTTGACCTACGTAATGACCAAGAGTTGGCCACAATGTTGGCTCTTATTGGTGAGGCCGACATTTTTGTTACGAATGTTCGACCGGCCGGATTACAGCGGCTTGGGCTTGATGCAGAAACACTAACGAAGAAGTTTCCTCGTCTGATCTACGGCATCATCACTGGCTATGGGTTAGAGGGTCCAGATGTTGACAAAGCTGGATATGACATCGGGGCATTTTGGGCTCGCAGTGGTTTAGCGCACACAACTGTTGCACCAGATGAATTGCCGCCGGCAATTCGCAGTGGGCAAGGAGACCACACGACAGGAATGTCTCTTGCCTCTGGCGTGATGGCTGCATTGTTTGACAGAGAGCGAACGGGCAAGGGACGCATTGTGTCAACCAGCTTGCTGCGCACAGGCATCTACACAATCGGATGGGATTTTGGTGTGTATTTGCGGTATGGCAAACGGCAAAGTACGCGACCAAGGCATCGCAATCCTGCACCACAAGTGAATTGCTATCGCTGTGCCGATGGTCGAGCATTCTGGTTGCTGGGGCTTGAGGCGGATCGGCATTGGCCGGGGTTCTTAACAGCAATTGATCGTCACGATTTGGCGGCAGTAGAGAATTTCAAAAATGCTCGAGCAAGAAGCATCAACGCAGAAGAAATCACTGCAGTTCTTGATGCGCACTTTGCCACTCAGGATTATGCCTATTGGACGTCGCGTTTTGATGAAGAAGAAGTGTGGTGGGCACCGCTGAATTCAATTCCTGAAGCGATTAATGATCCGCAAGTAATTGCGTCGGGTGCATTTATTGATATGACTCCGCAACCAGGTGAAGCGCCATACCGCGCAGTGAATTCACCTGTTGATTTCAATGGCTACAGGCCAACGTATGGACCAGTACCGAATCTCGGTGAACACGAACCAAAGTGGTGAACACATGCCAGCTAGCCGCTTTGACATAGTTACTCTGAATACGCCCCGCACGAATGAGTTGTCGAAATTCTGGGCTGAGCTATTAGGTCTGAAAGAGATTGAACGTGAAGATGGCGATCGGTGGGTTCTTCTTGGCGATTCAAACGGCGGACGCACAGTTGGGTTTCAACGCGGTGAACATGTGAAAGGTTCGATACATATCGATCTGTCGTGTTCGACTCACGATTTCCCAAATGAACGTGAACGTATTCTGCAATTGGGAGCAACTGAAACTCGGCCAATGCGAAGTGAGCCGTATGGCCTAATTACAAACTTTGCCGACCCAGATGGCAACTTGTTTGACCTCTGCGCCTACATCACTGCAGAGTAAGGCCACAGTTAACGAGGGTCGCGGCCCCAAATAGCATGCAAAATTGCATCGGTATATTCAGGACGACACACAAAGAAATCTGGCAGCCATGTATCTGGTGTGTTGTACTCAAGTGGGGAGCCGTCAAGGCGGCTCACATGTAATCCTGCAGCAAGTGCGACTGCTGCAGGTGCAGCAGAGTCCCATTGATACATGCCGCCATCGTGCACATAAATGTCTGCTTCACCCATAAGGATTGACATTGCTTTTGCGCCTGCGCTGCCTAAACGAAACGCGTCGCAATCAAGATGTTCGCTGACTAGCACTGCTGCATATGGCGCACGATTTCGCGATGTGACAAGGCGAGGCTTTGGGCCTTCCTTTGGTGGCACCATAACTACAGGGTCGGTTCCGAATACGGCATCAATACTGGGAAGAGACACTGCGCCTGCCGTGAGTGCGTCACGTTCCCACAGCGCAATATGCACGGCCCAATCAGCGCGGCCTTCGCCGTATTCATTGGTGCCATCAAGTGGGTCAACAATCCACACGCGATCTGATGACAGTCGACGGCGATCATCAGCGCCTTCTTCTGAGAGCACGGCATCACCTGGGCGAACTGCAGTGAATGCTTCCATGAGGAAATTATGTGCGAGAAGATCACCAGAATCTTTTAGTTGCCATTGCGTTGTACCGCGCTCAATAGTGACTTCACGATGTTCTACCAAGAGTTGTCCAGCAACCCGTGCAAGTTCAATAGCAAGTTCGTGGTCGTTGAGTGATTTCCACGAATCAAAAAGTTCAGCGTTGGTCACTGCTCGCCACGAGACAAATTAAGAGTGTCACGCACGAGAGAACGAACTTCAACTTCATTGGCGCCAGCTTCAACCAGTTGACGAATGCGCATCTCTACTCGTTCGGCTTCGACTTCGTTGAAAGCATCAATGCGCTTCGTGGTTGTCGTGGCCGAAACAGCAATAAGAATTATTGCCGCAATCGCCGTGATCATTCCGAATGTCAGTACCCATCCTTCGTTGTTTCCACGAATGGAGGACACGATGATTGCGGGCAGTCCTGCCAAAAAGGCGCCAAAGCACAATGTTCGAATCAGGCGCAATGACATTGGGTTACCGAGAAAGTGGCTTGTATTTGATGCGGTGTGGCTGATCGGCGGCTGAACCCAGTTCCTTATGACGCCATGATTCGTATTCAGAGAAGTTGCCTTCAAACCAGCGCACTTGGCTATCGCCTTCGAATGCAAGAACGTGTGTTGCGATGCGGTCAAGGAACCAGCGATCGTGACTGATGACAACTGCGCAACCAGGGAACTGGTCGAGAGCATCTTCTAGTGCGCGCAAAGTGTCAACGTCGAGGTCATTTGTTGGTTCGTCTAGCAACAACACGTTTCCACCACGCTTCAGAACTTTGGCCAAGTGAACACGGTTGCGTTCACCACCGGATAGGTCACCTACAAGCTTCTGTTGGTCTGCACCTTTGAAGTTGAAACTAGCCACGTATGCGCGGCCATGAATTTCACGTCCGCCCACTTTCATGTGTTCGACGCCTTCTGTGATTTCTTCATACACAGACTTCGTCGGGTCAAGTGAATCGCGATTCTGGTCGACGTAACTGAGTTGCACGGTGTCACCAACGGTGACAGTGCCAGAGTCTGGCGCTTCTTGGCCTGTGAGCATGCTGAACAACGTTGTCTTACCAGCACCGTTCGGGCCAATGATGCCCACAATGCCAGCAGGAGGCAAGGAGAACGACAAGTCCTCAATCAGCAAACGATCGCCGAAGCCCTTGGTGAGGTTTTCAACAACGATGACATTGTCGCCAAGTCGCGGGCCAGCGGGGATGGCGATTTCCAATTTGTCGGGGCCACGCTCAGCGGCCATTGCCTCTGCGTGCAACTTGTCGTATGCAGCAAGACGTGCTTTACCTTTTGCTTGACGAGCTTTTGGTGACATCTTCACCCACTCGAGTTCGCGCTGCAATGTGCGGGTGCGGGTATCGCTTAACTTTTCTTCGCCTTCAAGACGAGTCTGCTTTTGCTCTAACCATGAGGTGTAGTTGCCTTCGAATGGGAAACCACGACCACGGTCGAGTTCAAGAATCCAGCTAGCAACATTGTCAAGGAAGTAACGGTCATGCGTAATGGCAACGACAGTTCCTGGGTATTCCTTCAAGAATCGCTCGAGCCAGTCAACGCTCTCTGCGTCAAGGTGGTTCGTAGGTTCATCCAGTAGAAGTAGATCGGGGCGTGACAGCAACAAACGGCACAACGCCACACGGCGCTTTTCACCACCAGACAACTTCGAAACGTCAGAGTCGTTTGGTGGGCACCGCAACGCGTCCATAGCAATCTCCACGTTGCGGTCAAGGCTCCAAGCATCAGCTGCTTCAATTTTCGCTTCAAGGTCTGCCTGCAGGGCTCCGACCTTGTCGTAGTCGGCGTCGGGGTCCCCCCACATGGCCATGACTTCGTCGTAGCGGGTGAGAAGATCTCGGATGGGGGCCACGCCGTCCATCACATTGCCGAGTACATCTTTGGTCATGTCGAGTTGTGGTTCTTGCTCTAGGAGGCCAACAGTGAACCCGGGGGTGAGGCGCGCTTCGCCGGTATACCCGTCGTCTCGGCCGGCCATGATGCGCAACAAACTGGACTTACCGCTGCCGTTTGAGCCGATAACACCGATTTTTGCCCCCGGATAAAAGGAAAGGGAGATGTTCTCGAGAATGGTGCGGTCTGGTGGGTAAAACCGAGCCAACTTGTAACAGGTATAGATGAACTCGTGTGCCATGGTTCTATGAGGTTAGTTCGGCGACCGCAAGTTCCGCCTGTCCACCCCTTTGGGCTGTTACCTTTGAGACTTGTCCACAGTCTGGACACCTAGAAAAGGGAAATTTCATGACCGCAGCATCGTTGTTTGATCAATACGCAATCGGAAACTTTTGGCTCCGTTACCTGCATGTCCTTGCCGGAATCACGTGGATTGGTTTGCTTTACTATTTCAATTTCGTTCAGGTGCCAGGCCTTGCTGCTTATGGCGACGAGGGCAAAGCCCGCAATATCACTGTGACCCAAATCGCTACACGCGCATTGTGGTGGTTCCGTTGGGCGTCAATCGCAACACTTGCGACTGGCCTTCTTATTGTTGGTGTGCTTCCTGACTACATGCAGGATTTCATGAATCATGCCGGTTCAGATCCAGCGAACGCCAAGAATGCTGTTATCTCAGTTGGAATGATCTTGGGAATTTTGATGGCCGCCAATGTGTGGATGATCATTTGGAAGAACCAAAAAGTTGTTATTGCTAACGCAGCCAATGTTCTTGCAGGTGGCGAAGCAAACCCAGATGCCGCAACATGTGGCCGAAAGGCGCTTCTTGCGTCACGTCAGAACATGGTGTTCTCAGTGTCAATGTTGTTCTACATGGTTGGTGCAGCTCACTATTACTCAGAAGCATTTACAGCAACAACGGGTAATGCCTACACATTCATGTTCATTTCGCTTGCAATCATTGCATTGCTTGAATTGAATGCAGTCGGAATCTTTGGTGGCATCAAGGCTGGCAACAAGATGTTGTGGCCATACGAGAGTCACAAGAACGCAATCATCTCATCGGTGGTCTTGTGGGTTGTCTTCTTCGCTCTTTCCGTAGTGTTCATGGGCTAACAACTTCGACATGCAAATGGGCCGCCCCATTGGGGCGGCCCATTTGCGTTTCTAGAAACTTTGTGTCTATTCGACGGTCAGTGATGCTCTCATATTTTCGTGACCAGGCACGTCACAGATAAGTGTGTACGTGCCAGCATCCAAGGTGACAGGACCAGAGTCGACGTCACCTTTTTTGGCAACAACCAATTTGAAGTTCGGAACCTTTGTGTCGCCTTTGGCGATGATGAGTGTGTGACGAATTGAGTCTTCATTTTGATAACCGAAGACAATGTCGCCAGCCGCAACTGGTCCGTAGGTCTTTGCGTCAAAACGCAGCCCTGAGACAGCAGTGACTACAAGGGCGCCGGCTGGAAGAGTTTGTGCTGGAGCGGAGGTTCCGCCACCGCCGCATGCTGCTAAAAGTGCCACAGAGGCGGAGAATGAGAGAAGACGTTTCATGAGACCGAATTTACTAGTGAATTGATGCAATAGGTCGGCTCGGAGCGATCTGGGCAAGTACCATTTGTCACGCGGACAATGGCGTCCGTGGCATCAGTGCAAATGGTGCCCAAGCGCCCAATTGGGCAGTGATCGAGGCGACAATGGCAGATATAACTGACCGTACGCAAGACTTTGGCGCGAACTCATGGCTTGTAGAAGAGATATACGAGCAATTTCGCACAGACCCCACTTCCGTTAGCGAGGCATGGCGCGAGTTTTTCAGCGACTACCGCAGCGCCTCTACGTCAGCCGCTTCGGCTCCTGCAGCGCCTTCGTCGCCTCTCGCAAGCTCGAACGGCTCCGCAGTCACTCAGTCGTCCGTGGCAGCGACCACTCCAGCATCAGCACCTTCATCTGTCACTTCAGCTGCAACTCCGGTATCGGTGCCGGAAGGTTCCACTTTGGAGCCGTTGCGCGGAGTTGGTGCAGCAATTGTTACCAATATGGAAAAGAGCCTGTCGGTTCCAACCGCCACAAGTTTCCGCAATGTGCCAGCACGTCTTTTGGAAGTGAATCGTAAAGTCATCAACGACTACCGATCATTGCATGGCCTTTCAAAGGTTTCATTTACGCACATCATTGCGCATGCAATTGTGCGCGCTATTTCAGATGCAGTTCCGAACATGCGCAATGCATATCAAGTAGCCGCCGACGGAAAGCCACAACTTGTTCGTAACCCACACGTCAATGTTGGGCTCGCAGTTGATGTTGATAAGGGCGACGGCACGCGCGCGCTTGTTGTTCCAGTGCTGATGAATGCCGACACGCTTAGTTTTGCTGGCTTTCTTGTTGCATACGATGAAATTGTTCGCAAAGTAAAAGCAAACAAACTGACTATTGCTGACTTCCAGGGTGCAAACGTTTCAATCACAAACCCAGGCACAATCGGAACTGTTCAGTCAGTTCCGCGTCTGATGCCAGGGCAAGGTGTCATTGTTGGAGTTGGGTCTATTGATTACCCCGCCGAATTCCAAGGCAGCGACCCTGCAAACCTGAACGCTCTCGGAGTATCAAAAGTTGTAACGGTGACAAGTACGTATGACCACCGCATCATCCAAGGTGCCGAAAGTGGACTGTTCTTGAAGCGAGTGCATGAGTTGTTGTTGGGTAGCCACGGCTTCTATAACGACATTTTCCGCAGTCTCGATATTCCGTATCAGCCAGTTGAGTGGTCGTCCGACGCTTCACCAATGAACCGCGAAGAAACAATGATGGAAAAGCAGATGCAAGTCAGCACTCTTGTACGCGTTCATCGTGTTCGTGGCCACCTCATTGCTGACATTGATCCGTTGCATTGGAAAGCGCCTCGTTTGCCCCGCGAACTAGACCTTGCTACTTACGGCCTTACCATCTGGGACCTTGAGCGTGAGTTCCTCACAGGCGGCGTTGCTGGTAGCACCAAAATGACACTTGATGAATTGCTCGGAGTATTACGTGATGCGTATTGCCGCACCATTGGTATTGAGTACATGCACATCCAGAACACAGATGAACAGCGTTGGATCCAGTCGAAAGTGGAAGGCGCAACCTTTACGCCAAGGCTTGATGAGAAATTGCGAATTCTTGAGCGTCTGAATGCCGCCGAAGCATTCGAGAAGTTCTTGGCCACCAAATATGTCGGAACAAAGAGATTTGGTCTTGAAGGTTCAGAATCAATGATTCCAATCATTGATGAGATTGTCTCTGCCGCTGCAGACCAGAAGCTTGATGGCGTTGTCGTTGGTATGCCGCACCGTGGACGACTGAATGTTCTTGCCAACGTGATGGGTAAGAACTACGAGCAGATCTTCAAAGAATTTGAAGGCCACATCGGTTCTGATTCTGTGCAGGGTAGTGGTGACGTGAAGTATCACCTTGGCGCACACGGCACGTACACATCTTCTGCGGGAAATGAAATTGACATTGAATTGGCAGCAAACCCAAGCCACCTGGAAACAGTCAATGGCGTGGTGTTGGGAATGGTGCGAGCCAAACAAGACAAAATTGAACCGCCGTTTGCATACAGTGTTTTGCCGCTTCTGATGCACGGTGACGCAGCGTTTGCTGGTCAGGGCATTGTTGCCGAAGGTCTCGCGATGAGCGACATCTCCGGTTACCGCGTCGGCGGCACCATTCACTTGGTTGTAAACAACCAGATTGGTTACACCACCGCGCCGAAGTATGCACGCTCGTCTCTGTATGCAACAGATGTTGCAAAGACAGTTCAAGCACCAATTTTTCATGTGAATGGTGATGACCCAGAAGCATGTGCACGTGTTGCGCGTCTTGCGTTCGAATACCGCCAGCGTTTCCACAAGGATGTTGTTATTGACATGCTGTGCTACCGCTTGCATGGCCATAACGAAGGTGATGACCCTAGTTACACGCAACCCCTCATGTACAAGGCCATTGCCGAGAAACGCAGTGTTCGCAAAATGTATGTAGAGCAACTGGTGAAGCGCGGAGACATTAGTGTTGAAGTAGCAGAACAGGTATTGCAGGATTATCAGAGCAAGTTGCAGATCGCGCTTGATGACACTCGGTCTCATGCGCCCGAAAAGGTGAAGGCTGCAAAGCCGCCAGTGCCGGTCGGTGTATTGCCGCACGTGAATACTGCTATCGACAAAGCAACATTTGACCGAATCTTCAATCAGTTGACGAATTATCCAGATGACTTCACCCCGCATCCGAAACTTGTTCGCCAGTTTGCAGCACGCGTGGCTGCATATGAAAAAGATGGCGACTTCGAATGGGCAATCGGTGAGGCACTTGCTATTGGTTCATTGCTACTGGAAGGTTTTGATGTTCGCTTAATGGGCGAGGATTCACGCCGTGGAACGTTTGCACATCGTCACGCTGCACTAGTCGACTACGAAAACGAAAATGACTTCATACCGCTGCAGCAATTGCCAGGCGCAACAGGCAAGTTCTGGGTATATGACTCACTCTTGTCCGAGTACGCAGCACTTGGTTTTGAATACGGCTATGCACACACCAATCGCAACACACTCACTATGTGGGAAGCGCAATTTGGTGACTTCATTAACGGTGCTCAAATTGTTCTCGACCAGTACTTGGTGGCAGCTGAAGATAAATGGAAACAACAGAACGGTTTAGTCCTGTTGTTACCTCATGGTTTCGAAGGCCAAGGTCCAGAGCATTCCAGTGCACGCGTAGAACGGTTCTTGCAATCTTGTGCGGAAGACAACATTCAAGTTGTCAACGCAACGACTGCTGCACAGTTCTTCCATGTACTGCGTCGCCAATTGCATCGTGATATTCGCAAACCATTGATCATGTTTACGCCAAAGCAGCCACTGCGAATGAAAGAAAGTCGTTCACGTCTCGAGGATGTCACGTCCGGTTCTTTCCAAGAAGTACTGAACGATCCGTTCGTTAGCGACAAGGCAGCAGTCAAGCGCATCGTGCTGTGCACAGGAAAAGTTGCGTGGGACGCCATGTCAGAACGCGATAAGCGCTCGGCTCCCGTAGCTGTTGTTCGTGTTGAGCAGTTGTATCCGTTCCCGATAGATCAGATCAATGAAGCGATAGCGACGTATCCGAATGCAAAAGAGATTGTCTGGCTACAAGAAGAGCCAGAAAACATGGGTGCATGGCAGTTCGTCGAGCACCTCATCTGGCGCGTGAAAGAACGTGGATACGACTTGCGCCATACAGCGCGTGTGGCTTCGGGTAGCCCTGCAACTGGTTCAAAAGCCATTCACGACCAAGAACATGTCGACCTGATGGACGACACATTTTCTGGCTTTTAAAACTGAAGACTCAAGTGGTCGGATAGTTCCTGAAGAGCAATAGTTGGGTCGCCAACTTTGATGGTGCGCATTCCCATGGCAGCGGCTGGTTTTAGATTGACGCCTAAGTCGTCGAGAAAAACGCATTCATCGGCAGATACTCCGACTAGTTCGCAGGCGATTTCATAGAAACGTGGCTCAGGTTTTCTGCAACCAACTTTGCTGCTTTCCACAACGTGATCAAACTTCTTCATGATTGCGGCCACTTCAATTTGCCGCGGTGAAGGGTCTGGCGACGTGGACACCACGTTGTTGGTCAGACACGCTGTGCGATACCCAGACGCAATGACGAGGTCGAGGGCTGCCACCATGGCGGGTCGAACTTCACCGGCAAGGAGAGCCAACACGTCGGCTCCCGGAATCCGGTGGCCCAATGCCTCACTTTCTGAGGCAAAGAGGGAATCGAACTCAACAGGTGAGATGTCATTGCGCTCGAGAAGAGCCCAAGCATTCCCGTCGGGATTAGTGGAGTTCACGCGACGAATGTGGTCGAGTGGGATGCCAGCCTGGCTTTCGTAGCCATTAAACGCCTCAAAAGGGCTGGAAAGGATGACTCCGCCGAAATCCCAGAGCACGGCACGTATTTCCTTATGTATCACGGGGGACAGGCTAGACGGAATGCCCATTGGATGGCGGGTTCGGGTGGTTGACTGAATGGGTGACCAAACACATCATCGTCGACGGATCGAACATAGCCACCGAGGGTCGCTCTGTTCCGAGCCTTGCCCAACTCCACGAAGCCGTCATGGCATTGATGGATGAATTTAAGAATGCCAAGGTGTCTGTCGTTGTTGACGCAACTTTTGGTCATCGCATCGCCAAAAAAGAGTCCGCAGAATTCGAAAAAGCAATCGCTAACAACGAACTCGTAGCACCACCGGCTGGAGCTGTTGGCCGAGGCGATGCATTCGTTCTGGCAATCGCCGACAAGGTGAATGCCTCAATTTTGTCGAATGACAGCTACCAAGAATTCCACGGCAAATACAAATGGCTGTTTGATGAAGGCCGTCTGATTGGCGGAAAGCCCGTACCTCTAGTTGGTTGGGTATTTGTCGAACGTCTTCCTGTCCGTGGCGCTACCAGTCGTCGATCAGTGAAGACCGGAAAAGTTGTCAAGAAGGAATCTTCAACAGCGAGTCCCGAAGCAAGCAAGCCGATGCCAGTTCCGAAAACTCCGCCACCAAGCGTGAAAGCTAAAATGGCCAATGAGTTGATGCCGTTTTTGCAGTTTGTTGAAAAGCACCCTGTCGGTTCAAAAGTAAAAGCTGTTGTCAATTCATATGCGGCAAACGGTATTACTGCGCTTATTGGTGATATCTCTGGGTATGTACCCCTTCGCAATATGGCGAAACCACAGCCACGCAGCGCACGTGAAGTTTTTGCAATTGGTGATGCAGTCACATTGACAGTGGTCGGATACACGCCTGCGAGACGCAGTGTTGATCTTGCAGTGCCAGGAGTTATCGATGCTGGCGTGAAGCCATCAGGTAAACCGTTAGTTGCAAAGAAGTCTGCACCAGTTAAGAAATCTGCGGTTGCAAAGAAGTCTGCACCAGTTAAGAAATCAGCACCTGTAAAAAAGGCTGTACCTGCAAAAGCGTCTGTGAAAAAAGCAGTTGCTGCAAAGGCGCCCGCAAAAAAGGTTGCAGCTGTGAAGAAGCCGGCTCCCACAAAAGCGCCCGCTAAAAAAGTACCTGCCAAAAAGCGATAACTACGCCTCAGTTGGTCAATGTAGGACAATTCCTACTACCGTCATGGAGTGGTCATTGTTACTTGGAACGTCAATTCGCTGAAGGCTCGACTGCCTCGTGTACAGGAATGGTTAGAAGCAAACACGCCTGAAGTGGTGTGTCTGCAAGAAACCAAATTGGCTCAAGACAAGTTCCCCACAGAAGCAATTGCTGAACTGGGCTATGAAAGTGCCCACTTTGGTCAGGGCCAATGGAATGGCGTAGCCATTTTGTCTCGCGTTGGGCTCGACAATGTAGTTCCCAACTTTGCTGAAGGTGTCGAGCCTGATCATGAAGCCAGAATCATTTCTGCAACATGCGGTGGAGTGCGAGTGAGTTCTGTGTACGTGCCAAATGGTCGCGAATTAGATAACGATCACTACACATACAAACTGTCATGGATGTCGCGTCTGCGCCAACATCTTGATGCGTCCTGTTCTCCGGCCGATGATGTTGTAGTTGCGGGAGATTTCAATATCGCACCAGAAGATCGTGATGTGTGGGACATGGCAGCGTTTGAGGGCGCCACACATGTCAGCCAGCCAGAGCGTGATGCATTAGCTCATGTCAATGCATTCGGTATGGAAGACACATATCGCAGGTTCCACGACGAAGCGGGCCTGTATTCCTGGTGGGACTACCGCAATGGTTCATTCCATAAAGGTCATGGCATGCGTATTGACTTGTTGTTGGCCACAAAATCCGTTGCGGAACGTTCAGTGTCGTCTGAAGTGGATCGCAATGCGCGTAAGGGTGAAAAGCCAAGTGATCACGCACCGGTTCTGTTGACGGTTGGTCCTCGGTGAGTAATTCAGATTCGGAACAATCTGACGGTGTTTCGTTTCCCTCATTCCACGACCGAACAACAGAATTAACTGACGCTGACAAGGCGCGGGTTCGTCTGGCAGCAGTTACGCGTCAATTGATTCTTGATTCGTTTATGTCAACTGCACGAATTGACGACATTGACACTGCGATTGTTCATATCGCAAAAGCGCTCGAGAGCATCAATGCGCCCGACGGCATTCCTGGCAGTGCAGCTGCAGAATCTCACTTCACAGATCGCAGTCCGTTTTACGGGTCAATGAATCCACTGTCGATGCCAATGACAATGGAACAAGATGATTCAGTCGGAGAATTCGGGGCCATCGTCGGAAGCGCTACTTTTACGGAGCCATATGAGGGGCCACCGGGTCATGTGCATGGCGGTTATATCGCTGCAGCATTTGATGAAGTTCTCGGAATGGCTCAGTCGCTCACCGGTCGTCCTGGCATGACCGGAACTTTGTCAATCAAATACCGCGCACCGACACCATTGCACCAAGAAATCGTGTATCGCGGATGGGTTGATCGGGTTGAAGGACGAAAGATTTTTACGAAAGGTACTTCGCACATTGGCGACACGTTGTGTGCAGAAGCCGAAGCTGTATTTCTATCAATGCCCACCGAATTGATGGACAAATTACGAAAGGGTCGCGATCTCAGCGGCCCAACGCAGAATCTATAACCGCAGTTAGTTCGGTTGCATAGCGCCGAGCAAAGATGATGTCCGTGAGGCCAGCAATAGCTTCCTCCGTTGTTGGTTTATCGCGAACGATGTTACGCATCTGCGTTGTTGTCAAAATACCGTTTGGTTCCATGCGGCCAATGCGTGCTTTTTGTTGGCGCCATTCTTCAAGTGCAACTTCAAGCGGGTCCTGTTGTGGGCGTTGACGTGCGATACGACGCAACTCTTCAGGTGGGGCATCGACAACAGGAACTGAAGTTGTGACAGAAGGCAGGAAAGGCGAAGGCCCCGAAGACTTTGTGTTGCGTTGGTCGGTCCACGTGACAACAAGTTCGTCTGCGGCACGAGTAAGCGCAACATAAGCAAGGCGTGCCTCTTCGCTACGGGCAGCACCTGTGCGGGCGCTGCGGTGGGGAAGAAGGCCCTTTTCCATTCCTGCAACAACGACGTACGACCACTCACGTCCTTTGGCTGCGTGAAAGGTGAGTACCTCAACGCCGTCAGTTTCTGCAATATCTGCTGAGGTTACGAGCCATGAACCAAACGTGCGACCGTCAACTCCGCCAGAACGATGTAGATCAAGAAAATCGCGAACCAATTTCGCAATCTGAAAATCAGCATCATCTGGTGTGTATTCGCCAGTGTCGAGAATGTCTGCTGCCCATGTAGCTAAATCGTCTCGTCCTGTCAATGAAGTGGCAGCGGCAACTGCGCGAGCCCATGCACCACCTCTGCGCGAGGAGCGAACAGGAATACCGGCAGCAATCAGTTGGTCGCGAATACCGTCGGCGACTGTATTGACACGTACTAGAACCGCAATATCGCTCCAAGACCGATCAGAGGAATGTGCACGTGTCACAAGTTTGGTAATCAATTGCTGTTCTGCGGCTTCAGTCGCACACCGCTCCAGTCGCACCACTGCACCACTGGGGCGTTGTGACACAGCGTCTGCAATTTGTCCGTCCTTGGCTAGTGAATCAACTGCAATCTTTACAATCTCTGGCGTGCACCGATAGTTCGATGGCAAAGAGACAACATTGGCGCCTGTAGAGAAACCAGGTAACGAGTCGAACAAATCCTTGTCTGCGCCGTTGAATCCGTAAATTGCTTGGTTGGGATCACCCACCAAAAACACATCGGGGCTCGCTGGTAACAGAACTTTCAAAAACGCATATTGCAGTGGGTTCATGTCTTGTGCTTCGTCAACAGACACGTGGCGATATTGGAAGCGAATCGATTCGGCAAATCGCGGGTCACGGGCTGCTTCATTGACGACAGACGTCATGAAATCGTTGAGGTCAATAACACCGCGCTTGCGTTTTGTTTGTTCGTAGGTTTTGAAGACCTCGGTAAAGCGAAGTGCCGGAAGTGGAATTTTCATGCCCGCTGAAGAGAGTGCAGAAGCTGCAGCATCTGGCGCAATCATGTGTGCATGAGCCCAGTCGATTGCCGACAACATGTCCATGACGCCACCATGTTTGGCATCGTCTCCCATGCACGACGACATCAGTGATGATCTGTTGTTCACAATGACAGGTGCCCGCCTGTTGCGGTCTTCCAAATTTTGCAGCATCAATCGCCGCGCAATGGCGTGAAAAGTGCCAATGGTGGGACGACCCTCAAGATCAAATCGTGCAAGACGTGTGCGCATTTCAGTTGCAGCTTGCCGCGTGAATGTTATTGCGAGAGTTTTCTCAATATCTGCAGTGCCGGACAATGTTCTCCATGCAATGCGACGAGTGAGAACGGTTGTTTTGCCAGAACCAGCTCCGGCGCGCACAACAACGATGCCCACTGGTGCTGTGACTGCTTCGCGCTGTTGAGCATCGAGGCCAGCAAGCACAGATTCAGCCGTGTGGCCGGATTCTGTCTGGGGCTGATGCAGGAATGTCACGCCTTGAAACTAGGCGGTTGTACCCTTTCTTCCATGCCCTTTCCTCGGCGACTGCTGAATGACTACGAAACAATCGTTTTAGACCTCCATCCACACTGGTGGTATTTCGGCTCGTCCGTCTCGACGCTCCTCGGGTCGATGTTTCTCACATTGATGCTGAGGGCCCAAATGCCAGCCGGCTTCTTTCAAGACGCCATTGGGTATCTGGGGATGGCCGCCATCATTGTGAGTGCTGCTTGGGTGCTGGTGCATCTCATTAAATGGCGCACTACCTATTTCGTTGTCACGTCCCATCGACTCATCTATCGCCAAGGCGTTGTGTCGCGCGATGGGGTGGAAATCCCTCTGGAACGAGTAAATAACGTGAACTTCAGTCAATCGCTAGTAGAGCGGTTGCTCGGTGTGGGCGATTTGCTCATCGAATCTGGTGGTCAAGATGGTCAGCAAACGTTTACAGATATTGCCCAGCCTGAGAAAGTGCAAAACATCATTCATTCCACCATTCAGGCACGCGGCGGAATTCGCTCAGAGGCCACTCCGGGCTCGTCAAGTATTGCAGGGGAATTAGAGCGCCTAGAAGCCTTGCGCGACCGAGGAACCATCACCGATGATGAATTCCTTGAACAAAAGCGTCGACTTCTCAGTTAGTTGCTCCGCTTTTCATTGGGGCATGGCTACCTGTGAGAATGGACAGATGCCTCAAGCCATCTTGCCTAACGGAATCAATATTGAATACGACACTTTGGGAGACCCAAAGAATCCCACCTTGTTGTGGATCATGGGCTTTGGTGCCCAGATGACTGCCTGGCCCGAAGAATTCTTGCACCTATTCGTCAATCAAGGTTTCCACATTGTGCGCTTTGATAATCGCGACTGCGGACTGTCGTACAAACATGACGGCGTCATGGTGGAAACAGACAAAGTCACGATGCAGGCAGCAATGGGGGAAACAGTCACTGTTCCAGTTCCGTACACACTGTCTGACATGGCCGCTGATGCAATTGGCGTGCTTGATCATCTCGACATTGATAAGGCGCACGTCATTGGCGCATCAATGGGCGGCATGATTGCTCAGACGGTCGCACTCGAGCATCCTCATCGCACACAAAGCCTCACAAGCATCATGTCTGTTACCGGAGACCTTGCGTACGGAACTCCAACCGAAGCCGCACTGAATACCTTGCTTGCGCCGCCATCACCTGATCGCGCCACGTACATCGAAGGCGCAGCGAACTGGGCCGTGTGGTGTTCGAAGAAGTACTTCGATTTGGAAGAAGCCAAATCTCGTGCGGCTCGTGAGTTCGACCGAAGCTTTTACCCAGAAGGTTCACACCGTCAACTTGCTGCGATCTATGCATCAGGAGACCGCAGTGACAAATTGCGCAATCTCAACACACCAACTCTGGTGATTCACGGCCGTGATGACGAGTTGCTCACACCGTCTGGTGGCGAGCGCACTGCGGAACTTATTCCTGGCTCAGTATTTATGTTCGTCACTGATATGGGTCATGATGTGCCGCTTCCACTGTGGCCACTGTTTGTTGACGCCATTGCGTCACACGCACGCCGCGCCGCATAACTCTTCACTACACAACAACAAAAGGAATTCGTCATGTCTGGACCACTTACTGGATACAAGATCATTGAAATCGCTGGCATCGGGCCTGGGCCGTTTGCTGCCATGTTGCTCGCCGACATGGGTGCCGAAATCATTCGTGTTGATCGTGCGCAAGCCGTGCGTGGTACGCCACCATCAACACCTGCTGGAGACCTGATGTTGCGCGGGCGAAAGAATATCGCGCTTGACCTGAAGAGCCCTGAAGGTGTTGAGGCGTTATTGCAATTGGTGGAAAAAGCCGATGCAATTATCGAAGGATTCCGTCCAGGCGTTATGGAACGTCTTGGTGTTGGCCCTGACGTGTGTCAGGCACGTAACCCACGCATCGTGTTTGGTCGCATGACAGGTTGGGGACAAGAGGGCATGTACGCCCAGGCTGCTGGCCACGACATCAACTACATCTCGTTATCCGGTTCGCTTGCGCACTTTGGTCGCGCCGGTGAAGCACCTGTACCACCACTTAACATGGTTGGCGACTTTGGTGGCGGTGGAATGTTCCTCGCATACGGTGTTGTGTGCGCATTGCTTGAGGCACAAAAATCAGGCAAGGGCCAAGTTGTTGACACAGCAATGGTTGATGGTGCAGCGGTGCTGATGACCATGTTCTGGTCGTTTAAGTCCATGGGGATCTTCGATGAAAATGCACCAGGAACAAACCTTCTTGATACCGGCGCTCACTTCTACGATGTATTCGAATGTAAAGACGGCAAGTACATCTCGCTTGGTTCTATTGAGCCACAGTTCTATGCCGAGCTCATGAAGCTCACCGGCCTTGAAGGCGATGCTGATTTCGCAAAGCAAATGGATCAGTCAATGTGGCCAGGGCTAAAGATTCGTTTGCAAGAAGTGATGAAAGCAAAGACTCGTGATGAGTGGTGCGCAATCATGGAAGCCACCGACGTGTGCTTTGCCCCAGTTCTCACCATGAGCGAAGCTGCCGCACACCCACACAACGTTGAGCGCAAAACGTTCATCAACGTGAATGGTCATATGCAGCCAGCACCAGCACCTCGTTTTTCTCGCACTACGCCAGAAATTTCACGCCCATCAGCTCATGCTGGTCAGCACACTGCAGAAGTTCTTCGTGACTGGGGCGTTGCTAATGTCGACGCTCTGCTCGCAAGTGGCGCAGCAAAGCAGGCGTAATTGTCGACACTTGTTTGCTTTCATGCCCACCCCGATGATGAATGCATCGGTACTGGAGGCACCATCGCGCGTGCATCCGCCGAAGGGCACAGGGTTGTTTTGGTTGTCGCGACAAACGGCGACCACGGCGAAGTCCCTGCAGATATGCCTGCAGGAAAGACACTTGTCGAAGTTCGTCATGCAGAGACTCTGAAATCAGCAGAAACGCTTGGGGTGCATCGTGTTGTGTGGCTCGGTTATG
>JBIISL010000029.1:0-24613 GCA_044341035.1 Ilumatobacteraceae bacterium | reverse complement strand
CATTACCGTCGTACTATTTAGCTGTTTCTCAGCACAATGATGTAGAACCGGTGATTGTGACGCCACGGCTAGAGCTTCACCACATTGGAAGTGCCGATTTGATCACGCTGTTTGAGGACCCGATGAACCTTTCCATCTATGAGGGAATGCCGTTTCACAACCCTCACCATGTGCTCATGAATGACAGTGGGCCATTGCGGTGGCGTGTGCCGCAGGTGAAATCAGATCCAGTGGTCAATAAATGGTTTGTCCGCTGGATGGTGGAAAAGGAAACTCGAGAGATTGTGGGAAGCACTTCATTTCATGGCCCCCCAGATGAGCAGGGGATGATGGAAATAGGGCTCGGCGTCCATGACCATTTTCAAAGGCGCGGTTATGCGACAGAGGCTTTGACCGGAATGTGGTTGTGGGTCATTAATCAACCAGGCGTTAAATTGTTGAGGTACACCGTTGATCCGAACAACGAAGCGTCTATTGCTGTGATTACGAAGTTTGGTTTCACCAATGTCGGAACACAGATTGATCCTGAAGATGGACCAGAAGACATCTACGAAATGTCCGTAGAAGATTTTCGAATCAATTTTTGTTAGCGCCCTGGAGGGCTGTGTACCACGGTCACTGAATGTGTCGTAGTGCCGGCATGACGATGAACAGCAAGTTCCCGGTATTCAGCTGAATTCCACCAGGCGTTTAAAGCGTCTTCTGAATCGAACTCAAGAACAACGGTTCGGCCCTGTTCATAGCTTCCTTCAAGCACTGTTGGTGCGTCGTCAAATGTAAGAAACCGTCCACCGTGAGAACGCAAAATAGGGAAGAAACCCTTTTCATAAATGCGGTACGAATCAGGGTCTGTGACTGTGAAGTGAGCAATAAAGCGAACGGTGGAATCTGTGGACATGAGTGCCTTTCGGAAGCGTGCGTTCATCTTCCCAGATTGGAGCCCGCCGTGCATTTCTGGGGTTGGAGGCGTTGTAGTGTCTTGGAAAAACCAATTCGGGGGGTTTCCATGTCCACTAATCACGCTAATGATCCACGTATAGATCCGCGCATCAAAGCAATCTTGGCCGCAATGCCAAGTTTCGCAGCTCCGGATGTCAAGGATCGCGACGCGATGCTTGCTCAGGCAAATAGTCCTGAATCGCTCGAAGGTATGAATGCATATCGCGCGACTATGTCGGTGTGTGATAACGAGGATTTTGCACCGTCAAAGGGTCTTCGAATTACAGAAGAAAAAGTGATTTCTCAACCAGATGGCAACACCATCAATATTCGAGTGATACGCCCTGATACGAACGATGTCCTTCCATGTTTGTATTACATCCATGGTGGCGGTATGGCGTCGTTGTCTTGTTACGACGGCAACTACAGCGCGTGGGGTCGAATTATTGCAGCTAAGGGTGTTGCAGTGGTGATGGTTGATTTCCGTAATGCAGTGTCACCCTCTTCTGTTCCGGAAGTTGCTCCGTTTCCTGCTGGACTCAATGACTGTGTCTCTGGACTGAAGTGGATTCATGCAAACGCAGCATCGCTGAAAGTTGATGCGTCGCGCATTGTTGTCGCGGGCGAAAGTGGTGGCGGCAATCTCACGTTGGCAACAGCGCTCTCTTTGAAGCAGAAAAACGAATTGAATCTGATTGCAGGCATCTACGCCTTGTGCCCATACATTGCGGGCAAATGGCCACTGCCAGAAAACCCATCATCAACTGAGAACAACGGCATCTTCCTGGATCTTCACAACAACAATGGCGCCATGGGGTACGGAATTGAAGCGTTCAATGCCCGTAATCCTTTGGCGTGGCCAAGTTTTGCTACAGAAAAAGACGTAACCGGTTTCCCACCCACAGTGATCAGTGTGAATGAATGCGACCCATTGCGCGACGAGGGAATCAACTTCTACCGCATGTTGTTGCGCGCCGGTGTGGCAGCGCAAGGACGCACGGTGCTCGGCACAACGCACGGAATAGAAGTGATGCCAATCGCATGTCCAGACATCACAGATGCCCGCGCAAGCGACATCGTGGCTTTCCTACGGTCGCTGTAAAGAGATTTGGAGCGGGTGACGGGAATCGAACCCGCATAATCAGCTTGGAAGGCTGAGATTCTAGCCATTGAACTACACCCGCGTTTGGTGAGCCATCATCTTACAGTCGGACTTATTCCTGTCCACCTCTGGCGCGGCGGGCTCGAACGATGAGGGCAATAAGCCCGAGACCCACAATCGCCACCACCCCGTATTGAAGGTAATCGCCCCACAGGCCAGCCTTTTCCCATTGGTCGCCGAGAGTCCATCCGAGAGCCACCCAGACCATGTTCCAGATAAGGGAACCGGTTGCGGTTAAGAGAGTGAATTTGCCAAGTGGCATTCGGTCACCGCCTGCAGGGATGGAAACCACCGAGCGAACAACCGGAATGAGCCGACCGAAAAACACCACGTAGTTTCCGTACTTCTCGAACCACACGAAACCTTTATGCACGTCTGACTTCTTCAGACCAACGAAGCGACCAATACCTGCGAGGAATCGTTCCATTCGTTCATCGTCTAACAACCGACCAACTCCGTACAAGAAGTACGCGCCAATAACTGATCCGACTGTTGCAGCAATGACGCCGCTGACGTAATCGAATCTGCCTTCGCTGACATTGAATCCGGCGAGAAGCAGAATGAGTTCAGAGGGGATGGGTGGAAACACATTCTCGAGCGCAACGAGTAAGGCAACCCCAATCAATCCAATGGAGTCGATAATGTCTGTTGCCCAATTAATCACAAGCGGTCAGACCTTTTCGAGAAAGATAAGTGGAATTTCACGAGCTGTTTTGAGCTGGTATCCGCCGTAGTTTGCGTACTTGGCAACAATGTTTGGCCACATCTCGTCGCGCTCTTCAGATGTTGCAATGCGTGCGCGGCGTTCGTGCTTGGCTTCTGTTTGAGTTTCTATCCATACGGCTGAATTGGCTCGTAAGTTCACAAACCATGCAGGGTTGTGGTCATCGCCACCGCGAGATGCAACAACAACGTAGGTATCGCCGTGTTGAATAGGCGAGGTCAACATGCATTCTCGTGGTTGGCCAGATGTGCGGCCGGTTGTGGTGAGTTTTAGGACGGGCATGTTGCCGGCGCTCCACCCCTTCTTGCCGCCAGTCACGGTGAGGATTGATTTATGAACAAAGTTCATGGTTTTGAGAGCGAAATCACTAGGCATGGCCACAAGGGTACTTGCTGTGCCTTGTGGCATAAGGGTCTGGCTTCTGATGGAGATTAGTTGCCAAGTACAATCGTTTCCTGATGTTGAAGCGCCTCTTGTCCACCGTCTTGTCGAAATACAAGGGTTTGCTGTGGATAGTTGTTGTTTTCCAGGCCATTCAGGCAGTGGCCGGCCTGTATCTGCCCACTTTGAACTCGGACATCATTAACAACGGCGTGGTGAAGCGTGATGTCGGATACATCTGGCAAATGGGTGCACTGATGTTGGTGGTCACCATCCTCCAGGTGGGGTTCTCCGTTATCGCCGTTTACTTCGGATCAAAAGTCGCCATGGGTTTTGGTCGAGATGTGCGACGAAGCTTGTTTCACCAGGTCAACGATTTTTCCGCACGCGAAGTGGCAACATTTGGGGCACCATCACTGATCACTCGAATCACTAACGATGTTCAGCAAGTACAGATGTTGGTCCTAATGACTTGCACCTTGTTGTTGGGCGCTCCGTTCACCTCAATAGGCGGCGTGATCCTCGCAATGCAGCAAGATCTTGGATTATCACGCATCTTGATGTTCTCCATACCGATTCTTGCAGTCCTTCTCGGAATCATCATCGGCAGCATGGTTCCTACCTTTCGTAAAATGCAGGAACGCATTGACAGAATCAATGAAATTCTCCGCGAACAACTGACGGGTATTCGAATCGTTCGTGCTTTCGTGCGTGAACCAGAAGAGAAACAGCGATTCAGCGATGCAAACGCTGCAGTCACCGAAGTGGCACTGCGTGGCGGTCGACTTCAAGCGTTGATGTTTCCTACTGCAACATTGATTATCAATATTTCAAGCGTTGCAGTGGTGTGGTTCGGCTCAGACCGAATCAATGAGGGCCTTATGCAGCCCGGGGCAATGATTGCATTCCTTACATATCTCACACAGATTCTTATGTCAGTCATGATGGCAACGTGGATGGCAGCGCTTATTCCGCGTGCGGCGGTGAGCGCTGAGCGAATTCAAGAAGTTCTCATGACTCCAACATCTGTTGTGATTGCCGAGAATGCCATCACGGAATTGCAACAGACCGCAGTGCTGCAATTTGATTCTGTGGGTTTTCATTACCCCGGAGCTGAGTCTCCGGTGTTGGATGGTATTTCATTCACCGTGAAAGCTGGGCAAACACTGGCGGTCATCGGAAGTACCGGATCAGGAAAAACAACGTTGGTCAGCCTTGTATCTCGATTGTTCGACGCGACGAGTGGTGCGGTTCTTTTAGATGGGGTTGATGTTCGTCAGTTAGCGCCAGAGGCTCTATGGTCGCGCGTTGGCATTGTTCCCCAGAAGCCGTATCTCTTTTCTGGAACTATCGCAAGCAACTTGGATTACGGCAAGGAAGACGCCACAGAAGAAGAGATGTGGGCTGCATTGCGCACAGCACAGGCTGAAGACTTCGTACGGGCAATGCCGGGTGGGCTTCAAGCTGTCATTGCTCAAGGCGGTTCAAATGTTTCTGGCGGGCAACGTCAGCGACTTGCCATTGCGAGAGCACTGATACGGCACCCTGAGATATATCTCTTCGACGACTCGTTTTCGGCATTGGATCTGGCAACAGATGCTCGACTTCGGGCGGCGTTGGCGCCGTCCGTACGTGATGCAGTGGTGGTCATTGTTGCGCAACGGGTATCGACTATTCGAGATGCGGATCAGATTCTTGTACTTGAAGACGGCATCTGCGTGGGGCTGGGTACGCATGATGAATTGCTAACCACCTGTCCTACATTCCTCGAAATTGTTGAATCACAGGCAGCGGTAAATGAGGGTGCGTTATGAGCAACGAGACCGAAAATAAGGCTGAGGACAACAAGCCCGCACAGCATTTGCCCGGTTCCGAACTACGAACTGCACGAATGAGCACTGTGGGAATGCCAGTTGAGAAATCAGAGAATTTTTCTGAGACATCAAAACGACTAGTGCGTCTGATGGCGGGCGAGAAATATCTCGTTATGTTTGTGATGTTCTTGGCAGTAGTCAGCGTTGCCATGGTGGTACTTGGCCCTCGAATACTGGGGCACGCGACAGACATCTTGTTTAATGGGCTAACGCAACGTGACGGACAAACTGGCGTTAATTTTTCTTCACTGCACCGTACTTTGGAGCTTGCGTTGGGGCTGTATGTCTTGTCGTTTGCACTGGCGTATGGTCAAACATTTCTGTTGGCGGGAATTGTGCAACGCACAATGTTCACGTTACGAGCAGACGTTGAAGCCAAAATTCACAGATTGCCATTGAGTTACATTGACCGTCACTCGCGCGGAGACTTACTAAGTCGTGTCACAAACGACATTGACAACATCTCGCAGAGCCTTCAGCAATCGCTGAGTCAGTTGATCACTTCGCTTCTCACGATTGCTGGAGTTTTGGTGATGATGGTGGCGTTATCTCCAATATTGGCAATTATTGCAATCATCACTGTTCCGTTATCAATTAGCACGATGAACAGACTTGCTCGACGGTCAAAGAAGCAGTTCATTGCCCAGTGGTCGCACACAGGCGCATTAAACGGGCTAATTGAAGAGACCTTTACTGGTCATGCGATCGTTAAGACATTTGGTCGCCAACGCAGTGTGGAAGAACGTTTCGCTGTTACCAACGAAAAGCTCTATGAAGCCGGATTCGGTGCCCAATTCATTTCTGGATCTATTCAGCCCGCCATGATGTTTGTTGGGAACTTGAATTACCTCATGATTGCGGTCGTGGGTGGCATCAGAGTTGCATCTGGTTCCATGGGGCTGGGCGATGTTCAAGCCTTTATTCAGTACTCGCGTCAGTTCACTCAACCTCTTACTCAGACTGCTTCGATGATGAATGTTCTGCAGTCTGGCGTTGCATCAGCTGAACGAGTCTTTGATGTCCTTGATGCTGAAGAAGAGAGCGCTGAAGCAGAGTTTGTTGCGTCGCCTCCGGTGCAAGGAAAAGTTGCCTTCGAGAATGTGACGTTCTCGTACAATCCTGACCGCCCGCTGATCACGGACCTCTCCTTGGTGGCCGAGCCAGGCACCACCGTTGCCATTGTTGGCCCGACGGGCGCTGGTAAGACCACATTAGTGAACCTAATTATGCGGTTCTATGAATTGAACAGTGGCCGCATCACTCTTGATGGTCGAGATATTTCATTAATGCCGCGCAGTGAATTGCGTTCAAACATCGGCATGGTGTTGCAAGATACTTGGCTCTTTGGTGGCACTATTCGAGAGAACATTGCGTATGGCAGGCCCTCTGCGACTGAAGAAGAAATTCGTGCTGCAGCAAAGGCTGCATATGTGCACCGCTTTGTTCAATCGTTGCCGCTCGGGTACGACACTCCACTTGATAATGAAGGCGGCGCTGTCAGTGCAGGTGAGAAACAGTTGCTGACCATTGCCCGTGCGTTCTTGGCCGACCCAACAATTCTTATTCTTGATGAAGCCACAAGTTCGGTGGATACTCGCACGGAGGTTCTGATTCAGCACGCAATGGTCGCACTACGTAGTCAGCGCACCAGCTTTGTAATTGCGCATCGGTTGTCTACCATTCGTGATGCAAACGTCATTCTTGTAATGGAAGACGGACGAATTGTCGAACAAGGTTCGCATGAACAATTGCTGACCGCACGTGGTGCGTATTACCGCTTGTATCAGTCCCAGTTCTCTGGTGCTGCTACAGACGTTGACTAGTTAATTGACTTTACTAATGACGTCTTCGCCGTACTGGGCGAGCGTTTCTGCGGTTCCGCGGTAGAACAGGAATGCAGGCAGAATGACCCGCTCAACACCAAGAGCCTCAAGTGCGCTGATCTCTTCAAGTGCATTCGGACCAATTGCGCCGTTGCCCCCAGTTGTGATCTCAACGTCTTTTGGATTACGACCGTGCTTGATAGCTGATTCCCGTGTTACTGCAATTATGCGAGCAAGTTCCTCATGTGAACCGCCAGCAGGAAAGAAGCCATCGCCTAGACGACCAGCTCGCTTCGCTGCGATGTCAGTGCTGCCGCCGATGTGAATAGGAATAGAGCCCTTAACTGGTTGCGGACGCAAGATGCAGTTATCGAAGTTGACGAACTCGCCGTGGTACGACGCTTTGTCTTCTGACCACAATGCGCGCATCGCAGCGATGTTTTCATCGTTACGTTTTCCGCGTTCATTGAAGGGCACGCCAATTGCATCAAATTCTTCTTTCATCCAGCCAACACCGGTACCGAGAAGCATTCGGCCGTTTGACATGAAGTCAAGTGTTGCTAGTTCTTTTGCAAGCACAACGGGGTTGCGTTGCGGCAGGATAAGAATTCCTGTCGCAAGATTGATTGCTTGTGTGGCTGCTGCAACGTATGTGAGCCAGATCAGCGGATCTGGAATAGGGGAGTCATCACCGCCAGGCATTTTCCCGGTGTCGCTATATGGGTATGGCGATTGGTAATCGGCAGGGACAACAACGTGTTCCACGGTCCACAGTGATTCAAACCCGGCAGCTTCAGCTGCCTGTGCCATGGCAACTGCCTTGTCGGGATTAATGAATGGACCGGTGTTAGCGAAGGCAATTGCAAATTTCATGACGTGTTTTCTTTGTGGTGGAAGTTCTTACAGTACCTTGCGGAACAACTTGAGCTTGCGCTCTGTGTACGGCGGGTATGAGATTTTCGGGTCAATCTTGGTGCCACGCTTCAGAACTGGCTTCATGTGCTGAAAGATTCGCACTCCGGATTTGCCGTGGTAACCACCCATACCACTCTCACCAATTCCACCAAAAGGCAAATTAGGACTGGTGAGATGAAGCAAGGTGCCATTCACTGTGACACCGCCTGCAGTAGTGCGTTCCAACACATTGTTGACAACGGAACTATTCTCTGCAAAGACGTACAACGCCAACGGGTGATCACGTGAGGTGATGAACTCAATTGCCTCGTTGGTGTCTTTCACGCTGATGATAGGGAGAAGTGGTCCGAAGATTTCTTCTTGCATGATGGGTGCGTTCAGGTTCACGTTTCCGAGAACAGTCGGAGCAACATAACGATCAGCTGCGGCTGATTCGCCACCGATGATTGGAGTTCCACCTGTCATAAGGGAGACAAGGCGGTCAAAGTGGCGTGGTGACACAATGCGTCCGTAGCTATCGCTGGTGTGGGGGTTGGCGCCATAGAAGTCTGTAATTGAAGTGCGCAGTGCATCAACAAATTTGTCTTCAACAGAAGCGTCGACCAATACGTAGTCAGGAGCAACACAGGTTTGGCCCGCGTTGAGCCACTTACCCCACGCAACACGACGAGCCGCAACTTCGATGTTCGCACTCTTGTCAATGATGACCGGGCTCTTTCCGCCAAGCTCCAAAGTGACAGGCGTGAGGTTCACTGCAGCTGCTGCCATAACAACACGACCAATTTTTCCGTTGCCGGTGTAGAAGATGTGATCAAACTTCTGGGCCAGCAATTCAGTGGTCTCTGGCACGCCGCCTTCAATTAGTGAAACGGCTGTGGTGTCTAAGTACTGCGGTACCAAACGGGCGAGTACTGCAGACACTGTTGGTGACACTTCAGATGGTTTCATGATGACTGTGTTGCCTGCAGCAATAGCGCCAGCTGCCGGGACCAACAGCAATTGCACCGGATAGTTCCATGGTGCGATAACGCACACAACACCGAGAGGTTCTGGCATCAGCACAGATTTCGCTGGCATGGCAACTAAGGGAGTCGATACTTTCTCGACGTTGTTCCATTTAGTGAGATTCTTTAGCATCAACTTGATCTCTCCTGTAACGAAAGCTAGGTCAGTAATGAACCCTTCTGCCGTTGGCTTGCCAAGATCTACTTTTAATGCTTCGAGTAGTTCAGCCTCATTTTTCTCCAGCATGGTGATCATGTTCTGAAGTTGTTGACGACGCCATGCAAGTGGTCGCGTGATGCGAGAGTTATACGTATTGCGAAGTGTTTTCACCGTGCCTGCGATTGAGGCGATATCGGTGTGAGGGTCTAGTTGCATAGTCATATGCCCATTCTTGTACAGTTTGTATGCAGTCGGGAAGTGGGAACCAAATGAGCGTCACAGTGTTCACAGCACGATCCGTCGTCGCCCTTGATTCCGCAGTGTCTCAGGCCAATGCTGTGGCTGTGCAAGATGGCAGAGTTCTCCATACGGGCATGTTGGACCAGGTATTGGCTGACCTTGAGGGCCTTGACATCACTATTGATGATCAGTTCTCTGAATCAGTCATTGTCCCCGGGTTTATTGAGGCTCACTGCCACATCGTCAGAGAAGGTTCACTGTCTCGCTTTACATGGGTGGGCTCGTACCCCCGTGGGCAAGTTGATGGCTCAGTACAACCCGGTTGTCCAACAGTAGAAGCCATCATCGAAAGACTTCATGTAGCTCACGCTGAAATGAAGGATCAATCAGAATCTCTTATTGCAGTTGGTTTTGATGTGTCAATGGTTGGTTCGCAAACACTCACATTTGAAATGCTGGACTCTGTTTCAGAGACTCGCCCTATTTGGGTGATGCAAAGTAACGGGCACGTTGGTCATGCGAACTCGGCAATGTTGGCACGTGCCGGAGTTGATAACTCAACCACAGACGAAGGTGTTCACCGCGACGAGAACGGCAACATCACAGGTGAAATTCGTGAACTAGCACTCGTAATGTTTCTTGGTGTGCATGTGAACCTTGATGCAGGTGGCGAAAGCGCAATCTGGGACGGCGGACATTTGGCTCGTCAAGCCGGCTGCACGATGGTGACTGACCTTGCGACTATTGCTACAAAGAAAACTATTCAGGGGTTTGCGAACGTTGTAAACCACGCGGGTTTTCCTGCTCGTGTTCGGTATGCGCCTCTTGCGACGTTCATGTCGTTGAGGCTGAGCCCTGACGAGATTGCAGATCTATTGCAGGACCTTGAGCAATTCAATTCTGAAATGTTTGCGATGGGGCCGTTGAAGTTCATTGCAGATGGTTCTATTCAAGGTCGTACCGCACGAATGAACTGGCCCGGTTATTGCTGCGGTTCCCCAAATGGTTTGTGGTTAGGGGATCCGGAGGATCTATTCAAACTGATGCTTCCGTTCCACAAGGCTGGCTATCAGTTAGCAATGCATACCAATGGAGATGAAGCAATAGAGGTAGGCGTTGACATTTACCGTCGACTGCTTGAAGCGCATCCGCGTTTTGATCACCGTCACCGTTTAGAGCATGTGCAGATGGCTACGGATGCGATGTTCCGCAAGATCAAGACTCTCGGCATTTGTGTCAACTTGTTTGCGAACCATCTGTATTTCTGGGGTGACACACACCGCCATGACACCATGGGCCCAGCAAAAGCACGACATCTTGATGCTGTAGGTACTGCAGTACGAATGAACATTCCACATTCCATTCATAGTGATGCGCCAGTCACGCCACTTGCTCCGTTATTCACCATGTGGTGTGCAGTAAATCGCGTTACGTCTTCTGGTTATGTCTTGGGTGTAGCAGAACGCATCTCTGCACTCGATGCATTGAAGGCAATGACTATTGGTTCTGCGTATCTACTTCATTGTGACGATGAATACGGGTCCATTGAAGTGGGCAAGTTTGCAGACTTCGCGGTGCTTGATGCTGACCCATGTGCAGTTGACCCCATGGAGATCAAAGACATCTCAGTTCTCGCCACTGTTGTTGGTGGTGTTGTGCATTCAAACGCACTATAGAAATAGCTACGCGCGCAGAGTAATGGTCACGCCACACAGCTGAAATGTTTCGCCATTGCGCGATGGGTCAACACACTTCATCGTTACTTCGGTGAGACCTTCTGGTTGATCACCACATGCCACGAAGCGAACTGCCTCACTGATGCCAAGTTGTGTCCAGTGGACGCGCGAAGATTCTGGGTCTGGAACAGACACAGTGAATGAATCAATGCTGGAAACAACTGATGATGACCGATGTGATTTCCATTCGGGGCCGCCCCATGCCCATTCGCCTGCAACATCAGGTTGATCAAGTGACACCAACGTGCCGCCAGTATCACGCGGGTGTAAGTGACGTCCGCGAATTGCGTCGCCGGTGCCTTCCCAAACGGTACGAATGCCAAGCGACTTCACGCGGTCTATGCGCGCGTCAAGGTCATCAACTTCGTACAGAGCCATGTAGCCGCCATCGCCGCCCAATTTTTCGAGCAGTCGGCCGGCGGTGGTGCCTTCTTTTGTAGGGGAGACAACCTCTAAGAACTGGTCACCAATACAGAACAACGCATTGTGAAGCCCAAAGAAGCCCACCCCAGGGTCTCGGAAGATTACGTCGACATCGAGGGCGGCAGAAATGTCAGCAATGGCCTGGTCAAGGCTGTGGGCAACGAGGGCTATTTGGCGAAGGCGAATCATGAATGCACCATAGACCGCCTGAAACCCAGACAAATCCTGGGTTCTCCTCGCCCTGTGGTAACCGCAAAATTTCTAGGGCTTAGCTTCGAGGAACTTTGCTCCAAGAGATGTCTTTATCAACGCGTGGCTCGCCAGGAAGGCCGAGTACTTGTTCGCCAAGAATGTTGCGCATGATTTCGCTTGTGCCGCCTTCAATGGAGTTAGCACGAACACGCAAGAACGAATGACGTGGGCCGCCGAATGAACCATCGACCGACAAAGTGTCTGGGCGACGGAACGTGAAGTCGTAATCGACCATTGCTTCTGCACCCATGAGGTGCAATGTGAACTCGGTGACCTTCTTGTTGAAATCTGCTGACATGAGTTTGGCAATCGAGCCTTCTGGTCCGGGGTTGCCGGCTTTTGCAGCTTGTGCACCGCGCATGTTTGTCAAACGCAAAGCTTCGCTCGCACAGAACAGATGCATCATCTTGTCTTTGTCCGCGTTATTGCGCTGGTCTGCAGGCTTCTCTTTCCAAATCTTGATTGTTTCGTCAATTGGGCCGCGTCGCTTTGCGTTGCCGCCACCGCCGCCACCGATTGCACTGCGCTCGTTCATAAGTGTGGTGAGCGCTGCGCGCCAACCTTCGCCTACTTCACCGACGCGATGTGCGTCAGGTACGCGTGCATCGGTCATGTAGACCTCGTTGAATTCAGCTTCGCCAGTGATTTGGCGAAGTGGACGTACTTCAACACCAGGCGCATGCATGTCAAGTGCAAAATAAGTCATGCCCTTGTGCTTCGGAGCATCAGGGTCGGTGCGTGTTACGAGCATTCCCCAGTCAGCAAGGTGAGCAAGTGTGTTCCACACTTTTTGTCCATTGATGATCCACTCGTCTCCGTCACGAATTGCTTTTGTACCAAGACCAGCGAAGTCACTTCCGGCACCTGGCTCTGAAAACAACTGGCACCATTTTTCTTCACCCGTAAACATTGGGCGAAGGAAACGCTTCTTTACTTCTTCGCTTCCGTGTGTTGCGATAGTCGGACCGGCAAGAGCCATAAAGAATGTTGAAGCGTCCTGCGCTGCTGCACCGGCTGCACGAAGCCGTTCTTCGACATGACGGTTGAGGTCGGGACGCATGTCAAGGCCGCCGTGTCCAGTTGGGAAATGAACCCACGCAAGTCCTCGGTCAAACCGTGCACCGCGGAACGTGAAGTTGTCGACCTTCTTTGGGTCGAACTCTGCAAGAAGTGCATCTAGTGCCGCGTCAATGCGAGCTGTGTCTTTGTCTGTGGTGGAGGGTGCGCTCATTCATACAGTCTCGCTGTTTTGAAGGGGAGAGCGCAAAGTGACGCCTAGGCGACTGCAGCCCCGAAGATCTTGCCAACGGCCATGGTGATTCCCATGGCGACGAGTCCGCCTATAACTACTCGGAATATTGGTTTTCCTGCGCTGGCCTTGCCATAGCGGGCACTAGCAAAGCCAAGGGCAACGAGTGAGAGCGTGACAATTCCTATGGTCAGTGCCATTCGAGATGCGGCAGTTCCGACTGCAATTGCAATCAGCGGAATGGCAGCCCCAAGGGTGAAAGCGCCAGCCGACCCAGCGGCGGCCTCAATTGGATTGGCCTGGTTTACGCCGGTGATTCCCAGTTCTTCTGCCAAGTGGGTTGCGAGGGCATTGTTCTTCGTGAGTTCCTCTGCAACTTCGCGAGCCATTGCATGTGGGAGTCCTTTGTTTGCATAAATCATGGTGAGCTCATCGAGTTCATGTTCTGGCATGGTTTCCAGTTCCCATTTTTCTTTTGCGATGTCTGCTAACTCTGAGTCGCGTTGCGAGCTGACAGATACGTATTCACCAAGCGCCATGGAGACTGCACCAGCAACAAGGCCAGCCATGCCGGCAGTGAGAATTGCAGTGCGGCTTGAATTTGCTGCTGCAACACCCAGAACCAAGCATGCAGTGGAGATGAGTCCGTCGTTTGCGCCGAGCACCATTGCCCGTAGTAATCCGATGCGATGAGATGCGTGACGTTCAAGATGTGCCATCCCTCTATCATGCCATCTGGGATAGATATTCGGTGATTGAATAGAGGGGTGCGCGAGATTCATCCCACAAAGGTTCGCCTAACTGAAGTTGCTGCTGCGCTAATTGATGAGCACGGATCTCAAGGTTTCACAGTGGAGCAACTTCTGGAAACATCAAATATCTCTAAGGGTTCCCTGTATCACCATTTTCAGGATTTTCATGACGTAATCAGGCAAGCCCAAGTCATGAGGTTTGCACGATATGTGGAAGAAGATATTGAAACCCTGACGCGAGTGTTGCTCGCTGCGTCTTCTCGAGAAGACATGTTCGGTCGTCTGGATTTGATTTCACGCGCAACTCATGACTCTTCGCGTTCACCTCGCCGAAGTAATCGAATCGAAATTCTCGCTGGCGCTCGTCATTCAGAAGATATGAGAATTTCTCTGGGTGCAGCACAGGCTCGGCTTACAGGCGCAATCTCTGACCTGGTGCGTGAAATGCAAGCAAAGGAATTCGTGAGCGCTGAAATTGACCCTGCTTCAGTTGCGGTGTTTATTCAGGCGTACAGCTTGGGTCTTGTTGTCAATGATGTATCAAATGAAACAGTTGACATGGAGAAATGGCACGCCATGATTTCGCGCATGGCGCGCGGCCTTTTGTAGCCGCGACTACACCAAGCGGTAGATGTCGTAATCGACCACGTTGTCGCCGACTGCCCCGATAGCAATTCCTTGCATCTGGGTGAGCCATGCATAGCGCTCGTCGCCGGTCTCGAAAAGAGGGGCAGTAATGATGCGTGGCTTGCCGTTTGCGTCTGGTGACATGATGCCCTTGTATGTCACAGAAATAGATGCGCCGTCGTCGGTGTTGATGACAATTCGCACGTCAAGTTGTGCAGTGCCATCGGCACGCATGGTGAGCCAGTCGGCACCAAGATCCACAACGGTTCCGTTGAGTTTTGGGCCTTTCACAGTTCCGCCGGTCACGCGAACAATGACACGTGTGCCGTTCGGTCCATTAGGAACCACGATGGGTGGGTTCAGTGTTGCACTGATGTGAAACAGGAATTCGGCTGGAAGTGATGTGATGTCGCTCATGGTGCGACTGTAGACGGTTTTTACAGGGGTCCGTGACTGAGGTGCGGCAGAACAAGTTCTGCAAAGCGTTGGGCTTCGTCCTTATGCGGATAGCCCGAGAAAATAAAGGCTTCGATACCCATGGCTTCGTACTTATGAATCTTGTCAATGACTTGTTGGGGTGTGCCCACGATGGCTGCGCCACATCCGCTGCGTGCTTTGCCGATACCGGTCCAGAGGTGGGGCTCAACGAAGCCATCAGAACCAGCGGTTTCACGAAGTTCGGCTTGGCGACGTACACCGACGCTTGCGCTGTCGAGCGAGCGAGAACGAATTGCATCGCCAGTTGCAGAGTCAACTGCAGAGATTAAGTGAGCTGCAGCGTTTCGTGCTTCGTCTTCCGTTTCACGAACAATGACATGCACTCGGTAGCCAAACTTCAATGTTCTGTTGTAAGTGGCGGCACGCGAACGAAGATCTGCGATTGTTGCAGCGATGGCATCTTGCGTATCTGGCCACATGAGGTACACATCTGCTGCGGCGGCCGCGACATCGCGTGCCTCGTTACTTAAGCCACCGAAATAGAACTGTGGTGCTCGTGGTGATTCACGACAAATGCGTGGCGCATCAATGTGCAGCTGAATGAATTCGCCGTCAATATCAAGGCGTTCGCCATTGAGCAATGTGCGAAGCGATGTCATGGTTTCCAACGTGCGTGCATAACGATGTGGGCCATCAAGCGATTCGCCGGGCATCTCTGAAGAAATGATGTTGATAGACAGCTTGCCGTTGAGTATCTGATTCAGGGTTGCTAGTTGACGTGCCAGTTGTGGAACCCATACTTCGCCACATCGAATGGCGGTTAGAAGCTTCATGTTTGAAATGGTCGGCGCTATCGCGGAGGCGAATGCGAGTGTGTCGATGCCGAGGTCGTAGCCAGAGGGAAGCAACACGTTGTCGAAGCCGACATTATGCACTGTTTGGACAATGTCGGAGCAGTGTTTCCAGCTGCTTTGCAGGTTGGTGTCGACGATTCCTAATTGTTCGTAGTCGTCATCGCATAACGCGCTGAACCAACTGATTTCGCTCATGGCAATGGAACTCCATCGCTGGCTTGAATGATTGTGTAGACATCGGTACGAGTAAGAGACACAGATGTTGCAAGTGCCAATTCAGAAATGCGAGATGGTGTCTGTGTTCCAATGATTGCAACAGGGCGCGATGGGTGAGCAAGAACAAAAGCGATGGCAATTGCTGAGCGTGTCACATTTTCTCTGGCAGCAAGTTCGTCAAGCACTGCAAGCAATGCGGCTGCAACGCCCTTGCCAGTAGCAAGTGCACCGCCAGCAAGCGCGCTCCATGCAAGGGGAGTAATACCTGATTCCATGCACAGGTCAAGAGTGCCGTCTCGCAGTGCATCAAGGTGGACAGCCGACAATTGAGGCTGTGTTGTTGCGAGGCCGTTGTCAACGAATGCATTAAGCGCCAGAGTCTGAGCGACTGTGTAGTTAGAGACTCCGAGTTCACGAACAAGACCGCGCAATTTCAAAGAGCTGAATGCTTGAGCAATTTCTTCTGGGTGGGTGAAGTTGTCGGGGCGATGAATTTGATACAAGTCGACGTGATCGACACCCATGCGAGACAAAGACGCTTCGCATGCACTGGTGATGTATTCGGCTGAAGAGTTGTACGGAACACCTGGGATGATGCCGCCCTTGGTGGCCAGGATGACTCTGTCGCGCAGGCCAGGAATGGCTGAGAAAACTCGTCCGAGTGCTTCTTCGCAAGCACCGAAGTGAGTGCCGCCCCAATCAAGGCCGTATACGTCTGCATTATCAATCAACGTCATGCCAGCATCAACAGCTGCAGAAATAACCGCGGTGTTTTCTGCATCAGAACCAGTGAGTCGCCAGCAACCAATTGAAAGAGGGCCAACGTCTCCGAGTTCTCCGATAGTACGTGCGGATGAGACGTCGAGAAGTTCACTCATTTTTCTATTCTTTCAAATCGGGTGACGCGATGAATGCCAAAGTTCGAATCTTCATGTGGTGCGGCGATTAGTTCGACCGGATGCGGGAATCGGGAATCAAACTCGGCTTGAAGTTTCTTTTGAAAATCAACGTTGCCCACTGTGTCCCATGCAGCTTGTGTAACCCACACAAACACGATGGTGACTTCGCCCGACTTGCTGTGGTCGAGCCACACTTCCTTCGAAAGGAATGGGATATCTGTGAGGCCTTCCATGTGTGCTTCACCAAGTGTCCACACTTCGTGGTCAATGCGAATGAATTCATCAACAACAGCGGGGTCCATACGGAATACCAGAACCTCAACGGGGCGTTCTTCGCCATTGATGTATGAGTATTGAGTCATCAGATGCGTCCGACCGGAACGAGTGACAAAAGCTCTGGTGTAATTTCAGAAATACTGCGAACGCCACACAACGACATTGTGCGCGTCATGTCGTCAGTGAGCATGGAAAGTACGCGTTCGACTCCTGGTTCGCCAGCCGCGCCAAGACCGTATAGATAGCTGCGTCCTAATGTGCACGCAGAGGCACCAAGCGCAATTGCTTTCACAATGTCGCTGCCACGACGGATACCACCATCACAAATGAGAGGCAATGTGCCACCAGTTGCTTGAGCAACGGGGGCCAGCAAGTCAAGCGGTGCAGGTGCAGAATCAAGTTGTCGGCCGCCGTGATTAGACAACGCAACAGCGTCGATGCCGTGGTGTTGTGCAAGAACTGCATCTGCGACAGATTGCACGCCTTTAAGAATGATGGGGCCGTTCCAGTTGGCGCGAAACCATTCAAGATCATCCCAAGACAACGCAGGTTCAAATTGTTCAGAGATGAAATCAGACAACGTGACAGCGGTTCCGGCGTTTCCTTGTGACACTGCGATGTTTGAGAATGTAATTGGTTCATTTCGAATGAAATCCCAGGTCCACGCTGGGTGAGTGATGCCATCGATGATCGTGCCGGGTCCAAGTTTTGGCGGAAGAGTAAAGCCGCGACGCACATCACGCTCGCGACGGCCAAGTACGGCAGTATCAACGGTGAGCATGATTGCTTCGTATCCGCTTGCCTGTGCGCGGGCCAACATGTCTTTGACTAACTCGCGGTCACGCCAGACGTAGACCTGAAACCATTTGGGGCCGTTGCTGACATTTGCGACTTCTTCAATTGATCGAGTTGACAATGTAGATAAGCAATAAGGCAGGCCATGGCGGGCAGCGACACGTGCAACGGAAAGTTCCCCTTGTGAATGAGCGATTCGGGTGAAACCGGTGGGGGAGAAAAGAAGAGGAGATTCGAGAGTGCGGCCAAGAAATGTGGTGCTGGTATCGATGTTGGAAACATTGCGCAGAATTCTCGGTACGAATTCATATTGCTGAAAGGCTGCAGAATTTCGGCGCATGGTGATTTCGTCTTCGGCTGCACCGTCGATGTAGTCAAAGATGCCATGCGGTAGGCGACTCTTGGCAATGACACGCAGATCTGCGATATTGGCCGCGCGCTCAAAGCGACGCTTCTGGCGCGAGAAGGTCGGCATTGAAAAGCTGGCTACAGAACGAAGCGTCTTCAGAATTCCCATGTTGTCCCTCCGGTGGTTCCTCAAGGTTACGACACGAGCCCCATGTTCGCTTTGGTGCCGAGGGGGACGGTGGGAGAGACTTCTCCTGTGTCGTTTCCTTCAGACCTTGAAATTGCCCAGGCCGCAACTATTGCGCCGTTGAGCCACATTGCAGAGCAATTGGGAATCGGGGAAGAGTTCCTCGAACCATACGGGCGTCATGTAGCCAAGATTGATTTATCTGTTTTGCAGAACGTGTCATCTCGTCCTGCTGGGAAGTATGTAGTTGTAACCGCCATTACGCCGACTCCACTTGGAGAAGGAAAGACAACTACATCGGTTGGTCTTGCTCAGGCAATGAAACACATCGGCAAAGTGGGGTTGCTTGCATTGCGTCAACCCTCAATGGGGCCAACATTCGGTATCAAGGGTGGTGCAGCAGGTGGTGGGTATAGCCAAGTGATTCCGATGGAAATTTTGAACTTGCATCTCACTGGTGATTTCCATGCAGTCACTGCTGCACATAACTTGCTCGCAGCCATGGTTGATAACCATCTTCATCAGGGCAATGCATTGGGATTATCGCTTGAAAAAATCACGTGGAAACGCGTTCTTGATGTCAATGATCGTGCCTTACGCAGTGTGACGATTGGTCAGGGTTCGCAAGAAGACGGAATTGAACGCGCATCTGGTTTTGATATCACTGCGGCATCTGAAGTGATGGCACTGTTGGCGTTAGCGACATCTGTAGAGGATCTTCGTGCTCGCCTTGGACGCATTGTTGTTGGATACACAGAAAACGACGTGGCGGTCACCGCAGAACAAATTGGTTGTGCTGGTGCGATGGCTGTCATCTTGCTAGATGCCATCAAACCGAACCTGATGCAAACGCTTGAAAATACTCCGGCACTTATTCATACGGGGCCGTTTGGCAATATCGCCACGGGTAACTCATCAGTGATTGCAGACAAAATAGGCATTCACATGTGTGACTATCTCATTACTGAGGCCGGATTCGGCGCAGACATGGGAGCAGAGAGATTCTTCAATATCAAGTGTCGTGTCTCGGGTATGAAACCTGATGCTGCGGTGCTGGTGGCAACAGTTCGGGCATTGAAAGCACACTCAGGTTTATACAAAGTTGTTGCAGGTAAACCGTTGCCCGCTGAGATGCTGCAAGAGAATCCTGAAGATGTTCGGTCTGGTGCGGCCAACTTGGCGAAACAGATTGAGAATGTTCTTGCGCATGGGGTGTCGCCAGTTGTGGCGATTAATGCTTTCCCTACCGACTTTGCCAGCGAACATGATGTGATTCGCGAGATTGCTGAATCTATGGGTGCACGAGTTGCAGTGTGTACTCACTTTTCTGATGGAGGTGCCGGCGCAGTTGATTTGGCAAATGCGGTAGTGGCTGCTTGTGATGAGCCGAACAACTTTCACTTTCTGTATGCCGAATCTGCATCGTTGAAAGAAAAGATTTCTGCCGTTGCTACGAAAATTTATGGGGCAGCGGCTGTGGAGTATTCAGATCTTGCAAATGAGCAGTTGTTGCGATACGACGCAAATGGCTTTAGCAACTTGCCCGTGTGTATCGCTAAAACTCATCTCAGTATTAGCGGTGACCCGAAGTTGAAGGGTGCGCCAACTGGTCACACTTTGGTTGTGCGTGAAGTACGCGCATCGGTTGGTGCTGGTTTCATTTACCCCATAGTGGGGAACATGCGAACTATGCCTGGCTTAGGGACTGACCCCGCTGCCTTGCATATTGATATTGGCCCAGATGGGCGCATAGTCGGTCTGTTCTGAGTTACTTGCCGCGAAGGGCAGCAACGATTGGTGCGCATTCGTCAATGTTTTCTGCACCAACGATGGTGTAGCTAAAGCCCCATCGTTCACGACGCTCGAGTAGTTGCTCGATGCATTCCTCAACCGAACCGATAAGGGCAAATGGAGAGTTGTTGATCATGTCTGCGTCAACGCCAAACATCGATGAGATGCCATCGACTGTGGCTTTGCGGTCATCTGTAACTTTCACAAAGAACGTGCGAATGTTCATTTCAATGTCATTAAGTCGATGAGCTCCAGCTGCAGCAACCAGGGCCACTTTTTCGTCCACTGATTCTGCGGTCATGGTTGAAAGTGCTTCTGGACCAACTACGCCAGCTGTCAATGTGCCATTGATGCCGATGATGTCAGCTTCGCGTGCCGCATATGTCAACACGCGCTTGCCGCCACCGCCGATGAGAAGTGGTGGACGAGCTTGAACTGGCTTTGGCTGTCCGTTGTAATTGGTGATGGTGTAGTGATCACCAGAAAATGAAAAGGAACCTTCCGCCATTGCGCCCCGAATGACTGCAACACCTTCGATGAAACGATCAATGCGCACTTTGGGGGAGTCATATGGCATCCCGGCTTCTTCGTAGTCGCTGATCATCCAACCAGCTCCGAGTCCGATGTCGAGACGTCCGTCTGAGAGAAGGTCAATAGTTGCCAATTCTTTTGCAAGGACAACCGGGTGTTTGTAGTCGTTGTCAAACACCAATGCGCCAACACGCAATGAAGTGGTGGCGCTTGCAGCTGCCATCAATGCAGGAACAGGTGCCAACTGATCTGTGAAGTGATCCGGCATGGTGAGAACTTCATAGCCTGCGGCCTCTGTGCGGCGGGCTAGTTCTGCCCAGCCCTTTGCTGATGTCTCTTTAGAGACTTGAACACCGAATCTGAAACCGCGATGGGGGAATTGTGACATGGAACAACGCTACCTATATGGGTGACACGATGCATCAACCATAGGCAAGTACGGTGTTTTGTGTTGTGAAGTCCCCTCTGAATTGGTCCCTGCGCTTTGGCGTTGCTCTCGTAGCTTCATCGATGTTCTTGACGGGCGTCATCGTTGGTGCAGCACCACAGGCTTGGCGGGCGCTCAATGCTCACCAAGAGACTCCGGTGGCGCTTCCAATATTCAGCGGGCTATCAACGAGAACTCGCATCATGGGTGTGGCTGACAAACAAATTGGTGTCTTCGAATTGGAAAATAGTCAGCCACTAGAGATTGGCTCTGTGCCAGACGTTGTGGTCGCTGCAGTTTTGGCCGTTGAAGATTCTGGCTTTTATCAACACAAAGGCGTAAACCTTCGCGCACTCGTTCGAGCGACATTGGCCAATTTCCAATATTCAAGCGGCAGACAAGGCGCATCGACTATTACGCAGCAGGTTGTGAAGAACGAGTTTCTTGCGGGGCTTCCTCGCGATGGCCGATACAAGATTCTGCAAGCTCGTTACGCGGTGATGTTGGAAAAGCAAGTTCCAAAAGCTCAGATTGTTGAGCGGTATCTCAACACTGTGTTTTTCGGAAACAATGCCTACGGAATTCAGGCAGCTGCCGATGTGTACTTTCAAAAGACGGTCTCCGAGCTCACATTGACTGAGGCCGGGTTCTTGGCGGGTCTTGTTCGGGCACCATCCACTTATGATCCCATCCGTCGGCCCGAACAGTCGCGACGTCGGTTCGTGCAAGTGTTGGACCGTTTTATTGATGTGGGTCTGATGACGACAGCACAACGCGATACAACCTTGGACACTTGGCAGCCACCGGAGTCGGTGACGAGCGCGCCCGAGCGGCCAACTAGCCGCACATATATCTCTGAGATGGTGCGTGACTATCTGTTGAACAAGTCAACAATTCTTGGAGCGACATACCCAGAGCGGTACAACGCCTTGTTCCGTGGTGGGATTACTGTGCACACCACAATTGACCCGATCATGCAAGCAAAAGCTGAGAAAGCTGCAAAGGAAAAACTGCCAGCTAACAAGACCGGAATTCAATCGTCGATGATGTCGTTAGATACAGCCACTGGTGCGATGCGGGCAATTGTGGGTGGCCCCGGATTTTCGCCAGGACGAAACGAAGTGAACCTCGCACTGCGTCGGCGTCAAACGGGTTCAAGTGTCAAGATGTTCGTACTTACTGCAGCGTTAGAAGCCGGTGCTCAGGCCAGTGACCTTATTGACGGAACCTTGCCATGCACGTTTCCTAATCCGGGCCTTCCGGAGGAACCTTTTGTTATTACAAAGGGCGTTAGTCATCCAGTGTCATCTTTGGCTGAACAAACCTGGCTCTCAATCAACTGTGCCTATGCACGACTGGCGCAAATTGTTGGACTCAACCGCGTTGTCAATATGACATACCGGCTTGCGTCATCGAGTTACCTGTCACGAGAGCTGTACACCATTCAGCCGTATGCAAGCTTCTCGACTGGTGCTAATGAAATGAGTGCACTTGATATGGCATCCGGAGCGCAAACAATCGCTAACGGTGGGATACATCATGAGCCCTACTTCATTGAGAAAATTGAAGGCCCAAGCGGATTGCTCTACCAGCACACATTGGCACCATCTCAGGTGATCACGAAAGAGATTGCTGATGCTGAAGTGGACATCTTGAAGCAAACACTCATTAAGGGAACAGCGCGCCGCGACCCATTAGAAGGTGCCCGACCAGCCGGTGGTAAAACAGGTACTCAAGATGAGAATACAAACGCCTGGTTTGTTGGCTTTACTAAACAACTGACCACTGCAGTGTGGGTGGGTGACCCGAAGGGGTACACGCCAATGGTCAACATTCCCGAATTCAAAGCCGATGGAGTTTCACGCGTGACAGGTAATGCGTACCCCGTGAAGATTTGGAAAGCATTCATGGACGCAGCTCATAAAGAGTTGCCAGTTCTCAACTGGGATAAACCACCAGCACCAACTCGAAATCCGTTGCGGCTGTATTTGCCGGGCGTTGACTGCATTGCAGAATTGGTGTCAGGAAAACTTCCGAAAGCATCAACGGGCACCATCACCACAGTGGTACCTACGGTTACCACGTCAACTCTTCCAGTGGTACCTGTCACCACAACGACGGTGCCGGGCTCTGTCGGTGTTCCTGTTGCGCCGCCGACCACGGTGTATCGCGGGCCAGTGGTCAGGATTGTTGACCCAGGAACAACTATTGCGCCGACTGATACGAATCCGTCGACACCTGTGATTGGCGTTGACCCGGCTCGCTATTACGTCTATAACTGTGCAAAAGGGATTCCGGCATCTGTTAAGACCGTGCCGTAGGGGTAGCCAGTACCTAATGTGGTGTTGATGTTTCTTTGGTTTATTGGCACTGCAATTATTTCAGTGTTGTTTGTTTTTCGTGACGACAGGTTTGACTACAGGGTGTTAGCGCTTGGTGCGGTGTTGCCAGATCTGATCGATGGCGTAACTGGGGGAGCATGGGTGTTCCATTCGGTTCTCGGGAGTGTCCTTGCGCTTGTGCTTGTTATGGCATTTGCGCGAAGGGGTACAGCAGCTCGGCGTATGTCATTAGCAATCCCCATCGGAATGTTCATGCACTTGGTGTTCGACGGAGCCTTTAACAACACAAAAGTTTTCTGGTGGCCGTTTGCTGGATTTGATTTCGGAGGGGCATCAATTCCAAGCTTCGACCGTCTTGGTCTGGATGTAATTCTCGAAATTGCTGGCGCTGCCATGTTGTTCTGGGTGTGGCGCACCAATGATTTGTCATCGCCAAGCGCACGTCAAGAATTCTTTCGCACTGGCCGACTCGTATTGGAAAAGAAGTAATCACATGTTGATTTTGTTGCGTCACGGACAAACGGCAGCTAATGCCAAGGCCTTGCTTCAAGGGCGAATGAATTTGCCACTTGACCCCGAAGGCGAACGGCAAGCTAAGCGCAGCGGTGAATTTCTGCGTGATAAGTATCCAGATGCGCTAGTTATCTGTAGCCCTTTAACTCGTGCACATCAAACGGCAAGTGCAATTTCTGGCGATGTCACCATTGATGAACGATTCATTGAACTTGACTACGGCGATTGGGATGGCGTGGCGTTAACTGATGTTGATCAGACTCTGTGGGCACAATGGCGTAACGATCCTTCGTTTCGTCCTCCGGGCGGCGAAACCCTTGTCGAATTAGATAGCCGAGTGAAGCCAGCATTCGAAGAGATCAGTGAACGCGCGCAAACAGGTGACGTGATTGTTGTTAGTCATGTTTCCCCCATCAAGAGCGGCGTGACATGGGCGCTCGGTACCGGACCAGACACAACTTGGCGAATGCAATTAGATCGCGCATCAATTTGTCGAATTGCAATCAGCCCGCGCGGGCCTGCACTGCTTGGGTTCAACGAAACATCACATCTGTAAACCCGGTGGGTGACGGTGAGTCACCCTGTAAGCGGGGTTTTGTCCGTGCTTACGCACTGGATGATCATCCCTCTATGCGATCTACCCGAAGGTTGCCTTGCGGCAGGCGGGCAGCCCAGCCTTCTGCTTGATCTTGCTTCACATGGGGTTTACCAAGCCATATGAATCGCTTCATATGC
>JBIISL010000028.1:0-24797 GCA_044341035.1 Ilumatobacteraceae bacterium | reverse complement strand
GTGAAAGCCACCGTCAGGTTCGGCAATAGCCGGACCGCCAATGGTCGAGTAGCTCAGTTGGCAGAGCACACGCCTGAAAAGCGTGGGGTCACCGGATCGACGCCGGTCTCGACCACCATTGTGTGCAGTCGGTTTATTCCGATTGCCGAAGCCGCACCAAGGTTTCTTGGGCGACAGTTGCCACGTGTATTCCGTCTTCGGTGAAGACGTACCCGTACGCAAGTCCCCGACCATGCAAATAGGTCTGGCAACTCATTTCATACAGATGCCATTTGCTGGCATCCACATCACGATGAAACCAAATCGTGTGGTCCAGACTTGCGGAAAAGAATGAATTTTCGACATTCCATTTTTCTCGTAGTTCTGGCACTCCGCGAATAACTGCACCAGTCGGTAAATCATCTGACAGGTATGCCAACGCACACCGATTAAGAAGTTGATCGCCGCCAAAGTCTTCCTTCGTTCGATACCACGCCATCAAACTTCTTGCTCCGTCACGATTGTCTGAAGAAACGAAATCAAATGGAACATCTCGTTGTTCAATGTGCTCAGACCATGACTCTGCCGGTGTTAAGTCACCTGGCAGCGGAACATCGGACAACATTGCCACAGATGACACTTCTGCTGAATCTTCAGGTAACTGATAACTGGCTTCAAGGTTCAAAATTGCGCCATTGGATTGTCGTGCCACAACTCGTCGTGTAGAAAAACTTCTACCGTTACGAATGCGATCCACTTCGTATCTCACAGTCTCGGTGTTGTCACCCCGACGAATGAAATACGCACGCAATGAATGCGGCATAAAGCCTTCTTCAACTGTGTGTGACGCAGCACGCAATGCTTGCGTGACAATATGCCCGCCATACAAACCGCTCCACGGATACGGGTGCCCGTTACCAACAAACACATCTCCTGAATGCGGAGTCAGTTCAAATAATTGCGCGAGTGTCACTTGACTGAAATCACAACGAGAACTTCGTCTGTGACATGACTCTCAAGGTCAAAATCGCCAGCCTTATCAGCCGTAAATGAAATAACTGCTGCTTCGCCCTTGGGGGTCTCACCAGACGTTAAGTCGTAATCATGAAGATGAAATTCATCAGCAGCATTCGGATTTGTCAGAGTGATATTCACTTGCGAGCCGAGTGAAACTTCTTCTACACGGTCAACTGCTGAGTCTGTACCAACAGTGACACTGATTTCAATTGGTCCCGCCACTTTTGCAGTGGAGTCACCCGGCATTTCCGTTGTGTCAGCCGAAACATTGCCATCTTCATTTGCATCATTGCTTGAACACGATGCAAGGGACGCAACGAGCACTAGGGGGGTAATGACTGTAAGAATTTTTCTCATCTGTACATCTTGCCACTTTGCAAGAAATATCGAGAAATGTTGGTTACGAACCGAATTCAAACCCAAGGTCAGGTGCACTTAACAACGGTATATATGCAATGCCAGCTTCTGCCGCCATTGCTGCGCATGTACCACCGCGATCAACAATGACAGTAATAAGAACTGGTATCGCGCCGAACTCACGTACTGCATCAACTGCTTCGAACAAACTTGTGCCCCGTGTCACTGTGTCTTCAGTGATAACAACGTGATCTCCCGGTTGTAACGCACCGGCGATTCGACCAGTAATTCCGTGGTCTTTTGCTTCTTTGCGAACGCTAAAGCTGCGCAGGTTTCTTCCTTGCGTTGCACCTACTGCAGCAATTCCATACGCGACTGGGTCGGCGCCCATTGTGAGGCCACCAATTGCTGTTGCATCAGCAGGAATGACTTCAAATGCAGCATTAGCAACGGCAATCATTCCGTCTGGCCTGCACATTGTTTGTTTTGTATCAAGAAACCAGGTGCTCTTACGCCCCGACTTCAATGTGAAATCACCCGTCTTCAACGAATGCTCAAAGACATGATCGCGAAGTGTGGCCAATACCGGAGACAGCGACGGCAAACCGTCAGGTGTATGTGGAAATTCTGCAGACATCGTGTGGCCCTATTCCTTCATCAGTGAATCAATTGCACGACCCGCGTGTCGTAAGACTCGCGATAAGTCAAACGCGTCATCGAGTTGTTTCGCACTCAATGGCATCGTTGTATGCGCTTTCAACACATCACGCAAATGAGTTTTACTAGAAATTGCAATTGCTGCTGCAGCTTGCACAATTCGGTACGCGTCGTCTCGCGTCATGCCTGACTCAACGAGAGCAAGCAAAACAGACTGGGAGAAAACAACTCCGTGGAGAGAGTGCAAGTTTGTCTGCATACGTTCTGTGTCAACTTCAAGATTCGACAGTAAACGAGCCATACGTCGTGTCATGTACACAGCCAAAGATGCAGAGTCTGGCAACACAATGCGTTCAGCTGACGAATGAGAGATGTCGCGTTCGTGCCACAGCGGTACGTCTTGTAGACCAACCTGAGCATTGGCGCGCAACACTCGTGACAAACCGCTGATGGTTTCTGCAGAAATAGGGTTTCGCTTGTGTGGCATTGCACTGGAACCTTTTTGTCCAGGCGCAAACCCTTCACGCACTTCGTTTACTTCAGTGCGTTGTAAGTGGCGTAGTTCCACTGCGATGGATTCAAGAGTGGTGCCAACAGATGCGCATGCGTACAAAAACTCAGCATGACGATCGCGCGCTACAACTTGTGTCGCAGGAACTGGTGTAAGTGACAAATGCACAGCGACTCGTGCTTCAACTTCAGGCTCAATATTTGAATAAGTGCCCACAGCGCCAGACAATTTGCATACAGCAATCGCATCACGTGCGCGCAAGATGCGCTCACGATCACGCTTTACTTGCGCACCCCATAGTGCAACTTTTGCACCAAACGTTGTGGGCTCTGCATGAATACCATGTGTGCGGCCAATCATTGCGGTGTTGCGATGCGTTGTTGCCATTGTTGTGATTACATCGATGAGCTCATTGAGCGAATCATGAATAAGTGTTGAAGCATCACGCAATGCCCAGCACAAACCAGTATCAACTACATCAGTACTTGTGAGTCCGTAGTGAATCCATGAACCAGCCGGCGCACCAATGCTTTCCTGCAAAACATCAACAAAAGCAGCAACATCGTGGTTGGTAATTGCTTCACGAGCTTCAACGCGTGCAACAAATGCAGCGTCGATTACTGGAGCTTTACGCCGACATTCTTCTGCGACAGCTTTTGGCACAACACCAGTTGCGGCTAATGCATCAGTAACCGCAAGTTCAATCTCAAGCCAACGAGACATCTTTGCTTCTTCTGAAAACAGTGCATCAGTGTCTGGAGTTGAATACCGCTTGATCATTAACGCACCACCATGGCATCACGCGACGGGCCGGTGCCCACCATTGAAACCGGAATACCTGTTTCGCGTTCAACGATTTTCACAATTTGTTGTGCACTGTGTGGCAAGTCAGCAAATTTTGTAATGCCCTCTGTACTTGATTTCCATCCTGGCAATGTTTCGTACACCGGCACAGCGTGGACCAACATGTCTGGGCGGTCAGGGTAGTTACGCATCACTGTTCCGTTCATGCTGTACCCAGTGCATACCTTCACCTCTTCGAAGGTATCTAAAACATCAAGCTTTGTGAGGGCAATTTCCGTTAATGAGTTCACGCGGGTGGCGTGACGCAACATCACGGTGTCAAGCCAGCCGGTACGGCGGCGGCGTCCTGTGACTGTTCCGTACTCACGGCCAATATCTACAAGTGCTTCACCGAGCGCATCAGTGAGTTCTGAAGGGAAAGGGCCCATGCCGACACGCGTTGTATACGCCTTCGTGATTCCGACAATGCGATCAATGTGACGTGGTCCAAGTCCGCTACCAACAGCTGCTCCACCTGCAATGGGGTTTGACGACGTGACGTACGGGTATGTGCCATGGTCAATATCAAGGAACGTTGCCTGAGCACCTTCTAACAAAATATTTTCGCCACGTTCGCGCGCGTCATGCAACAAGTTCACCGTGTCTGCAACATACGGCGTAAGGCGCTGTGCGTATGCAACAAAGGCACTGACAACTTCTTCTACGTCGAATGTGTCGCCACCAACATCGCTGACTTCGCGACGTGCAGCAATTGCGCGTTCGCGTACTCGCTGTTCAAAACTCTTAATGTCGAGAACTTCACCAACACGAATACCGGCACGCTTAACTTTGTCAACATACGCAGGCCCAATGCCCTTCAACGTGGTGCCAATTTTCCCGTCACCACGCGCAGCTTCAAGAGCCGCATCCATTGCTTGGTGCCACGGAAAAATTAGATGAGCAAGGCTGGAAACTTTCAGTCGAGCAGTAGAGATGCCGCGCGATTCAAGCGCATCAATTTCTTTGAACAAAGTAGGCAGGTCGACAACGACTCCATTGCCAATTACGGGGGTCACTGTGTCGTAGAAAACTCCGCTAGGAGTCAGTTGCAGTGCGTACTTTTGATCACCGATAACGACGGTATGGCCCGCATTGTGGCCACCTTGGTAGCGAGCGACAATCTGATGAGAAGCAGCAAGAAGGTCAATAACTTTGGCTTTGCCCTCGTCACCCCACTGGGTACCTACAACAACGGTGACGCTCATACACGCTCCTCCTTCGGAACGTGAATTAACTCTACTTGGTAGAGATGAAACTCATCCGCTCCAATACCTCGCCTACGGGTAGATTTCTTTATGTGAGTGCAATCCTTCGCCGCCAAATATGGGCATCCATGACCAATGCCGACAAGGAAGCCCTCTGTCACCGCGGTCTTGACGACATCTTCGACTCAGGCCTGCGCACGTCCATCGGTGCCCTTATTGAAGACGTCCGCCTTCGCGGCGACCAGGCCGTGTGCGATGCGCTCCAGAAGTTCGACGGCATCACACTGACCCCCAGCCAATTGAGGGTTTCAGCGCAAGAGATTGCCGATGCCCAAATTGACCCCGCCGTTGAGAACGCCATTATTGACGCCATTTCTCACTTGCGTGCCTTCAATGAAGAACTGCGTGAACGCTCAAGCGACTGGCAGATGGAACTAGAAAATGGCCTCACCGCCGGCGAAAAGATAACCCCAATCTCTAGCGTCGGTCTGTTCGTGCCCAGTGGCAAAGCCAGTTATCCGTCAGTTGCGTGTCAACTTGGTGTCCCTGCAGTTGTTGCCGGCGTACAAAACATCGTGCTGGTTGTTCCACCTATTCCTGGCGGCAATGGCGAAGTAGACCCAGCAGTATTAGTGGTGTGTCGCCTTCTTGGTATCACCAACGTGTTTCGCATCAATGGCCCTGCGGGTATCGCGGCTTTGGGTTTTGGTACCGAATCAATTCCGCGCGTACGCAAAGTTGTTGGCCCGGGCAGCCCTGCAGTCACTTTGGCTCAAGTGGAAATGCAACGCCATGGCCTTGCCACCATGATGCTGCTCGGCCCTACAGAGAGTCTTGTTCTTGCAGACCACACTGCCCATGTTGGCAAACTTGCATCTGACCTTCTTATTGAAGCTGAGCACGGCACCGACTCTTCTGTTGTCTTTGTATGCACTTCGTCGGAACTCATTGATGCTGTTGAAGCCGAACTGCAAATTCAACTTGCAGATCTTCCCGACGTTCGCGCTACAGCTTGTCGTGCATCACTTGGGCCAAACGGCGGAGCAATTCTTGTATCCACACTGAATGAAGCAGTTGATGTGGTGAACATGTACGCACCAGAACATTGTCAAATTGCTGTTGAAGCACAATATGAAGAGCGTGTTGTTGACGCCATTGTCAATGCTGGTGAAATTCTGATCGGGCAACACACGCCATTTAGTGCGGGCAACTTCATTATTGGCGCACCAGCATCATTGCCCACCAGTGGTTTTGCACATGTATCTTCTGGCATCACTGTTGAAGCATTCTTAAAACGCACAGCAGTAGCACGCGCAAACGAACCTGCGCTACGTCGCATGGCAGACAACATTATTGCATTTGCAGACCACGAAGGTTTCTCTGCACACGGCAACGCAATCCGCCGCCGCTTTTCTCTGTAATTAGGCAGTCTGTGGAAACGCAGAAATAAAGGAAATCATGTCGGCGGCCAACTCTGCTCCGAGATCTTCCTGAATGAAGTGACTAGCCCGATACACCTTGTGTTCAATACCCGGCAACTGCGTGCCCGGAATGCCATCCCGATATTGCTTGCCCATTTCCATATATGTGAACGGACAACGATCGCCCCAAATTGTTAAGACAGGTTTCGTGAAAGTGTTGAACACTTCCCACGCCGCATCACCTTTTTCCCGTTCTGGATCATCAGCAGAGATCGGCACCAACATAGGAAAGCGACGAGCACCGGCAGAGAACTCGTGTGAAGGAAACGGTGCGTCGTAAGCCGCTAGTGACTCTGGAGACAATGTTGACAAGCACCAACCCTGCACAATTTTGGATGGAGTTAGTTCTTTCACTTCTTGGGCATACATACGCCATGCAAGGAAATAAAACGCAGGACCCGCTTCAACAAGTGCATGAACTTTGTCAGCGTTAATGCTGTCGTCATCGTTGACTGTCGCACGCCAATCCATATTCATCATGTCCTTCATGATTTGAGGATCAAATGGTTGTTGCGCAGTAATAAACGGAACCGCAGGACCCGAACGCGGCAAGCCAGTGTTTGAAAACACAACGCGCGCGAAACGATCAGGTACTTCCGAAATGACTCGACCTCCAATGAGGCCGCCCCAATCTTGACCGAAGAACGTTGCGTTCTGAAGATTCAACTTCTCTACCAACTCACGCACCCACGCAACATGATTGCTGTATGTATAGGCAAGTTCATCAGTCGGTTTATCGGAACGTCCGAAACCAATGAGGTCAGGAACAATGACGCGGTACCCGGCAGCAACTAATGGCGCGACCATCTTGTGATACAGGTACCCCCACATTGGTTCGCCGTGTAGCAACAACATTGTTTCTTTTGCATCGCTCGGGCCGGCATCCACATATGCCATCTGCAACCCTGCACCGACTGTTATTTCATGAACAGGCCAGTCATACCCCACCACTTTTTTGAAACAGGATTCAGGAGTACGCACCACCTCACCAACAGTGGGGACAATTCGACGTTCAGGCAAGCTCATGGCCGAAGTGTAGAAGCATCTGCCACACGGCAATTCACCGCGGGATAACACATACCATTCAGCAGGTTTTAACGACCAGTAACGACTAATTCTCCGTCAGCAACATCAACTGCAATGACACCGTCTTCACTAACACGGCCTTCCAGAATGATGATGGCGGCTTTGTCAGCAATCTCTCGTTGAATAAGGCGCTTCAAGGGTCGAGCACCAAATGACGCATCGAACCCGCGAGTACCTAGCCACACGCGAGCAGTGGGTGACACTTCCAAATTCAATCTGCGGTCAGCCATACGTTGAATCAAATGCTCTAGCTGAATACCCACGATGTGGCTGAGATCATCTTCTGTCAACGAACGGAACCGCACAATTTCGTCAATACGGTTCACAAATTCGGGACGGAAGTAATCAATTGGTTCACCTGGCAAGTTGCTAGTCATGATCAACACCACGTTGGTGAAGTCGACTGTGCGGCCTTGGCCATCAGTTAAACGCCCATCGTCAAGAACTTGTAACAAAATATTGAACACATCAGGATGTGCTTTCTCTACTTCGTCTAACAGCACAACACTGTACGGGCGACGACGAACAAGTTCGGTGAGCTGCCCACCTTCGTCGTACCCGACATAACCAGGGGGCGCACCAATGAGGCGTGACACGGAATGCTTTTCCATGTACTCACCCATATCTATTCGAACCATTGCTTTTTCGTCATCGAACAAATACTCAGCTAATGCTCGTGCAAGTTCTGTTTTACCGACACCAGTGGGGCCAAGAAACATAAATGAGCCAATCGGCTTATCCGGATCTGATAAACCAGCACGGCTACGGCGAATGGCGTTAGCCACTGCAGTTACGGCATCATCTTGACCAATGACACGCTTGTGTAGCTGATCTTCAAGATGAACCAGTTTTGCCATTTCGCCTTCCAACAATTTGCTGACGGGCACTCCGGTCCACTTTGATACCACTTCAGCAATATCTTCGGCATCAACTTCTTCTTTCAACATCCGTTGTGTTGATTGCAGTTGATCAAGATGCTCGGTTGCATCATTAATGCGACGCTCAAGTTCAGGAATACGTCCGTACTGAATTTCTGATGCCTTTGTGAGATCAGTTTCCCGTTCGACAGCAGAACGCAATGTCTCAAGTTCTTCCTTCAAGGTGCGAATCGCTGAGATTGCTGAACGTTCAGCATCCCAATGTCCCTTCATCACGTCAGCCTCAGCCTGCAACAACGTCAGTTCTTCCACCAAGGTGCTCAAACGATCACGCGAAGCGGAATCTGTTTCCTTCTCAAGCGCTACTTTCTCAATTTCTAATTGCAAAATGCGGCGCTGCACAATGTCAATCTCAGTTGGCAACGAGTCAATCTCGATACGTAACTTGCTTGCTGCTTCGTCCATCAGATCAATTGCTTTGTCTGGGAGGAATCGATTAGTGAGGTATCGATTCGACAACACGGCCGCACTAACAAGAGCTGAGTCTTGAATTCGTACACCGTGATGAACTTCGTAGCGCTCTTTCAATCCGCGCAGAATTGCAATGGTGTCTGCAACTGTTGGTTCACCCACATACACCTGTTGAAAGCGACGCTCGAGGGCTGGGTCTTTCTCTACATACTTGCGGTATTCGTCAAGAGTGGTTGCGCCAATCATGCGCAGTTCTCCGCGAGCAAGCATCGGCTTGATCATGTTGCCGGCATCCATTGCGCCTTCAGCGCCACCAGCACCAACCATTGTGTGCATCTCGTCAACGAACGTAATAACTTCACCTTCAGCATCAGTGATCTCTTTTAGAACAGCTTTGAAGCGCTCTTCGAATTCGCCGCGATATTTGGCACCAGCTACCAACGAACTGATGTCCAAAGAGATCAACCGTTTTCCTTTGAGGCCTTCTGGAACATCGCCGTCTGCAATACGGCGAGCAAGCCCATCAACAATTGCGGTCTTACCAACACCAGGTTCACCAATCAGTACCGGGTTGTTCTTGGTACGACGGGAAAGAACTTGGATCACTCGACGAATTTCTTCGTCGCGACCAATGACAGGGTCAATCTTTCCTTCACGTGCTCGTGCAGTGAGATCAATTCCGTATTTCTCTAATGCTGCAAACTGTGATTCAGGATCTGGTGAAGTAACTCGATGAGAACCGCGAACCTCTTTTAAGGCCTGCAACATCTCTTCGCTACCAATGCCGATGCGCTGATTCATGGCAAGGACAAGATGCTCAACAGAAACGTAATCGTCCTTCAGGTCCTTACGACTTGAGTCTGCATTTGTCAACACATTGGCAAGTTCGCGATTCATGCGCGGTTCTGCCCCACCGGTAGCACGCGGCAGTTTGGCCACTATTGCATCAGCCTTCGATTGCACCATCCCCGGCGCAATACCCAACTTCTGTAAGAACGCAGGGACAATTGTGTCTGTTTGTCCGGCTACTGCACTTAGCAAATGATCAACCGTGACTTCGGGGTTACCAAGTGTGCGCGCTGAATCACCAGCTGCCGCAATCGCCTCTTGTGTCCGAGTAGTCCATTTCTTTGGGTCGATAGCCATCTGGTGTTTCCTTATCGGTCGGGATCAAAAATGCTGGGGCGCTCGCCAAAGCGAGCCATTGCTTGTCGTAGCGGGACAATGTTGCTGCGACTACGCGATTCAATTTCCGTGATGGCATGCATCAGGCCTTGACGCAGTTGTTCCACTTCACTGCGTAGTCGCACTACTTCAACTTCAAGGGCCATGACATGGCGAATGCCTTCTAGGTTCATACCTGTGGCTGCAAGTTCTGTGATGCGCAAGAGTTGTGCGATATCTGCGTCGCTGTATCGGCGATTGCCACCAGTCGTACGTGCAGGAGTTAACAAACCTTTTCGTTCATAGATGCGCAATGTTTGCGGATGCATACCAGCAAGTTCCGCAGCAACGGAGATTACATATAGAGCGCGTCGATCATCGTTTGTCATGACGCAGTTCCTGACGTACGCGGCGATGCAAGCACTTCGCTGAGTGACTCGATTGCCGAGCGTTCTTCATCAGAAAGTTTCGTTGGCACGTTTACATCAACTGTGACAATGAGGTCACCTGTTTGCTTTGGCAATTCAATGCCTTTGCCTTTGACGCGGTGGCGTGAACCACTTTGTGTTCCAGCTTTCAGACGCAACGACACTTCTCCACCATCAAGGGTTGGCACTGCAATTGTTGCGCCCAATACTGCTTCAGTAAATGACACGGGAATACGCGTCAGCAGGTTCAAGCCTTCACGTGCAAACAACGGATGCGGCGAGACTTTGCATTCCACAAACAAATCGCCAGCAGGACCACCATTGCGACCAGGAGTTCCTCGTCCTTTCAAGCGAATGCGTTGGCCGTTATCAACACCAGCGGGAATGCGTACATTCACTTCACGTGGACGACGTTCAATGCCGGTACCTCGACATGTAGAACATGGGTTCTCGATGATGATTCCATTGCCGCTGCAGGAACGACAGGGCTGAGAGAACGAAAACATTCCTTGGTTGTCTGCCGTAGAGCCGCGACCGCCACAAGCTGCACAGGTTTTCGGCGTTGTACCAGCGCGGGCTCCAGACCCGGAACACGACGAACATTGTGCATCTGCAGTGAGATGCAAAGAAGTGGTGATGCCGTGAGCTGCATCAATAAAGTCGAGCGTCAGTGTGGTTTCAATATCTTGTCCGCGCTGTGGACCTGTTGATCCGCCGCCACCACGACGTCCGCCGCCACCACGACCAAACATTTGGCCAAGGATGTCGCCGAAACCGTCGCCACCCATATCGAAGCGAATGTTCTGACCGCCAGCTCCACCACCGAAGCCACCCATTGGGCCAACGCGTCGTACTTCGTCGTACTCTGCACGTTTCTTTTCGTCACCAACAACGTCGTATGCAGCCGAGATGTCTTTGAACTTCTCTTCAGCTACTGCGTTGTCTGGGTTTGCATCAGGGTGATACTGACGTGCAAGTCGGCGGTATGCCTTCGTAATGTCTTTGACAGTTGCGTCTTTCGACACGCCAAGAACTGCGTAATAGTCCTTTTCGTACCATTCGCGCTGTCCGGACATGTGTTATCCCCGCACCTTCACCATGGCAGCGCGCAATACGCGGCCCTTCCATTCGTATCCAGTGCGAAGCACTTCAACCACGATTGGTTCTCCGCCGTCGCCCTCTTCATGAACAACAGCTTCTGAGGTAGTTGGGTCAAACGGCTTATCGAGAAGATCAAGTGCAACAAGACCTTGCTTCACAAGTGCAGCCATCAGCGCGGACCAAATTGGTTCAACGCCATCTGCACCGTGAGCAAAAGCTGCTTCACACGCATCAAGAACCGGCAACAGCGAATCCGCAATACGGCCGGTAGCCCTATCAACTTCGTCAGACATATTCGACGTGACGCGCTTTTTGTAATTTTCAAAATCCGCCTGCAGACGAAGAGCGATGTCTTTGAACTCATTACGTTCAAGAACAAGCGCATCAATGTCGTGCTCGATGAGTTCTACTATCTCAGCGTCAATGGCATCTTCTGGTTGATCAACATTGTCTTCAGACATGAATTACTGCTCATCTACGATTTCAGCGTCAACGATGTCATCGTCATTTGGTGCACCTTGTGCGCCTGATGCAGATGTGCCCGCAGCTTCACTGTCACGAGCTGCTGTCTCATACAACTTCTGGCTGAATGCCTGGCTGGCACCCATCAGCGTTTCTGTAGCTGCCTTGATGTCATCAATGTTGTTTCCAGCAATAGCGGTCTTCAGAATTCCAAGCGGGCCTTCAACGGCAGCCTTTTCTTCTTCTGTAACTTTGTCACCTTGTTCCTTCAGAACTTTTTCAGTTTGATACACAAGCGAGTCTGCGTTGTTACGCACTTCTGCCTCTTCGCGACGACGCTTGTCATCTTCAGCGTGTGACTCAGCATCACGAATCATTTCTTCAATCTTTTCTTTGCTGAGAGAAGAAGAACTAGTGATGGTCATGGACTGCTCTTTGCTTGTGGCACGGTCCTTGGCCGACACATGAACGATTCCGTTTGCATCGATGTCGAATGTGACTTCAATCTGAGGCATTCCGCGCTGTGCAGGTGGAAGATCAACCAGGTTGAACTTGCCAAGTGACTGGTTGTAACTAGCCATTTCACGCTCGCCCTGCAAGACGTTGATTTCAACTGATGGCTGGTTGTCATCAGCAGTGGTGAACACTTCAGTACGACGTGTAGGAATTGTGGTGTTGCGCTCGATGAGTTTTGTCATTACGCCGCCCTTGGTTTCAATTCCCAAAGACAACGGTGTGACGTCGAGGAGCAAGATGTCTTTAACATCACCCTTCAAGACTCCGGCCTGAACAGCTGCACCGATAGCGACAACTTCGTCTGGGTTAACAGACTTGTTTGGCTCTTTGCCGGTCATGTTGAATACAAGCTCTTGCACTGCTGGCATACGAGTTGAACCACCAACCAAAATGACATGATCGATTTGGCTCTTTGTAAGACCTGCGTCTTTGATTGCCTGATCAAATGCCACGCGGCAACGCTCAACAAGGTCAGCGGTCATTTCCTGAAACTTCGAACGTGTCAATGATTCATCAAGATGCAATGGACCTTCGGCTGTTGCAGTAATGAATGGCAAGTTGATTTGTGTCTGCTGTGTTTGTGACAATTCAATCTTTGCTTTTTCAGCTGCTTCTTTCAAACGCTGAACAGCCATGCGATCTTGTGCAAGGTCGATACCGTGCGCGCTCTTGAACTGTTGTGTCAACCAGTCAATGATGCGCTGATCCCAGTCGTCTCCACCAAGGTGTGTGTCACCGTGCGTGCTCTTTACTTCAAACACGCCATCGCCAATTTCAAGAACGGAAACGTCGAATGTTCCGCCACCAAGGTCGAAGACCAGAATGGTTTCATCTTGTGATGATTTGTCAAGGCCGTAAGCAAGTGCTGCAGCGGTTGGCTCATTGATGATTCGCAAAACATTGAGGCCGGCGATAGCACCAGCTTCTTTTGTTGCGGTGCGTTGTGCGTCATCGAAATATGCAGGAACAGTGATAACAGCATCTGTGACTGTGTCACCGAGATACGCCTCGGCATCACGCTTCAACTTCATCAGTGTGCGTGCGCTGATTTCTTGCGGCGTGTACTTCTTGCCATCAATATCCTCAGAAGTCCAAGTGGTTCCCATCTGGCGCTTGATACTGCGAAATGTGCGATCGGGGTTGGTGATGGCTTGACGCTTTGCCACTTCACCAACAAGTACTTCCCCGGCCTTTGAAAAGGCAACGATCGATGGTGTGGTGCGAGCACCTTCTGAGTTGGGGATGACGACTGGTTCGCCAGCCTCAAGAACTGAAACGACTGAGTTTGTGGTTCCGAGGTCGATTCCGACTGCTTTTGCCATGGGGTTGTGTCTCCTGTACTTGGTTCCGGCGGGAGGCCGGATACGGGTGGGGTGACTTCAGAATAAGGGGGACTAGCAGATATACCAACCTGCGATATAGAAAAGTTGATACGAGGCGACTCAGCATTTGTCAGGTAGCCCTGATACCCCCGATCCTGTGCAGATTTCCCTCCCGCCATCAGCCCAGACCTACGATGAAGGTGTGCTCGGCAAACTTGTCCTTCTTCGCCACGGTCAAAGTACGTGGAACGAACTGAACCTCTTTACTGGCTGGCACGACGTACCCCTCTCCGCCCAAGGAGAACGGGAAGCCGCCGAGGCCGGCCCCACCATGGCTGCCACGGGCCTGGTGTTCGACGTGGCTCACACCTCCCTATTAACGCGCGCTGTAGTGACCTGCCATCTGGCCCTCTCGGGCATGGGTCAAGTGTGGTTGCCAGTAGAACGCCACTGGAAATGGAACGAGCGCCACTACGGCGCATTGCAAGGTCTCGATAAAGCTGCCACCACCGCTCAGCATGGTGAAACCCAAACAAAAATCTGGCGCCGCAGCTACGACGTACCACCACCACCCGTTGATATCGCAAGCCCCGAACACCCCGCAAATGATCAGCGGTACCGCCTCGTAAATCCTTCGGATTTACCGGCAACAGAATGTCTGAAAGATGTCGTCGACCGCGTGGTGCCACATTTTCACGCAACCGTTGTCCCCCAATTGCGGGCAGGGCTCAATGTGTTAGTCGCAGCTCACGGCAATTCTCTTCGTGCACTAGTCATGGCCCTCGAGAATATTTCGCCCGAGAACATTGCCGAATTGAACATTCCAACGGGTGTGCCCCGTCTGTATCAATTGTCTGATTCGCTCGCCGTGAATGAGGTCACATATCTCGGAGATGCGGAAAAAATCAAGGCAGCAACGGACGCTGTGGCGAATCAAGCGAAAGCAAAATAACGCTCCGTAAATTGGGCCCTCTGTAATTGGCGTACACTAGAAGGTATGGCAAGTACTAAATCCAACGTTGACCACCTCCGCAACATCTCACTTTTTTCTGAGTGTTCTGCAAAAGAACTCGGGCTCGTCGTGAAAAACTCCACCGAGCGCGTTCTGAAAGCTGGCACCATCATCATGGATCAAGGCCAAACTGGTCGCGAGGCGTACGTCATTCTTGAAGGTTCTGCAACCATCAAACGCAACGGCAAAAAGATCGGTACTGCAAAGGCCGGGGCAGTGGTTGGTGAATTGTCACTTCTTGATAACGGCCCACGCACAGCTGCCGTTATCGCAGACACTGATGTTCGCTTGCTTGTGATCTCAGAGCGTGCCCTCAAGGGCGCAATTGACAACATTCCGGCCATTTCTCGCAAGTTGCTCAAGGCACTTGCCACTCGCGTTCGTGAACTCGACCGCGCCCATTACGGCTGATCAAAAACGGGGCTAAACAGCCCTCCAAATCAGGTGTGTTGGCCCAATGCCCACTAGCGTTGTAACTCGTATGAGCACCAACGCTGCCTCCCCAACCGAGAAGACGCCAAAGCGTTTTCACCCCTACCAAATCTCCATTGCCATTGGCATTGGTATGGGTACGTTCACATTGTTCTCGGGCATCATCCCGCAGTTCACGCATTGGCACGGAACCTCTGAGATGTCTCGTGAAGTGTTCGAAGGAATCCCGGGGCCGCTGCAAGCTGCGTTCTACACAATTCTTCCCGCCATGATCATTTGGGGTTCATTCAAATTTGCTGATCGCATGCGCAACTGGGAACGTGGCGCGCCAGACCGCCGTCGCACTACCCCGAAGAATGCAAAGCGCCGTCTCGCTGATTACCGCGCAGGCGTGTACATGCGTACGTTGTTGCGCGACAGTGCCGCTGGCCTCATGCACTCAATGATGTACTTCGGTTTCCTTATTCTTCTGGGTGTAACAACAGTTCTTGAAGTAGACCACCAATTGCCTGAGTCACTGAAGTTCCTTCACGGCGGCGTGTACCAGGGCTATGTAATGGTCGGCGACTTTGCAGGTCTCATGTTCACTATTGGTGTCGTATGGGCAATCATTCGTCGGTACGTACAACAGCCGTACCGCATTCGCATCAAGACAAAGGCCGAGCACGGCATCATTCTTGGCTGCATGTTGCTCATTGGCCTAACTGGCTTTGGTGCAGAAATGTTCCGCATTGCTGTCAGCACAGCCGAAGGCAAAGACATGTCCTTCGAGAGCTGGTCATTCATTGGGTACCCATTGTCTCAACTCGTTGACGGTGGTTCTTTGCAGTCGTTGCAAAACTGGCACCAAATAATGTGGGTATCGCACGTCGTTGCATTCATCGGCTTCCTTGCCTTGTTGCCACTCACAATGTTGCGTCACATTTTCACATCACCACTGAACATGTACCTCAAAGATCGTGATCGTCCAAAGGGCGCAATGCGCGCCATGCCAAACCTCACCGAGACTTCTCTTGAGACTTTTGGCGCTTCAGTGGTCGAAGACTTCACATGGAAGCAACTTCTTGACACCGACTCATGCACAATGTGCGGCCGTTGCACCAGCGTGTGCCCTGCACATGCAACGGGCAAGCCACTTGACCCACGAGAAATTGTTTTGAAGACCGGCGAAATCATGGCTGCAACAGCAGCACATGGTTCAGTTACTCCACCACTATCTATTGACTCTGAAATCAAAATTGGTGCCAACTCATTGTTCGAGCGCATCACATCAGAAGAAGTGTGGGCATGCACCACGTGTCGCGCATGTGATGAGATCTGCCCAGTCAACATTGAAATCCTCGACAAGATTCTCGACATGCGTCGCTACTTGTCACTCATGGAAAGTAATTTCCCAGCCGAACTTGGTAACGCATACCGCGCTATGGAAAACCAAGGCAACCCATGGGGCATGAACCAAGATGATCGTGCTGATTGGGCCAAAGACCTCAACGTTGATGTTGTAGATCCAGGCGCCGCATTCAACCACGAGTACTTGTACTGGGTTGGTTGTGCTGGTTCATTCGACGACAAGAACAAGAAAGTAACGCAGGCCATGGCCAAGTTGCTTGAACGTGCAGACATCGATGTTGCAATTCTCGGACCAAGCGAAATGTGTACAGGTGACTCTGCACGTCGTTCGGGTAACGAATACTTGTTCCAGATGCTCGCACTTCCGAACATTGAAATGCTGAACGGCATGGGCGTAAAGAAGATCATTACGCAGTGCCCACATTGTTTCAACACGTTGAAGAACGAGTACCCACAATTGGGCGGCAACTACGAAGTTGTTCACCATAGTGAGTTCCTTGAGCACCTCATTGATACAGGCAAGCTTGATATTCGTAATGCATCGCTTGAAGATCGCATTACGTACCACGACTCCTGCTACCTCGGTCGCCACAACGATGTCTACATGGCCCCTCGCAAAATTGTTGGCTCTATCAAGGGCGTACAAATTGTTGAGATGCCTCGCAACGGCACACAAGGTATGTGCTGTGGCGCCGGTGGTGCTCGTATGTGGATGGAAGAGTCAATCGGCACCAAGGTGAACGACGAACGTGCGCAAGAAGCAATCAGCACTGGTGCAAGCCGTGTCGCTACAGCGTGCCCATTCTGTTACATCATGCTTGACGACGGCGTAAAGGCTGCCGGCAAGGAAGAGTCAGACGTAAAGGTTGCAGATATTGCAATTCACTTGCTTGATGCATTAGAAAACGGCGAGCGCAATCTGGCAAACCAGAACGCTCCGCTTGCAACTAGCGCTGGCGAATAACTACTTCCCTATTTAGGGGGAACGTACGTAGACAAGAAATTACCCAGGCGGCCAATGGCCTCTGTTAAATCTTTTGCCCACGGCAATGTGACAATGCGCAAGTGATCTGTGCTTGGCCAGTTAAAGCCCGAACCCTGCACCACTAACACGTGTTCTGCACGCAAGAAATCAAGCACAAACTGGCGATCATCTTTGATGGGGTACATCTCTTGATCAATCTTCGGGAACACATACAGTGCGCCTTTAGGTTCAACCACACTGACACCCGGAATTGCCCGTAAAGCCGTAACTGCAGCATCGCGTTGTGCAAGCAAACGTCCGCCAGGGAGCAACAAATCTTCAATACTCTGACGACCACCCAATGCAGTTTGAATTGCATGTTGTGCGGGCACGTTGGCACACAGACGCATATTGGTCAGCATCTGAATGCCTTCGATGTAACTAGCGGCATGCTTACGCGGGCCAGTAACCATCATCCAACCAGAGCGGAACCCTGCCAAGCGATACGCCTTCGATAATCCGTTGAATGTAAAGACAAGACAGTCAGGTGCAAGCGCGGCAAACGTGTGATGCACGGCGTCTCCGTACAAAATCTTGTCGTAAATCTCATCAGCAAATACAACAAGATTGTGCTCAATGGCGAGATCAGCAATTTCACGCAAGATCTTCTTGCTGTACACAGCTCCTGTTGGGTTGTTCGGGTTGATTACAACAATGGCGCGAGTCTTTTTCGTAATCTTCGAACGAATGTCATCGAGATTCGGATTCCACTCATTGTCTTCATCACACAAGTAGTGCACTGGTGATCCGCCAGCAAGACTTGTTGAAGCAGTCCACAACGGATAATCAGGTGCTGGTATTAGAACTTCATCGCCACCATTAAGCAATGCATTTAAAGACAACTGAATCAGTTCGCTAACGCCGTTACCCAACCACACATCGTCAGGGTCTGTGATGTCAATACCTTTTGTTTGGTAATGCTGCACAACTGCAGTGCGTGCAGAACGAATACCTTGCGAATCGGAATAGCCCTGAGATTCCTGCAGGTTGCGAATGACATCAACCAATATTTCTGGCGGTGCTTCAAAACCAAATGGTGCAGGGTTGCCAATATTTAGTTTGGTAATGCGATGACCTTGTTCTTCAAGACGCTTTGCTTCTTCCAACACCGGACCGCGAATGTCATAGAGAACGTGTTCAAGCTTGTCTGACTGCTTGATGTCTTTTGGTTTCATTACTGAAAATTCTCAAAATAGCGCGACGGCGTTGGGCCGCGCTGCCCCTGATACTTCGAACCCTTTGCACCAGATCCGTACGGGTTCTCTGCTGGTGAAGTCATCTTCATGAAACTGATCTGGCCAATCTTCATGCCGGGATACAACGTGATCGGAAGGTTTGCCACGTTTGCCAATTCCAATGTGACATGGCCATCAAAGCCAGCGTCAATGAAACCAGCGGTGGAGTGAATCAGAAGGCCAAGGCGACCAAGAGAGCTCTTGCCCTCAACACGTGCCACCAAGTCGTTCGGTACGGCCACGCGCTCGAGAGTAGAACCAAGGACAAATTCACCGGGGTGCAAAATGAAGACGCCATCAAGAGGAATATCCACCAGCTCGGTGAGATCAGTCATGTCCTTCTTCACATCGATGATGCCCGCGGTGTGGTTACGGAACACGCGAAACAGGTTGTGTACCTTGATATCGATGCTGCTTGGCTGCACGCACGCTTCGTCGAATGGCTCGATGATGATACGGCCAGCGGCCAGTTCGGTACGGAGGTCACGGTCAGACAGAATCACAAAGAAAACCTTACCCAACCGAGCACTTGACGCCCCGATGAATTCATTCCATCAGGGCGTCCACAGTGCGAAATTAGTGACTAAACGAGATTTCTGGGATGACTTTGGCCATCCATTTTGGAATCCACCATGCCTTCTTGTCCAAGATGCCCAAGATTGCGGGCATCAGCATCATTCGGATAACCGTGGCATCCAGGAATACCGCCACTGCCAGGGTGATACCCAATTCAGTGGGGGGGATGGGACCGGTGACACCGAAGGCGATGAAGACAACAATCATGATGGCAGCAGCATTTGTAATAGGTCGACCCGTGCGGGCGATTCCTTCACGAACAGCCAACTGCGCATCACCGGACTTCTCATGTTGTTCCTTAATAGCTGCCAATAGGAAGAGTTGATAATCCATTGACAAGCCAAAGAGAAGCGCAAAAAAGAACAACGGAGCCCATGCATTAATAAAGCCCTGATGGTCGATACCAATCAGATTGGCTCCAATCCCGTGTTGAAACACCAACGTGGCAAAACCAAAGCTGGCAGCAACGCTTATGAGGTTTAACACTATTGAGATGAGTGCAATACTCAGGCTTCGAAACACAACTAGCAAGAGAAGAAATGCAACCAACATGATCAACCCAACCGCTAACGGTGCGCTCGAAGTGAGCGCCTCTGTTAGGTCGTGGTTTTGAGAGCCTGGCCCGCCAACCAGAGTTGTCGGCGATATCTCAGACAGAGTGGTTCGTAATCGCGCAGTCATGTTCTGTGTCTCGGTACTACTTCCACCAGACTTAGCAAAGGCACGGACAACTGTTCGACCGTTTACTTCTGTCGCACCAGTCGGCGCCACCATCAGGGTGTTTGCATCTGCTTGAACTGCAGCAACTACTTTCGCTACATCAGTAGAAGGCGTCGTGATGTAAAACGGTGCAACAGATCCGGGCCCGAATGCTGCAATAACTGCATCACTGCCATCTCGGCTTTGTGCTCCCTTATCAACAACAGTTGCATCGGGCATTCCAAGGCGCATACCTAAAGCTGGTGCTGCAAGAGCAAGCATCACGACAAGACCAGCAATGAGTGTTCGACGGGGCATCCACAATGCGCGAGACGTCCAACGAGCCCAACGACCTTCGGCTGCTTTATCGGGATCTTCCTCGGCTTTATTGACAAGTACTCGATCTCCCATTCCTGCAAGAACCGCAGGCAACAAAGTAAGTGACGCCAATGCAACTGCAATTACCGATGCAATCATTCCAAAGGCCATGGAACGAAACACCATGACCGGAATGAAGAACAAGGCGGCCAACGAAAGAACAACGGTGAGAGCTGATAGAAACACCGCTTTTCCAGCTGTTTCGAGTGCGCTAGCCATTGCATCAGAGACATGTTTTCCTTCTTCACGCTCTTCGCGGTAACGCGACACAATGAAGAGGCTGTAATCAATACCAACTGCAAGTCCAATCATCATTGAAAAGTTCATCGACCAGACTGAGAGCGGTGTAAGTGCAGATGCCAAGTTAATGACTGCATAACCGACTGCAATTCCAGCTACAGCTAAGAGCAATGGAATTCCCGCGGCAAGGGCAGAGCCAAATGCAATGAACAACAAGATAAGTGTCGGTAAACCCGACAACAATTCGGCCTTGTGCAAGGCAGATTCATTTTCTTTGTTGAAGTCTTCCCACATGGCCCATTCGCCGGTCACGTTGGCAGTTGTTCCCTCGGCAAGTTTTTGATCTGAAACAAACTCCATTACTTTTCCGGCAGCTAGCGGAAGATCAGCGTCCTCTGACGCTTTCAACATCACCGGAATAATGATTGTTTTGCCATCAGGAGAGATGAGGCCAGATTCTTTGGGCATCTCGAGCGGGTTAATTACGCCGGCGCTCCCCTCTGCAGTCATTGCCCCCTTCACTAATAAAGCAACATCAATCGAGTTCTCTTGAACGGAAGTGTTCTGATGAACCACAATCATTGCGGCTTCAGCTCCCAGTTGAGGGAAGTTCTTCCTCAGCTCATCACGAACGATTTGCGCTTCAGAGCCTTGTGCTTCCCAACCAGCTCCAGACAGAGCCTTCGTCAAGGAAATAGCCAATGGTGCCGCTGCGAGTACAACAACGAACCAGATCAGCATCACTGTCTTCTTTCGAGCGACAGAGAATTTGGCAATAGACGCAAGTGGTCCAGAAGGTTTTGGGGTTTTCATAATTGCCAACATACCATACCCCTAGGGGTATACACTACGAATATGAAATTCCTTTCGTTTATGAGTACTCCAGTGGGCCGCGTTCTTCGCGTAATGATGGGCGCGGCGATTATTGCCGTCGGATTATCCGTGCACGGAGGGCTCGGCACGGCCATTGTGGTTTTCGGATTCCTGCCACCACTGACTGGAATTTTCGGTATTTGCCCGCTCAACCCCTTGGTTGGCCGTCCAATTCGTTGCGACGAAGCCTGCCGCACCGCCCCGTAGCTAGACCTTTAATGCGTTACGTCCACGGGTAAGTGCGAGACCGAGGGACAAAAGAATCAAGCCACCCAGCAATAGGGGTTCTGAGTTGGTTGCCCCAGTTACAGGAAGCTGCTTAGGGGCATCGGGGAGGATCGGCATGAGGAACGACTGAATCTTCTGGCCAGCCTTATCCGTCACTTGATACGCCATTTTTGACTGTTTACCGGGCTTAGCGGTTGCACTTGCCAGGAACGTCACCATGCCTGTTTTCTTATCTAATTTGTATGTTCCCTCACCTCGCATGACAACAACGCCATCCGCATCACATTTGGCGGGTTCAGATGCCGGGACAATGAGGCAGGTTCTTGATGGATTAAGCCCAGCAGCTGAAGCAGCTAAGCCTTTCGAACCAGTCAGCGTGGTGAACGAGATGGGCTGGGAAATGTTTGTCACCTTAACCACCTCAGGCTTTGCAACTGGGGCCTTTGGTGGCTGAACTACAACAGAGATAAGTGCTGATGCAATTTGTCCATTGTTGTCTGTCACGGAATAACTAATAGGCGTTGCATTCCCCCAGAACGTCACAAGTGGGACAAAACGAACAGAGCCGTCTGACGACACCTTGTACGTTCCCTCACCCGGAATGACGAGGGTGGTTCCCGAACATGATCCGGTATTCGTGGCTTTTACAGACGCACTTGCACAGATTTGAACACTGCCTGACAACATCGAAGAACCTGCTCCAGCCTTGTCGTTTGTCAGTGAAGTTATCTTTTGTGAAGTATTCCAAGGACCAACCGACGAATCGTCCACTATTACAAGTGGTTCAGGAACAATGGGGGTCAACGTTGACACTGCTGTCTGGCCAAAGATGTCTGTCACCTTGTATGTGATTGTTGTCTTTGTACCAGCAGTTACTGCGCGGTCTGCAACAAAGGTAACTACGCCTGTCGAAGGATTCAATGTGTATGTGCCTTCACCCGCAATCTCCACAATGCCATCAGCATCACAAACAGCAGGACTCGATGCAGGGACAATAAGACATGTCACAGAAGTGTTGAACGGCGCTGGTGCTGTCGCTAAACCACCAGCACCAGTAACAGTTGTAAACGTTGCAGTTCCACCAGGAATCACAGTCTTTGATTGAGGCGTAGCAATTGGTGCTGCCGGATCAGAAACAAACGGCCTAATAGTGGCCTCAGCCAACTGCGTTGTTGAATCAGCAACCACATACTTCACAAAAGATGCCTGCCCTTTGAAAGTAGACAAAGGAGTAAACGTGACAGTGCCATTCGCATTGACCCTGTATGTACCTTCACCAGCCACTTCAAGAGTGTTGAGATTGCAACTCGCTTTTACAGTTGATGTTGTTGCGCACAACTTCACTGATGACGCATTCAAAGTTGCACCAGCACCAGCAGCATCACCCGTCAACACATCAATAGTTTGTGCGGTGTTGTACGCACCAGTTGAAGTTTCATTATCCGCAGTAGGTGGCGGAGGAACAATAGGAGTCAATACTGATATTGCTGTTTGACCAAAAATGTCAGTCACCTGATACGTAATTGATGTTTTTTGTCCTACCGTGGCAGCTGGGTCTGCAACAAAGGTGACTATGCCTGTTGAAGGATTCAGTGTGTATACGCCTTCACCTGCAATCTCAACAATGCCATCGGCATCACAAATAGCAGGACTCGATGCAGGCACGATTAAACACGTCGATGAAGCATTGAATGGTGCTTGCGCTGTCGCTAAACCACCAGCACCTGTCAGAGTTGTAAACGTTGCAGTACCACCAGGAATAACCGTCTTCGACTGAGGAGTAGCAGCAGGAACCTCTGGCGACCCAACAGTTGGAAAGATTTGAGCACCCGTGAGTTGGCCTGTTGAATCTGCAACTGCATATTTCACCGGAGAAGCAGGGCCCGAGAAAGTTGAAAGTGGAGTAAAGGTGACAGTGCCGTTTGCATTGACCTTGTATGCGCCTTCACCCTGAACAACAAGTTGATCTAACGCACAACTCGCGTTCGCAGTTGATGTTGTCGCACACAACTTCACAGTGCTAGCCACAAGCGTTGCTGGTGATGTCACGGTGTCGTTCGTAAGAATTGAAATGACTTGAGCTGTGTTATAAGCACCATTCGATAAGTCATTCACAGCAGCAGGAGGCGCCGGAATAACCGGGGTGAGAGTTGAAGATGCTTTCTGACCAAATGTGTCAGTGACCTGATACGTGATCGAAGTTTTGTCTCCCTGCGTGGCGGCAGGGTCTGCAACATAGGTAACTACGCCCGTCGTAGGGTTCAGTGTGAACGTGCCCTGCCCCAAAATCTCCACAATGCCATCAGCATCACAAATCGCAGGATTCGATGCAGGCACAACCAAACATGTTGACGCAGCAACCAACCCAACACCAGAGGTAGCAAGCGCACCAGTTCCAGTGACAGTTGTAAACGTTGCAGTACCACCAGGAATTACAGCTTTTCTTTCAGCCGTAGCAACCGGTGCATCAGGTAAACCCACCGTAGGAAAGATCTGAGCACCAGTGAGTTGACCTGTTGAATCTGCAACTACATATTTCACCGGAGAAGCAGAGCCAGAGAAAGTTGAATACGGGGTAAACGTAACAGTGCCGTTCGGGTTGACTGTGTAAACACCTTGACCAGCCACTGGAAGAGTGTCGAGATTGCAACTCGCGTTCGCAGTTGATGTTGTCGCACACAACTTCACGGTGCTAGCCACAAGCGTCGCAGGTGATGTCACGGTGTCGTTCGTAAGAATTGAAATGACCTGAGCTGTGTTATAAGCACCATTCGATAAGTCGTTCACAGCAGCAGGAGGAGCCGGAATCACTGGGGTCAAAGTCGCAGTTACTTTCTGACCAAATGTGTCAGTCACTTGATACGTGATCGAAGTTTTATCTCCCTGTGTGGCAGCAGGGTCTGCAACAAAAGTAACTATTCCTGTCGAAGGATTCAGCGTGTATACGCCTTCACCTGTGATTGAGACTGTGTTACTAGGTGCACACGTAGTGGTATTAGGCGTCAACAGGCATGTAGATGCAGCAACTAACCCAACACCAGAGGCAGCAAGCGCGCCAGTTCCAGTGATGGTTGTAAACGTTGCAGTGCCACCAGGAATGACAGCTTTTCTTTCAGATGCAGCAACCGGCACATTAGGTAATGCCACAGTTGGCCTAATTTCAGCACCAGTGAATTGACCCGTTGAATCTGCAACTGCATATTTCACCGGAGAAGCATCACCAGAGAAAGTTGAATACGGGGTGAAGGTGACAGTGCCGTTCGGGTTGACTG
>JBIISL010000027.1:0-25045 GCA_044341035.1 Ilumatobacteraceae bacterium | reverse complement strand
ATTACTTAGCTCGTGCGGCGGTGAACTGAGCCCACGCCCCACTGATTTCAAGAAGTTTGCGAACGCGCTCTGTTGGCTGTGCGCCTTCCATGAGCCACTTGACAGCTTTGTCGTTGTCGATAGTGATTGTTGATGGTTCGGTACGTGGGTTGTACTGACCGAGGATCTCGATGAAGCGGCCATCACGGGCACGACGAGAATCGGCCGCGATAACGCGGTACTGAGGTTGTTTGGTCTTGCCAACTCGTGTTAGGCGCAATTTCACTGCCATGGTGCGATTTTCTCCTGAAAGGACCCAGTTCGGGACTAGGTAAGGCTAGCGGTGCAAAGCCCGACTCCCCAACGGAATCACTACTTTGAAAACGGAGGAAATTGGCCGGGTCCGCCGGCGCCTGGCATGCCTGGAAAGCCCCCAGGGCCTCCATTGCCGCCGAACATGTCGCCCAGTTCTCGCATCGCTTGACGGGTGCTGACTTTGTTCTTTCCCTTGCCCTGCTTGCCTTGTGGCTTTGCGAGGCCGCCCATTTTCTTCATCATCTTTTGCATTTCGGTGAATTGCTTGATGAGTTTGTTCACGTCAGCAACCTGAGTGCCGCTGCCTGTGGCGATACGCGTGCGGCGACTGCCATTAATAATTTCGGGAGCCCGGCGCTCGTGTGGGGTCATGGAACGAATAATCGCCTCGGTGAGTTTCACCTGGTCATCGCCGACTTGCGCGTCCTTCATTTCCTTTGGCATGCCCGGAAGCATTCCCATAATTCCCGACAATGGACCCATTTTTTTCAGTTGCTGTAGTTGCTCAAGAAAATCTTCCAGAGTGAACTGGCCCTCGAGCATGCGAGCAGCGGTTTCTTCTGCTTTGTCTGCTTCAAAAACTTTTTCCGCTTGCTCGATCAGAGTGAGCACATCACCCATTCCGAGGATGCGGCCGGCCATGCGGTCTGGGTGGAATTGTTCGAACGCATCGATGCGCTCGCCTGTTGCGGCAAAAGCAACTGGTTTTCCAATAACAGTTTTTACAGAAAGCGCAGCACCACCGCGTGCGTCGCCATCGAGCTTGCTGAGAATGACACCATCAATCGCAAGACGCTCATCAAATGCTTTGGCAACACTGACAGCGTCTTGACCTGTCATTGCATCAACGACCAGGAACGTGTATTTCGGAATTACCGCACGCGAGATATCTGCAACTTGCTGCATCATCTCTTCATCAATTGCTAAACGACCTGCAGTGTCGACAATGAGAATGTCTTTGCCGAGGCGTCGCGCTTCTTCGAGACCGCGTCGTGCTGTAGCGACCGGATCGCCTGGTTCCGAGAATACGGGCACGCCAACTTGTGCACCGAGCGTACGCAACTGATCAACAGCAGCCGGACGTTGTAGGTCTGCTCCGACTAGGAGCGGTTGACGACCTTGTGATTTAAACCAACGCGCCAACTTTGCAGCGCTAGTGGTTTTACCCGAACCTTGCAGACCGGCCATAAGAATGACAGTGGGCGGAACACTGCTGTACGCAATCTTGAGAGTTTCCCCACCAAGCATTGCCACCAATTCAGCATTAACAATTTTAATTATCTGCTGGCTGGGGTCGAGCGCCTCAGAAACGGTGACGCCAATTGATTCTTCGCGAATTCGCGCAACAACATCGCGTACGACACCTACGTTGACGTCTGCTTCTAAAAGCGCGGTGCGAATTTCGGCAAGTACTTCGTCAACGTCAGCCTCGGTGAGACGACCTTTGCCGCGAAGGCGTTTTGTAATTCCTTGTAACCGGTCGCCTAACGAATCAAACATGCCTGATTAGGTTATCGGTGCAGGTCTCTACCCGACAGTGACGGCAGTGACAGAACCCTTAGTAACAGTGAGATTGACGCGATTGGTCTGAAAATCCGTGGTCACCATGAAGACCTCCCCCTCACGAACTACGACACGCACTTTCCAACCGAGTCCCTCGGCGACCTTTTGCGCTTCATCTTCTGAAAGGCCAATCAGCTTCTGTGCTGATACCGCATCAAGCAAGGCGACAGGATTTGATGGTGACACCGCTGTTCCCGTTCCTGCACCAGGAGACCCATCGCTAGTGCCAGGGTCAACTGGAGTTGGCGTCACAGTGCCGTCTGATACTTCACTATCGCCGAATGAAAAATACTTTTCTTCCACAGCGAGAACAGTGCCCACGTCACCATCAGAATTTGTGTACGTATACGCAGGAAGCAAAATACTCGAGTTGTTTGTCAAGGTTGTCTGCATAAGACCTAAGCGCACTCCAGTGATTTGTACTTCCACTGGTTGCGGTGTTGAAGTACCCGGTTCAGGTGATGACACTGCAGTGTCGCCGGCTGAACGAGCCATTGGGCCGACGAGGCCATACTTCATTTGACTAAGTCGCACCACAGCATCAGTGGGAGAAATGATCGGATACGAACCCGCATCTTTCAATTCAAGAAGAGGACCTGACGCATACATAACATCACCATTAGCCCCGAACGAAAAGTACAGGGAGATGTTCGTCGAAACCTCTTCGGCCATAATCGTGCCGACAACTTCTGTTGACCATTTAGATGTGGTTGCGGTGAATTCAAGGCCTGACACAGGCAATTCTGCATCGGTCAGAATTTTCTTGACACGCGCAATAGCTGCTGACTCATCAGGCAGGTTCACCGGGGCCGGGGGTTCTACGCCGAAACTTCCAGTGTCATTACAGGCCTCTTCATCAGGAGCACACATAGATGAAGAGATGGTGCCGCCCCCCATTTGTGCACCAGATGCATATGACCACCACGCACTAGAAACATCGATTGACAGCCACAGACCTGTACCCGCTTTGTCGTCCTGCCCTATAGAGAATGAGTCTTTACTTTGCTTCACGACTTCGCCAGCAAGCCCGAAACTTTTGGCAAGATTCCGCAGTGCTGTCTTGGCCTCTTTCCTTGCACTAACACTCCATGCTGTTGCTGATTTCCCGAGGTCAGGCAAGTCTTTCGTGACCTTGTATGACAGGTCATAGAGGTAAGCCAACTTGGAATCAGCAAGCTCGGCATCAAGTGTCTGGCTAGAACGATTTGCGCCTGACAATGCCTGCGTGGATTTCAATGACAAAACAAGAGCGTCGGAAGAACCACAACTTCCCAATATCACTGGGAAAAGACCCGCGATGATTGCTACAAAAACTGCTTGACGACGAAACATAATTTCCTTATTGGTAGAGATGATTAGTCATGTGACGATGGATGGTCCACAAAAGTTCCCACAATTCTGAACTTATTCAAACAATGCGGCCACGAACTCGCCGGGGTCAAACGCAACCAGATCAACGGCGGTCTCGCCAAGACCGACCAGTTTGACCGGAATACCCAGTTCGGTTTCAATGGCGAACACGATGCCACCCTTTGCGGAGCCATCCAGTTTTGACAGCACAATTCCTGTCACGTCTGTGGCAGCGGCAAATTCACGTGCCTGAGCTAGTCCGTTCTGGCCAGTGGTTGCGTCGATGACCAATAGAACTTCGTTCACGACGCCTTCTGCTTTGTCAGCTACTCGTCGCACTTTCTTCAGTTCTTCCATCAGGTTTGACTTGTTTTGTAAACGGCCTGCGGTATCACCGAGAACCAATTGAATTCCCTTTGCCGCGGCACTTTGAATTCCATCGAAAATGACCGACGCCGGATCTCCGCCTTCAGCGCCACGCACAAAGGCTGCGCCTGAACGTTCCGCCCACACTTGCAATTGTTCGGCTGCTGCAGCGCGAAACGTGTCGCCGGCCGCCATCAGAACAGTGGTGCCTAGTGCGGCCTGTGCTGTTGCAATCTTTCCGATGGTGGTTGTTTTACCGACACCATTAACGCCAACAAATAGCCATACATTCGGAGATCCGACAGCATCCAGATGCAGTGTCCGATCAGATGACGCCAACTGAGCAGTCATCCCCTGGCGCAACGCATCAATGATTTCGTCTGGTGTTCGCAGGGAACCATCCTTTACAGCTGCCCGCAACGGATCTAATAAACGGGTTGCTAAACCAATACCAATATCGGCAAGTAACAACGTTTCTTCTAGTTCATCCCAGGTCGCTGCATCAATCCCGCGCCCGCGAATGGACTGAAAAGCTGAAGCGAACAATGAACGAGTTCTGCCAGTGCGTTCACGCACGCTAGGGACAGAGAGCGTCTCAGGAACCGTTACAGGAACGATGAAATCAGCAGCGACTACGTCAGGTGATGCCACGACGATAGGTGCATCATCACCAATCTTCTCTGTTGTGGGACTTGCGACCACAGCAGAGCGCTTACTGCGACTACGCAACACAATAAGTAGAGCAACTCCCGTGCCGCTAGCACCGAGGGCGATGACAATATTGGTTGTAGCCGAGGCGAGCATCTGAGTATCTATCGCGTCAGTGCGTCAGTGGATCGTTCGGTGACGACTTTTGATGATCCACCCGGCTGCATAGAAACGCCCATGAGGCAGTCGGCTGCTTCCATTGTGCGCTTTTGGTGACTCACGATGATGAGCTGAGCATCTCTGCGGAATTCACTAACGAGTCCAAGGAAACGATGAAGGTTCACGTCGTCGAGTGCTGCTTCAACTTCGTCCATTACATAGAACGGTGACGGACGACTGCGGAACACAGCAAACAAATACGCGAGTGCCGTTAGTGAACGTTCTCCACCCGACAACAACGACAACTTCTTAAAGGTCTTGCCAGGAGGCTGCGCCTCTACTTCAATTCCCGTGTTCAACATGTCGTCCGGGTTTGTAAGGACCAACTTGCCCTTACCGCCAGGGAACAACAACGCGAAGAGATTGGTGAAGTTCACACTGACATCAGCAAATGCTTCAGCAAAGACAGACTGAATTTCAACATCAACTGCGGCAATAACCTGAGCCAATTCACGGCGTGATGCACGAACGTCGTTCAGCTGTTCTTCAAGGAACTGATGGCGCTCTTGTAGTTCGGTGAACTCTTGCAATGCAAGCGGGTTAATTGGGCCCATGAGGCGAATGTCGCGCTCTAGGACTCGTGCACGATCAGCATGAGTGACACCTTCAATGGCATCTGGCATCGGTGAGGCTTCAGCAACTTCAGGTTCTACTTCGAGATCACGGCGAATCATTTCGACAGCAGCCTCTAAACGCATGCGGGCTTCGGCCTCTTCAACATCTACCCGACGAACACGTTCACGGAGTTCTTCAAGTTGTTGCTCTGACTCGTGACGACCACGACGTGCGTTATCAAGACGGGTTGCAACTGCACGCACTTCATCGCTTTGGCGGCGACGCATCTCATGCAATTCAGCAAGACGAGCTTCGGTAGACGCTTTATGAGTCTCAACCAGGTCAGACAGCAACCCAACCGCCACAAGTGCCGCTTCGATTTTCTGGCGACGAGTGCCGGCTTCAAGTCGCGCAGCAGAGTCAACTTCGAGTCGACGTTCGGTGTCACTCGCACGTTGCTTCAGGAACTGTTCGCGCTCACGTAAACCAGCCACACGAACATCCAGATCTTTGCGGCGCAGCACAAGGTGAGCCGACTTTGCATCAATTGTGGCTCGCTCTTCTGTCTGTGCTCGGGCCGCTGCTACTTCTGCAGCCTCTGATTCTTCGAGTCCTGGGAGAATTTCTTCTAGTTCTACAACACGCTGTTGATATTGCGTGAGGCGTGCGCGGGTCTCGTTAGCGGCATCACGAGTGATCTGCTGTTCAGCAGCGTTGGCACGGCGATCATTGATGGCAGTGGTCAGCTTGTCTGATGCGCTTTCAACAACAACCAGTTGGCGATCAATCTGCAATTGAAGTTGTGTTCCTTGCTGGCGAGCTGCAACAAGTCGTGTCTTTGCAGACTCAACTTCGCTAGCAAGTCGAGTGAGGTCAGCTAGTGCTGATTCCACTTCAGCTCGAGTGCGATCAATGACTTCTTGAGACCCAAGATCATCAGCAGCACCGAGGCGCCAGCCAGATGGCGACAAGCGGTCACCGCGACGGGTAACAACAGTGGCAGCAAATGACATTTCCACTACTGCAATTGCGGCGTCAAGATCATCGGTGCAACCGATTGATGACAACAACGAATCGAGCAATGCGTTCAGGGCGGCTGGCGCACCAGACGCTGGTCGAACATGAGAACGAACTGATTGCACGCCAGTCGGCAATGAGGCGGGTGAATTCTGAGAACCACCAAGGGCGAGAACTGCGCCATTGTGGTCAACGGCTTGCAAAGCTTCTATTGCTCGTCGAGCAGATGTGGAATCAGATACGACAATCGCAGCAAGTGCTTCACCAAGTGATGCTTTCACTGCAGCGTCCCATCCGGCATCCACGTCAAGAAGATCAACAAGCGCACCAACTACTCCGGAAACGTTGGCTAGATGCTCTGCACCAATGCGTGCTCGCGAGGAGGCCACTGCCTCTTCAAGCGCTTCAAGTTTTGCAGCCGCCCTAGCACTGCGACGTTCAGCAGTTGCACGAGCAACCTGCGCTTCATCGCCCAGCAATTCAATTTGTTCACGAGTCTCTGTGACATCAATTAGCTGAGCCCGCAATGAGCCCACTTCGGTTTCTGCATCTGCGAGTTCAGATTGCAGACGATCAATACCTGTTGCAACATTTGCATCATGAGCAACTAATTGCTCGGTGCGAGCCTGCATCTTCTGGGCTTCACCCGCGCCTTGCTCCACCGTGTTACGCAATGTCCGCAGTTCACCGCGAACCTCTGCCGCAGCATTTGAGGCTTCGTTGCTTTGCACCATGTGGAAGAGGCCCTGATCGGTGCGCTCACGCTCGAACGTTTCTTCTTCTTCCTGCAGTGAATCGTTTTCCTGCATGGCAATAGCAAGACTGCGTTCAACATCAATCAGCTCTTCACGCATTTGAGCTGCATCAGCTTCAAGTGCTGCCACAACATCATCTGCAATGAGCTGTCCTTGGTCGCGTTCCATTGAGCGACGACGCTCCGCAATGACTGCTGCCAACCCACGTGCGCGTTCACGCAATTGCTCTACCCGCATCAATTCATCATTGACACCTGATTCTCCGCGGGCAGACAATTCTGCTTCAGCGGCCAATACTTCAGTGTCCAATGCAGCAAGCTTCTGGCGGATCTCTTTTTCACCAGAGTCACTTGCAGCTTTTTCTCCGGCAAGAGCAGTAAGTCGGGCACGCAATGATGCAACTTCACGGCCTGACAAGAACAAACGCAACGCGCGAAGCTCCCCGACAATTTCACCATGGCGACGAGCTGCTTCTGCTTGACGCTCAAGTGGTCGCAATTGACGACGCACTTCGCGAATCAGGTCCTGCACGCGCAACAAGTTGACTTCAGTGGCTTCTAAACGACGCTCAGCCTTTTCTTTACGCTTGCGATACTTAAGAATGCCAGCAGCTTCTTCGATAATTGCACGACGGTCTTCTGCGCGAGCGGTAAGAACCGCATCAATTTGACCTTGACTAATGATGACGTGCTGTTGACGGCCGACGCCGGCGTCGGATAAAAGTTCCTGAACATCAAGTAACCGACATTCAACGCCGTTGATTGAGTACTCACTGTCGCCGTTGCGAAACAATGTTCTCGACACACTGATCTCAGAAAAATCAAGCGGCAAAAGACCAGCAGAGTTATCAAGCGTGAGAGTTACTTCGGCGCGACCAAGTGCAGCACGCTTGTTGGTACCACTAAAGATGACGTCTTCCATTTTCTGGCTTCGTACAGAACTAGGAGCCTGCGCACCCAACACCCATGCAATGGCGTCAACCACATTCGACTTACCCGAGCCGTTTGGACCGACCACAACAGTGACACCCGGCTCCATTTCAAGGACGGTGGAATCGGCAAAGGACTTGAAGCCCTTGAGAGTGAGAGATTTAAGGAACACGGCGAGAACAACAGTAATAGACGGGCGCCGCGTTCAGGGAATGGCACTCTATTTCTGACAACGAGGGCAATACGACGTGGATCTGCCAGCCGCCACCACTCGGACAATGTCGGCTTTTCCACAGGTAACGCATCTCTTCCCATCGCGTCCGTAGACACGATGTTCTGCCTGAAATGAGCCAGTATTGCCTTCAATATCCACATATTGGGAATCATCCAGGGTCGAACCCCCTGCAGTAATTGCATCAGTGAGTACCTCAGAGATGTACTGAGCAAGGCGACGAATCTGAGTTGCACTGAGTGAATCTGCCGTGCGATTCCACCGAAGACCTGCACGATGCAATATCTCGTCTGCGTAGATATTGCCAATTCCCGCCACAACATGCTGACTGAGTAGCAGTGGCTTAATTGCTCCGCGTTTCCCTTTCAAGCGCTCTGCAAGAACCTGGCTATCAAATTCTTCACAGATCGGGTCAACACCAAGCCGGGCTAGTTCTGGCAACACTTCAGCTACATGAGCTGGATCAAAGACCACAACTTCACCAAATGTTCGAGGGTCAACAAACCACATTTCATCCGTAATGCCATCTCGCTCTGACAACGACAACACCACATGAGTGTGTGCGGGGCGAACAGTTCCGACAGGTTCAACCAATACTCGCCCACTCATACGCAGATGAATCATCATTTCTTCACCAGAGTCAAGATCACACAACAAATATTTGCCGCGCCGACGCGCAGTTGTGATTGTTACTCCCGTTAAACCGTGGATGACTGCTTCACGACCAACCCGCCGTACTGAACGTTCACGACCGATGGTGACAGCAGTGATTTTTCGACCAACAACTTTGGCGTCGATTCCTCGCCGAACTGTTTCTACCTCTGGTAGTTCAGGCATTGTGTTGTTCGACGAGAGCGTTGTATGCGCCAACAGCAGCAATTTGTTCTGCTGCCTTTTTCGTACGGCCCTCGCCAGTCCCGTAGGGCCGGCCATCTACATGCACAACAGCAGTGAATACTCGTTCATGGTCAGGCCCCTCGCCTTCCACTTCATAAGAAGGAACACCGATTAATAGGCGCGCACACAATTCCTGCAACCGTGTTTTTGCATCAAACATCTCAAGATGCGGAATTGCTTCCTCTACAGAATCAGCGAGCAATCGTTTGACCATCTCATATGCGGCTGGTGCGCCACCATCGAGATATACCGCGCCGATAAGTGCTTCAAGGGCGTCGGCCAGAATGGAGGACTTATCGCGTCCACCTGCTGCGTCTTCGCCTTTTCCGAGTAACAAGAATTCGCCAATTCCGAGCTGGCGAGCGATTTCTGCCAGTGCATGCATGTTGACAACACTTCGCCGCAGGTCGGTCAGCTTTCCTTCCGACATGTCGGCAAGTCGGTGAAATGCAACATCTGCAATAACCCAACCAAGAACGGCATCGCCAAGAAATTCAAAACGTTCGTTGGTTAGCGGGTCACTATTTTCTGCTTGCCACGAGCGATGAATGAGCGCCTGGCGCAACAATGCCGGGTTATGAAATGTATATCCGATTCGTGAGGCACACTCCGAAAGAGTTGAGTTCTCCGAATCTGACATTGGCGTTAGTTATTTGCCGAGTGCGAGCACGATGTAATTCACCGCGTCTGCAACAGTGAGAAGACCGGACAGATCATCGTCTTCAAATTGAAAATTTGGAATGATGTCTGAGAACTCTTGCTCAAGCGAATCAACAAGTTCGATGAGCGCAATTGAATCCGCCCCAAGATCATCGGCAAGGGTCTGTGTTTCCGAAATGTCAGCAGACGAAATCTCAAGAATTTCTGCCAAGTGACGACAAACAGTTGCAAAAATTTCGTTGCGTTCAATAGTTGCCATTGAATGTCTCCTTCAGTGAGTGCTTAGTCAGCAAGAGTACTTGAGATTGCAACACGAATCGCCTCGACCATGCCAGTTTCGACCATCTCTTGTGCACATTTGATGCCATTAACCATGGCGCGTGCACTACTTGACCCGTGCGAAATGATGCATACGCCATCAACGCCAAGCAAGATTGCTCCGCCATACGTATCCGGGTCGAGAGTTTCATACAACGGCAATAGTGCAGGCATCAGAGTGTTTGCCGCATCCGCATACTCGGGCTGACCGAAAGCCGTAAAGAGTGCTTTCACAACTGTGCGCAAACTTCCTTCGAGAGTTTTCAGAACAACGTTGCCTGTAAAGCCGTCTGTGACAACGACGTCAACGACACCAGTCATGAGGTCACGACCTTCAACGTTTCCGATGAAATTGATTCCGGGCGCAACTTTCAATAGTTCGTAGGTTTCTTTGCGCAAGGTGTCGCCTTTGCCTGGCTCTTCACCAATGGACAACAAACCAACACGCGGATTTTCGACACCAAATCGACGTTGTGAATACACAGAGCCCATTAGTGCAAACTGCACAAGCCACTCTGGTTGCACCTCGGCATTTGCCCCTGCATCAAGGAGAACTGTGGGGTGACCGCCAGGAACAGGAACGGGAGTTGCAATGGCAGGACGCGCTACGCCAGTGATGCGACCCATTCGTAACAATGCGCTTGCCATGGTGGCGCCTGTATTGCCAGCTGAGATCATTGCACTGGCTTTGCCGTCACGAACTGCTTCAGCTGCTCTCACAAGAGTGGAGTCGCGCTTGCGACGAACTGATTGAGCTGGATCATCATCCATCTCAATGACTTCGCTCGCTACGAGTAATGGAATATCACCAATTCCATCGAGACCTTCTGGTCCGACGAGGAGAAGTGGAATACCGAGGGCGGCTGCTTCAAGCGCTCCCGCAATAATTGCTGCAGGGGCATGGTCGCCACCCATCGCGTCAACAGCGATTGGCAACATGAGTGATAACTGGTCTGTTATTCGACGGCGATTGCCACGCGGCCTTTGTACCATCCGCATGCACCACACACTGTGTGGGGCAGCTTGACAGCACTGCAACGTGGGCAGGTGCTACGCGAAGGGGCATCGAGGCGCCAGTTTGAGGCGCGACGCATACGAGTCTTCGACTTCGACATTTTTCTCTTGGGAACGGCCACCGTGGTCTCCCTTGTTAGCGGCAAAGCCCTGTTGGGGGCTTCGTAATGATAGCCCGACTAGGCCGAAAACTTACGGGGCGTCGTCAGGAAATACGCCCTTGAGGTTTTCAAGGGCTGCCCAACGGGGGTCAGAGGCTGACGGCACGCATTGACAATCGGTTTCTGAGAGGTCAGCCCCGCAATGGGGACAGAACCCAGGGCAGTCCTCGCGACACAGTGGCGACAAGGGAACAGCAAGCAAAAGACCCTCTCGCACCATAGGGAGAAGGTTGATCTGATCGTTCTCAATTTCGTACGCATCGGGGTCGTGGGTCCCCTTCTGATACATCTCATCGAGGTCAACACTCATTCGTTCCTCGAGCGGGGCAAGACACCGGCGACATACACCTGCCCACGTGGCCTGAGCAGTGCCAGCAACATGGATACCTGTCGAGAGTGATTCAAGGTGAACCGAGATATCAACGGGCGTATCGACCATGCGCGCATCAGCAAATTCGAAATCAACAACTGCTACAGCAACGTCGATGTCCTTTGTAGTTCCAGGACGACGTAGCAGTTCTATTGCATTAACAATGAGTGGCTTAGCCAAGGCAATACCGACCTAGAGATCGTCTTGGTTAAAGAAACCCGCAGCATCTTGTTGCTCAATAGGTTCTTCAGACTCTGGTGGCGGTGGCTCTGACCCAATCGACAAACGATTACGCCCGTTTGCGACAGTCTTTGACAAACGATCGAGAAGAATTTCAAAACTTCCGAGACGTTGATCAAGGAAATCTTCTGTTTCGTTCTTCAAGCGGCGAGTCTCTTCTTCGGCAGCATCGATGACTTGGCGGGCGCGCGTTTCCGCTGCACGCACTACTTCAGTTCGTTGCACCATTCGCTCTGCTTGTTGACGAGCAGCACCGAGCAATTCATCCGCCTCACGCTTGGTTTTGTCTAGGAATTCTTGACGTTCTTTCAACATCCAACGAGCCTGACGGATCTCTTCTGGCAAGCGAACCAAGGCATCTTCAAGCAATTCAATGATTTCATCACGGTCAATACGAGGTGTACTTGACAATGGCATGCTCGGTGCAGTTGCAACAATGTCGATTGTGCGACGAAGAATTACTTCGCTTTCACCGAGACGTGCTTGCACTGGCAGAGGTTGCGGGTACGAGCCATCAGTTGTGTCATCGAAATCATCAAAACTCATTATTTGCTCCGTGGGGGAAAGAGAGACGTCAGTGCATCAGAAACTGAAGAAGGAACCATGGACGACACATCGCCACCATGAGCCGCGATGTCACGTATGAAACGACTGCTAACAAAACCAAAACGTGGCTGACACGGCACGTACACCGTGCGTACGCCTGACACTGCGAAATTGGTGTGTGCCATCTGTTGTTCTATTTCAAAGTCACCCGATGTGCGAAGACCCTTAACGATGCACAGCGCATTAACTGAATGTGCTGCATCTACTGCGAGACCAGGAAAACTACGCACGGTGACATGAGGCAAGTGAGCACACGAAGCAGCAATTAGCGACACGCGCTGGTCAGTTGACAGAACGCCCGATGGCTTGTCGGGGTTGTGCATGACAGCAACAACAACATCTCCGAACAAGGCAGTTGCCTGCTCAACTACGTCGAGATGACCCAGATGAAACGGATCAAAGCTGCCGGGGTATAACACAGTGCTCATTGCACCTCTACCGTACCCTCTGGCGCGCTATCGGGACTGAGAAAGGCCACATGAGTTCGGCCATATTTCTTCTCACGCACCGTCTCAAAGCCATCAATGGGCCCAATGGGCCTTCCGGATTCAAGAACTACTAGCGATGCGCTCACCGAGTTCAGCAAATTGTCCCACGCACTAAACCCGTAAGGCGGGTCTGCAATGAGCAAGTCGATTTCTTGTTGATGTGCTGCTGTCCCCACTGCATCTCCGGCAATCACCGTGGATTTCTCCGAGATTCCGAGATTGGCAATATTGCTACGAAGCACGGCGAGGGCTGCTTTGTCATTTTCCACAAAAACACAGTGTGCAGCCCCACGCGAAAGGGCCTCAATACCCATTGCGCCAGTGCCGGCAAATAGGTCAAGAACGCGTGCCCCCTGAACAACGTCAAGGCTCCCAAGCGCATTAAACACTGCTTCTCGCACCATGTCGGTCGTTGGCCGGGTGGCCTCTGACGTTGGGGCTTCAATTCGTCGACCACGTAGGTCACCTGCAACAACTCTCACGCAAGGCAGACTACGGCGGTGATTAGTCCGAAAGAGTCCATTATCTGTATCGACTGCGGAGGCCCTTGCCATTTGCTGTCCCACGCCCCAGAAGACGGGGTCTGGGAAGTCGACGATGTGGTCTCTTATCGCTGTCGTGACTGCAGAGACGTGTGGTATTTCCCTCTGACTGACGACGACACCGACGACGAGCAGGACAACTAAGTTTTAGCCCTTGTCGAGTGGGTCAAACTTCACTCCGAAAATTGCCAAATTCGCAATTCGAGTTGGTGCGTGGTTTAACCAGAACTGAATGCTCAGTCGCTTTGGGTCACGCACGAATGGCTTGTTCGCTGCAACTGCATCAACCGTGCGAATTGCGAGCTTCACCGGATCAGCAGTGGGAATCAATTGCAACATTTGAAAACGTTTTACAACATTTCTGATTGTCGATTTTTTATCTTCGATGACGTCCCACATTCCAGTGTCAACTGGTCCTGGTGACAACACAGTGATATTCACCTTTGTTGATTTCAGTTCCCTGCTAAGGCCATTCACAAAGTTAAGAATGCCTGCCTTCGTTGCGCCGTACACAGACATACCTGGGAAACCAGCGGTGCCAGCAAGAGACGACACAAAGACAATGTGCCCCGAATTACGCGCAATCATGCCTGGCAATACATGACGAGTCAGCAACATGGGAACTTCTAGGTTGACTCGCGCAACAGTACGAATCTCACGCTCGTCTTCCACAGCAAATGCTGTTGAAGTTTCGAGACCAGCATTATTTACCAAGATGTCAATGTGGCCGTGCAATTTCTCGATGTGTTCAATAAGACCATCAACTGCAGGATCATCAGATAAGTCAGACACCACTGCATTGCCACCAATTGCAACGGCAACTTCATCAAGCGCGGCAACACTGCGAGCAACAACAGTTACTTGTGCGCCACGAGATGCAAACTGACGCGCCAATTGTTCACCAATGCCCCGTGAACCGCCCGTAACGACGACATGTTTACCCTTTAGTTCCATTCTCTTCCCCCCTATCAAGTTCTTACCGTAGTACGCCAGAACTACGACTTAAACAAGAACTCCTCATCGGAGTCCGAGAACAGCAAATCGAGTTCATCACGAAGCAAGGGCAAGTCAGACAGAACGGGGTCACGCTGGATAATGCCGACAGCAGCATCGCGAGCCCACTGAATAAGTTCAAGATCACGTTGCAACGATGCAAGAGTGAGATCACTTTGGCCCTTCTGGTTCACGCTCATAATGGTGCCTTCGCCACGAAGCTTGAGATCTTCTTCGGCCAGAACAAACCCATCTGTTGATGCCACGAGAGCTTCAATGCGCGGAGACGGTTCGCCGTTCTGCGTCATGAGATAACACTGCGATAACAACTTTCCGCGCCCCACTCGTCCGCGCAATTGATGCAGCTGTGCGATACCGAATCGATTCGCATCAAGAACCACCATGCACGTGGCATTCGGAACATCAACGCCCACTTCAATGACTGTTGTAGCCACGAGCACCTGAGTTGCACCCGAACGAAACGAATTCATCACGGCTTCCTTGTCTGCAGATGACATACGCCCATGCAACAAACCAATTGTGTATCCAGCTAAATCCTGCGCTGAGAGTTGATCGTATGTTTCTTGTGCCGATGCGACTTCTAACTTTTCGCTCTCTTCAATTAACGGACACACAACGTATGCCTGCTCACCAGCATCAAGCCTGCTGCGCACATCTGCCCACATTGATTCAATTTCGATTGGTGCGTGCACCCATGACGTTGAGATGGGGGTTCGCCCCGGCGGTAATTCATCAAGCACGCTGACATCAAGATCGCCGTACACAGTCATGGCGGCTGTACGCGGAATAGGCGTAGCAGTCATTACCAATACGTCTGGCACGAGACCATGCTCTGACTCTTGTGCTTTATCACGCAACCGCGAGCGTTGTTCAACGCCGAATCGGTGTTGCTCGTCAACCACAACAGCTCCAAGGCTCTTGAAATTTACAGAATCCTGGATGAGTGCATGGGTACCAATTGCAATGTCCACTGAACCATCTGCAATGCCGGCCAAAATGTTGCGGCGTTGCTCTCCCGTTACTTTGTTTGTGAGCAGTTCAATTCGCAATGTTCGGTCGCCAAAGAGATTCGACTCATCAGACACTGTGAGCGATGCGAGCAAAGCCCGAATACCCAACGCGTGTTGGTCTGCCAACACTTCGGTCGGGGCCATAATGGCTGCTTGATGACCTCCTTGAACAGAAGCCAACATCGTTGCCACCGCCACCAAAGTCTTTCCGGACCCAACATCACCTTGCAGAAGTCGATGCATCGGAGTTCCTGAGGCGAGGTCTTTATAGATCTCAGTAATCGTCCGCTTTTGCGCGCCGGTCAATGGGAACGGAAGCGCCTTCATGAATCCGTCAATGAGGTGCCCAGAAGTTTCATGACTAAACCCAGCAGACTCTCTTTCCCATTGCGCTTTCTTTCCCACCAACATGAGCTGAACGCGCAACACTTCGTCAAACGCCAAACGTCGTCGCGCATTCTGATGCGCCTCTATTGATTCAGGAAGATGAATCGCCTTCATTGCTTCTCCCCGACTAATGAACCCATGCTGGTCAAGTAGTGATTGCGGCACAGTGTCGGCAAACCCACGAGGTGCACATTTATTAAGAGCATCTTCAATCCATGTTGCAAGGTCAGACGACGAAATACGTACCTTTTCACTCTGCGGATAAATCGGGACAATACGACCGGTTGCCTTCCCCACTGGATCAACTAATGGGTTTGTCATTTGTAAGGAGCCATTGAATAACTCTGGCTTCCCGAAGACTGCAACTTCAAGGCCCTTGTACAACTGTTTTTCTCGCCACCCTTGATTAAAGAATGTGATGTTCAAACGTTTGGTTCCGTCTGACACAGCGACTTTCACCATCTTTTTGTTATTGCGCGTTGTGAAGGCCGATGTTGATTCAACAGTGACCACCACTAACGCAGGAACACCTTCAACGAGATCTGCGATCATTGCCATATTTGTGCGGTCGACATATCGGCGTGGATATGTCTCCAATAGATCCAAGATGCTTCGCACTTCAAATGCTTCGAGCGCAACCAGTGTTTTCGGACCAACACCTTTGATGCGTTCAAGACCGAGTTGATCAAGGTCCCGAAGAGTAAGAGGTGAACTACTCAACGCCGAAGAGGTATGGGTACAACGGTTGTCCACCACCATGGATTTCAACCGCTACGTCTGGCCGATGCTGTGAAACCCACGCAACAATATGCTCAGTCTGGGCTGCAGTGGCATCTACGCCAGTGACGATTGTTAGCAATTCACGCTGGTCATCAATGAGATGATCCAACAGCTGTGAGGCAGCTGTTACCAATGTGCCCGCTATGGCGACAATGCCATCGCCACGCACGATTCCGATCCAGTCACCTGATGTCACTTGACCAGCATCTGTATGGGTGTCGCGTACCGCTTGGGTAATTTCTCCTGTCGCCACCGATTCAGCAGCAACAGCCATCGAGCGAGCATTTGATTCAGCAGATGCTTCCGGGTCATACGAGACCAAAGCTGCAAGCGCTTCAGGCATAGAGCACGTTGGGACTACACGGACTTCCTTAGTGGTGAGAGCATCAACTTGCTGAGCGACGGGAATGATGTTTTTGTTATTGGGCAGAATGATTACTTGGCGAGCATTCATGTGCTCGACGGCTGCAAGAAGTTCTGCCGTAGACGGGTTCGATGTTTGCCCACCGGAGATAACACCTTGCACTCCTAGTTGGCCAAACAATTCTGCAAGTCCATCGCCACTAGCAACAGCAACAACCGCACAGGTAACTGGTGGCAGTGCCGATGATGTTGGTCGCGACTGCACTGGTGCGCCCAAGGCTGCTTCCCTGGCTGCATGTTCTTCTGCCATTTCTTCGAACAAATCAGTGACTCGTATTTGACGTGGCCGGCCAGACAACAACAACGGCGCTTCAATAGCGGCTCCGATGTCATTGGTGTGAATATGACAGTTGTATAAACCTTCACCGCCAACGACAACGATGGAATCTCCGATTGAGCCCCACGCCTTTTTGAATTCTGAAAGCCGAGAATCCTCAAGATCGAGGAGATACATCACTTCGTATCGCAACTCACTGACATCAACGCTGCCGTCGCCTGAATGACGTAACGCCACTGCTTCCAACTGCTCGATAGATGGACCATCAGAATCATCCGGCTCTGGCATTGCTTCGCCGTCCGCCACATGAATAGCTGAATCAAGGAGCAACAAGAAACCGGCACCACCAGCGTCAACAACACCAGCATCTTTCAACACGGGCAACATGTCAGGCGTGCGCGCCAACGCATCGCGACCAGCAGTACGTGCAGCTTGCAGTGTTGCTGTCAGCGTTGCACCATTGCTCACTGCAACAGCGGCTGCATCAGCCGATTCGCGTACGACAGTGAGAATTGTTCCTTCGATTGGCTTGAGCACTGCTTCATATGCGGCAGCTGATGCTCGCTTCAAAGCTTCCGCCATTCGTGATGCATTGACTTTGCCATCGGCTGACTCACTGATAGTGCTAACCAGCCCGCGCAAGATTTGACTGAGAATGACACCACTGTTTCCTCGTGCCCCCATGAGCGACCCGTGGCTAATTGCCTGACAGGTGGGCGCCATGGCGTGATCTGCTCCTTCGAGTTCAGCCACCACGGCATCAAGAGTGCGAGCCATATTGGTACCCGTGTCACCATCGGGAACCGGATACACATTCATCCGGTTGATGCCGGGGGCATGGGCTTTCATCGCGTCACGGAAGGTCACTACCGTTTGGCGGACCTCATCTGCACCGAAGAGTTCCATAGCTGCCACAGAGTTGAGGCTAGTAAAGAGGACATGCCCTGTGCGTATCTCACGGCGAAAAGGCGAGATATTTGCCTCTTTTCTCCGAATCTCTGCCATTCCTAGTTGGGGGGTCTTTGATCTGGCTGATACATTAAGAAACTGCGTTCGGAAGACGTACATCGCCTTCCCATAACCGAAGAGGATTCCAAAATGGCTGCAGTATGTCAAGTGTGTGGCAAAGGCCCGTCGTGGGGCATGTCAGTGTCTCACTCTCACGTACGCACCAAGCGTCGTTGGAGCCCAAATATCCAACGCGTTCGCGCCATGGTAAACGGCACTCCCCGACGTGTCCACGTCTGCACCGGCTGCATTAAGTCCGGAAAGATCACCAAGGTCGGCCGCTAAGGCCATTTCCATGCAAGGTGTTATCAAGGCATTCGATCCAACAAGCGGAGACGGTGTCGTTTTGTGTGACACCGACCTAACTGATTACACCCTTGCGCCAAATGCGCTTGAGGGCTCTATCTTTCGCATGTTGCGCCAAGGCCAACGGGTCGTATTCACTCTTGATGCCTCTGGGCGTGCCACACGTCTCAGCCTTGGTTCTGAGTCCGATATGGGCACCCCGTCCGTTTAGTTCTTAGACTCTTACTATTCACCGGTTCGTAAGAACCTCCACGTATTTCGAGGATCGCACATGGCTGCAACAACAGGCAACGCACGGCTCACTCAGTGGGTGAAAGATTGGGCAGATGTTCTTGAACCTGACGCCATCTACTGGTGTGATGGCTCAGCAGACGAGTACGAGCGTCTTTGCCAATCACTAGTTGATGCCGGCATCTTCACAAAGCTTGACGATGCGAAACGCCCAAATAGTTACTGGGCACATTCTGATCCAGGCGACGTTGCTCGTGTTGAAGACCGCACATTCATTTGTTCAACAAATGAATCTGATGCTGGACCAAACAACAACTGGCGCGAACCATCTGAGATGCGTACAGAGATGATGAGTTTGTACAAGGGCGCCATGAAGGGCCGCACCATGTATGTGGTTCCTTTCTCAATGGGCCCACTCGGATCACCGATTGCTCATATCGGAGTTCAGTTGTCAGACAGCCCCTACGTTGCTGTCAACATGCGCATCATGACCCGTATGGGCCAAGGCGCACTTGATGTTCTTGGAGATAACGAATGGGTGCCATGCGTGCATTCAGTTGGCGCTCCCCTTGCACCTGGTCAGAAAGATTCTGCATGGCCATGCAACCCTGACAACAAGTACATCGTTCACTTCCCAGAGACTCGCGAAATCATGTCGTATGGTTCCGGATACGGCGGCAACGCATTGCTAGGAAAGAAGTGCTTCGCTCTTCGCATTGCTTCAGTGATGGCACGTGATGCGGGCTGGCTTGCAGAACACATGTTGATCTTGAAACTGACGAACCCTGCGGGTGCATTCAAGTACATCGCAGCAGCGTTCCCATCTGCTTGCGGAAAAACAAACCTCGCAATGCTTGTGCCAACCATTCCCGGCTGGAAGGCCGAGACAATTGGTGATGACATTTGCTGGATGAAGTACGGCGCCGATGGCCGCTTGTATGCAATCAACCCTGAAGCTGGTTTCTTTGGTGTTGCACCCGGAACTGGCTACGACACAAACGCCAATGCCATGGAAACCATGACAAGCAACTCGATCTTCACGAACACTGCACTTACGCCTGCCGGCGATGTGTGGTGGGAAGGCATGAGTGACGAAGCTCCTGCACGTGCAACCGACTGGAAAGGCAATGCATGGAACCCAGAAGTGGAAACTCCTGCTGCTCATCCGAATGCTCGCTTCACAGCACCTGCATCTCAGTGCCCATGTATCGCCCCTGAATGGCAGGACCCAGCGGGTGTTCCTATCTCAGCCATCTTGTTCGGCGGACGTCGCCGCACAACGGTTCCGTTGGTCACCGAAGCATTCGACTGGGACCACGGCGTGTTCCTCGGCAGCATCATGGCGTCTGAGACAACAGCAGCTGCTGGCGGTGCCGTCGGCAACTTGCGTTTTGACCCAATGGCAATGCTTCCGTTCTGCGGATACAACATGGCCGACTACTTCGGACATTGGCTCAAGGTTGGCGCTGCCACTACGAGCGAAAACCTTCCAAAGATTTTCTTTGTGAACTGGTTCCGCCGTGACGAAGAAGGCCGCTTCATGTGGCCGGGATACGGCGAGAACAGCCGCGTGCTGAAATGGATTTTTGATCGCGTAGATGGAAAGGCAAATGCAACGAAGACTGCGATTGGCTACTTGCCATCCCCTGCAGATATCGATATCACTGGCCTCGACGTTTCTGCCGCCGACATGAATGCATTGTTGTCAATCGATTCTGAAGGCTGGAAATCAGCACTGCCACAAATGCGCGATCATTACGCCCAGTTCGGAGCAAAACTTCCTGCGCCGTTAACTACTGCTTTGAACGAACTTGAGTCGTCACTCAGCTGATTCGTCTTCACGCCGGCGGCGCAAGAACGCTGGCAACATCAAAGCGGCAAAGCCAGCAGCAATGAGGACACCTATAAGCACTGCTGTGAGAGCTTTGCTACTTGATTCCTCACCTAGCACTACGGACAGCGCCATTGTGACGGGATCTCCATCACGTTCGCCTGCGAGAACCACATTGTGATTACCACTCGGAATTCCTTCGGGAATTTCATACGAGGCGTTCATGACTCCCTTTTCATCAACATCGGTCCGACCTAGCAAGACCGGATCAGAATACACACGCACTTCAGTGCGTGTGTTGAATGAAAATCCTGTGGCTTCGACGGTTACTGAATCTCCTGCTTTCACACGCAGTCGCCCATCGGCATCAAGCGCTAATTTTTCACCATCAGCTGCGACCGCCCAAATTCGCACCACCATCGGGCCCGCTGTAATGGTGAGCTGATTGTTTTCACGGGTAATTACACCTTCTACTAATTTGCCACCAATCAATACGCTCGACCCACCAACATCAGTACGTGGCACGTCAATTGCAGACAACTTGGCAATTGTGGTTGTTGTAACTATTGGCGCAGTGGTCGTTGTGGCTACCGCCACAGTCGCTACCTCATTGACAGTTGATGTGTTTTTTTTGTCTACAGCTGTTGCGACCGTGGTTATAGACCTTTGGCCCGTGGCAACAGTTGTTGCAGTGACGAGCGCGGGCGTTGTAGCCCCTGTTGCTGACGGTGCGGTAGAAACCGTTGTAGTTGGATTTACCGTAGAAGCAACAGTGACCGACGTTGCGACGGCATCTGATGTTGGACCTGTATTTGATGCAGCATCCAATACAGAACCTGATTCCACACGAAGAGTCACCGTGCCATCAGAAGTACACGTCACAGAGACACTGACCGTCACATTCGCTGTACCTGCCGCTGGAGTTGCAGCGCATCCTGTTGCTGTGCCTGTGAAAGAGAAATCACCCGCAGCAATTCCAGACACCGCTTCTGAAAACGTCAACATATAACTCAGAGTTCGCGACGATGACGGCGTAGCCGGCTCCGTCCACGATGCAGTCGGGGCAATCAAGTCCGCGGCAACCGTGACAGAAGTAGCCGCTGTCAACGATGCCGGGCCAGTATTTCCTGCAGCATCACTCACCATGCCAGCTTTTAATTGCGCAACAAATGAGCCATTCCCTGTGCACGTCACACTGACCGACACAGAAGGGCTCGCTGTTGCTGCACTAGGCGTGAAGACACACCCGGTCGCAGTACCAGTCGAAGAGAAATCACTCGCAAGAATTCCGGACACAGCCTCTGAAAACGTCAAGGTATAAGTGAATGTCAGCGAGGATGTCGGCGTCGAGGGTTCTGTCCACGAAACAGTCGGAGAAGTGACGTCGCTTCCGGGTGCCACGAGGTTGCGCAGATACGGATAACCACCATTTGTGCCGGAGTCGATGATCCACGTGGAGACGAAATTAAAGTTCGTGAACGTCGCTTGGGTCTTCATCTGGGCCGATGTCTTCCCCGTTGCTGTGCACCTGGTTGATGACCGTCCGGAGGACTCCGTGTCCCAGTAGACATCTGTGCACCCCGGCTGAACACTGAGGTCATTACTTACGCCGCCGCCAACAGATTGCAATGCATTCGTTGCGGCATAAGCCCGAGTAATGCTCGTACATCCTCGTCCAGTAATACCACCTATAACTGAGTCAGTGGAGCCCGCCGCTCTAGTCAATGAACCCCTAAAAAACGAGTCTGTAATCGTGCAACTATTTGTGGACGCATTCCCGACAAGTCCACCAAATCGACACGCTCCGGTAATTGATGAGGTGGAGTAGGACTCAATAATTGTGAGGAACCCATCACTGTCATTACTTGCGGTTATTCCCCCGACCCCCGACCCGCAACTGGGGTTTGTCTGGGACAACTCACCAGTCGAATACGATCGGTAGACCCGTTCGCTAGATGCTCGGCTCCAACCAATGATTCCTCCAACATACGTCGCTCCACTGACACTCGCATGACTACCGATGTCCTCAAAGTTAAACCCACCTGAGTAGGAAGTCTGGCCGACAACACCGCCTACGTAATCTCGGCCAGTTACCGAAACGGTAGGCGAAACGGTCGTTTGAAAAACACCAACAGTAGACGTGTACGTGGCTCGGTAAGCCTGACCAACTATGCCACCCACATAATCCCGCCCCGACACATCAGCTGATGTCGAAACATCTGCGACGGAGAACAAATGGCTCTTCGAATGATCGCCAACTACACCGAATAACCCGCCAACCTTGTCTAGGACGGCGTCAACGCTCCCACTGACCGACCCACCAGCAATCGAACATGCGGTGCACATGCCAGCAATTCCACCAACAGTTCCGGAAGCATCCACGTTCATAGATTGAATGACTATGTTTTCAAAGATTGCCGTCGCCGTTTGTGATCCGACCAATCCGGCAACTACACCAACGTATAACGTGGTTGACGTAACGACTGGGGCATCAAACACAATGTTTTTCACGGTCCCAGAGGTCACCGTGTGGAAGAGACCGCAAAAGGTAGTGCTACATGACAACGACAGACCACTGATTTCAAATCCCCCACCATCAAGAGTTCCACTGAAATAGGTAGTGCCGTTCACCATTGGCACAACCGTTACACCGGTGCAATTAATGTTCCCCGCCAAGACGTAATGAGCCGACAGATTTGCGATTGAGTCATCAATTTTTAGAAGTTCAACGCACGTCGAGATCTGGTACGGGCTTGCTGATGATCCTGTTCCGCCCGCGAATGCCAAAGCCTGTTGCGCTGGAGCGACGGACACGCCAACCGAAACGGAAACAAGCAGAAATAGGGAGCAAATGTGCAGTAATTTTCTCATAGAGAAATTCTACACAAAATGTAGAATTTCTCTATACGCCCTTGTGGGGGTAATTAGGCCTGGCCAACCAACATGGCTCGGATGCCGAGCCCCATGAGGAACAGACCACCAAAGCCATACAGCAAGTACGTCTTGTTCTTGAGTTGGTGGCGATAGCTGTAAATGATTGCGACTGCCATGATGGCCACGAACCCGTAGAACGCATGGAATGCAGGAAACTCAAGCTTGTCCCTGTTGACCATGATGACGCCCAGAGTGACCTGAACAAAAATGGTGAATTGAGCGACCCCGGTGTACCACCACAGGGCACGAGTACGTAGCGGGGTGATCTTGTGAGCAGCAAGCGCCCAGACGCCAGCAAGACCATTGCTGATGATTGCAACCCAGGCCCACGCACTATGAATGTCAGAGATAAGCAAAGAAAGCACGAAACTAAATCTATCTAGCGAATAAGCGTGTCGGCTTCGTTGCCAGACTCAATAAGGACAAGTTTTCCGTCGACAATCTCAAAAGTTGTGACTGAACAATTGTCAAGACTGGAAATGACCATCGCGTCATTATCTGTGGCTACGCCAATAACTGCGTTGATAGCGATGAAATGGCTGAACACCACAGTGTCGGTTTTGATTTGTGCAACTCTTTGTGCAATTGCATTGCGGTAGTCGACGTAGTGCGACCCTGAGCGCTTGGCAACTTCAGTCCATGTGCCAGCCATTGCTTCGCGCAACCAGTCGACTCGGTTCTCCAATGTGTAATCAACTGGTGTTGGAATTTCCCCGACAAGTGGTTCGATGACAACATCTTGTTTCCAGGCCGTTGCTAACGGAAAGGCTGTTTGCTGACAACGCAACAACGGACTCGACATCACTGGTAGCGGCCCGAGTGATGACAACTTTGTTGCAACAGCAAGCGACTGACTGCGTCCGAGATCATCAAGACCTGGGTCTGGATCAACATTCCATCCTGCTGCGGCACGGCCATGACGCACCATGTACACACGTGTCATTCGAAAACCCAGCCGTCGCGCATTGGTTCATTGCTCTTCGGGTCAATAAACCATTCGTTGCCAAATTGACGTGCGAACGTTTCATCGTCCATTGCTAAGAAGAAACTGGAATCGCTCAATTGACTTGCATGACACTTCATTGCTGCACGCTTTTGTGACACGAAACTTACGACATCAACTTTGTAGTTGATCTCTGACTCAAGCGTTCCCATTGGATTGCCGTCGTCCATTGGACCATCAGGGTTAAACCCTTCGCCCGCCGGAAGAAAACCAGCAGCCCGTGCGGCTTCGATGCCGCGTCGCATCTGATCGCGATTCATAGTGCCCTCAAGTACACGCACTGGCACTAACTCAGCGGCACGATGACCAACCTTGTGCACCATGATGTGGTCTGGGTGGCCATACCCTCCGTGCCAGTCGTATGTAGTGAGCACGTCGGCGTTTTCCTCGCGCAAAACATCTGCCAACTTTTGTGCTGCATCATCAAGTGAGGCATTGCAGAATGAGCCTGCGTTTGTGTTTTGTTCCCAGCCAGTCATTCCGCTGTCTTCATAACCGAGCCACACAACACGATGCACCCCAAGCGTTTCTGCTGATTTCAGAGTCTCTGCATGACGAACTTCGACAAGTGTCTTTCCTGCAGGCATATCTGCAGGGACTTCGCCGTGGTCGCCGTT
>JBIISL010000026.1:0-25090 GCA_044341035.1 Ilumatobacteraceae bacterium | reverse complement strand
CTCTGCAAGTGAGCGCACTGCAACGTCAGCACCCTTTAATGGCTGGATACGACCAACGAACAACAACACAGGACCACTGCCAAGTTCAAGAGCTTTACGTGCGCCACGCTTATCGCCGGGTGCGAAGAATGCATGCTCTACACCGGGTGCAACGATTTCAATCTTGCCTGGCGGGTTTCCGTACAACGACAAGAACTGACGCTCTTCTTCTGTGCAACTGACACAGATGGCATCTGAACAACCAATGACTTCAGTTTCTGATTGTTCACGGAATTCAGATTCAGGGTCGCCGCCTTCAGCCTTCACGCGAGCAAACGTATGAAAGGTACTGACCAATGGAACATCAAGTTCATGCTTCAGTGAATGCCCACTAAGACCACTAAGCCAATAGTTGGCATGAATTACGTCGGTGCCGCCGTGTGCATTGATGTGATCAAGAACACCTTCTGTGAACTGAGGAACAATCGAAATCATGTCGCCCTTCGGCATATCAATTGCACCTGCAGGAATATGCACCACTTTGTGGTTCGGTTCAATCATGACTTCAGCAGGAAGATCATCACGCCACGTACGTGTATATGTGGTGCAGTCAACTCCGGCATGAGCAAGGGCAGATACCAATTCGCGCACGTACACGTTCATACCGCCTCCGTCGCCAACACCTGGCTGGACAAGAGGCGACGTATGTAGTGAGAGGACGGCTACACGAAGCATGCAGAAATCAACCTATCTAGGGCTTGTCTCATTCCCTAAGGGTGCCTATTCGGTGGCGACAGGACCAATAAAAGACCGATACACGGACAAGAGGCTTTGCTTTTGCTCCGCGGTCAGGCGGTCATCGTTGTTAATAGCTTCAGGAACACTGCTGGCCACCGGTGGCGAGCCATCGAGAATGCCTGCCCTGACATACAAGGTCTCTGCTGATATCTCGAGTGCCCGAGCAATCTGCTGCAAGATGTCAGCCGATGGTCGACGGATGCCGCGTTCTATTTGTGAGAGGTACGGATTCGACACTCCGGCTGATCGCGCAAGGTCGCGGATGCTCTTTTGTGCGTTCTCACGTTGTTGGCGAATAAATTCTCCGACATCGTGCAAAGTCTCAGTAGGGCGAATAGCCATGACTCTATGAATCTTTCACAACTGCACCGGCACCACTTTCGCGCACACGCGCTACTAATGCTGCAGTAAGCGCATCGATACGTTCAAACAAATCATGACGCTGTTGTGAACACGATTTTTCAAACATTCCCAATGCACCTGCAAGGTCAGATAACGCACGATCATCAATGTTCTCAAGTGATTCAAACTGGTAGTGCTCGCACAGTTCATCAAGTTCTTTCACCAACGGATGATCGCCGGCAACATTTGTTTCACGTGGAGGTCGCGCACTGCCACCGCCATGTTGTTGTCCAAATACATCTGCAAGTCGATCAGCTAATGATCCGACTGGAGCATCAGCACCACTTGCTCTGCGACGTTCTTCGTCTTGCACTAAATCAAGTCGACCTTGTGCGAGTCGACGTACATATGAAATGGCATCTTCTTCCATATTCAATGCGTTGCGTTGTGCACGGATCTCGGCCAATGTGCCTGGGATTTCAGTTGACATCAGATTCCTCCCGACACTGGCGGCAACACCGCTACTTCATCTTTATCGGTCACGGGGTGCTCGCGTGACACTTCTTCCCCATTCAGCCACACCTTGCTCATTCCGAGCACAGCTTTGAACTGCGAGCCGTACTGGGCAACAGCAGAATCAAGCACTTCGCCAACACTGGCACCAGCAATAGATGCACTTCCGGTTCCGGCAGCCTCACGCGCCTGAGCAAAGAAACGAACCGTAACCATGTATGTCAGGGTACTCGGGCTATCAGACAGCCCGTGGGGCTCAACGTATTTCGAGTGCTGGTCCACCTGCAGTGAAGTGCCCGATTGCTGTCCACGAACCAGATGCAATCAGTAGGTCAGCGGTTGCTTGTGGAACAGCTGCCAGTAAACCGCCTGATGTCTGGGGGTCCATACATAAAGCAATGCGCGCTTCATCGGCGGTTGCAGTGAGATGGTCACCTACATACTGGCGATTACGAGGGTCGCCACCGGTGCGATGACCTGACTTCGCAATGTCTAACGCACCGGGATACAGCGGCAATGCAGATGTATCAACGACCAACGTGACACCGGAGCGTTCCGCAATTTCCCAACCGTGACCTGCAAGTCCGTAACCGGTGACATCAGTGACCGCATGAACATGATCTTGATGCGCGCGTAATTGTTCAGCAGCTGTTCGGTTCAATGTGCGCATTCCTGCGATAGCAACTTTCTTGTCGGCATCAGTTCCAACGGCAGTTACTAAGCCCGTACCAAGTGGTTTCGACAAAATTGCGATATCACCAGCTTGTGCGCCGCTCTTGCGAAAGATGTATTTTGGATCAACAACTCCTTGAACCGCTAACCCAAAAATTGGCTCGGGGTTACGAATGGTGTGTCCGCCTGCGATCGTGCCACCAGCTTCCAACACAGTTGCGGAGGCCGCTGCGAAAATTGCGGCAATCACGTCAGTTGGTAACTCCTCAGGAAATGCTGCGATGTTCACCGCGAGAACTACACGACCACCCATTGCAAATACATCACTGCAAGCGTTCGCAGCAGCAATGGCGCCAAAGTCAGACGGATCATCAACAAGTGGCGGAAAGAAATCTGTTGTGCTTACCAATGCGACATCGTCAGTTAACTGATACACCGCTGCGTCATCAAACGGCGCAAGCCCTACTAACAACGAAGGGTCGAACCCGCTAGGAAGTTGTTCCACCATGTCGGACAACAACGAAGCGCCCCACTTGGCCGCACACCCGCCACATGATGTCCATTCAGTCAACTTGATCGGAGTCTCGTTGGTGTTCACACAGCAAAAACTACTAGGTTGACATTCGTGAACACTAAGGCGTCGTACCCGCCATCTATCGATGCCATTGCGCGTGAATTGGCTTCCACTTCGTCACTTCCGCACGCCATCCTTGTTGATTGTGCCAGGCGTTCAGTTGCCGCTAATTCCGAGAACACCATTGTGACTGCTAAAGAATTAGTACATGAATTTGAAACTTCACTTCATCAAGATGTCATCAATGCAACAGGTGTTTTATTACACACCAATTTGGGGCGCGCACCATTAGCGCTTCACTCAACCGGACGATCAACAAATCTGGAGTTCAATCTGGAAACAGGTGAACGGGGATCTCGTCAAGATGCAACTTCAGTTCTTATCTCGCATCTCATTGGTGCTGAAGACGCAATAGTCGTCAATAACAATGCCGCAGCAGTGATGTTGGTACTAGCGGCACTGGCTGAAGGGCGAGATGTTGCTGTGTCGCGAGGAGAGAGCGTCGAAATTGGTGGCGGTTTCCGAATTCCCGATGTGATGGAACAATCAGGAGCGCGACTTGTTGATGTGGGCACAACAAACCGCACACGTCTGCGTGACTATGCACGCGCGATTGATTCACGCCGCAATGACATTGCACTAATCATGAAAGTGCATCCGTCCAACTTTGCTATCGAAGGGTTCACTGAAGACACTTCAATCGCGCAACTGGCAACACTTGAAGTTCCGGTGGTCGCAGATATTGGTTCTGGTCTTTTGGATAACACCGCCCCGTGGCTTCATGGGTTCACAGACCACGTACCTTCATGGATTACTGGAGAACCTGCGGCACGGCAGGCCCTCGCTGACGGAGCAGATCTTGTTACTTTCAGCGGAGACAAACTTCTTGGTGGGCCACAATGCGGAATCATCGCTGGTCGTGCTGACCTTATTGATGCATGCGCATCTCACCCACTGATGCGGGCGCTGCGACCAGGTGGCCACACACTGACTTTGTTGCAGTCAGCATTGCTTTCCTACAGCGCGCGAACCGCTTGCACTGATATTCCCTTTTGGCAAATGGTGTCAATCGCGTCGACAGACCTGGAAGCTAGAGCATCAGCAATAGTTGCCAGAGCCGAAATGGGAACTGTTGTGCAGGTGGATTCTCTGGTGGGTGCTGGTTCTGCACCTGGCTCCACAATTGCATCGTTCGGCGTTGCATTGAATGGTGATTATCGCGATGCATTACGTCATCACAGCATTCCTGTCATTGCTCGCACATTCGACAAAGTGACATACCTCGATATACGCAGTGTTTCTCCCGCCGATGACCACATCGTTGTTGCTGCGCTCGCATCACTGCGGTAAACCATGACCGTTATCGCGACAGCTGGCCATGTCGACCACGGCAAGTCTTCGCTGATTCGCGCAATAACTGGCACAGACCCTGACCGATTGGCGGAAGAGCAGCGCCGAGCGATGACCATTGATCTTGGTTTTGCTCATTGCACTACAAGCAATGGAACCGTATTGAGTTTTGTCGACGTGCCCGGGCATGCCGATTTCATTCGCACCATGATCTCTGGTGTTAGTGGCGTTGACATCGTGATGTTGATTATTGATGCCAATGAAGGATGGAAGCCGCAGACAGAGGAACATCTCGGAATCATTGAAGTGCTCGGTATCTCTTCAGGCATTGTTGTACTTACAAAGAGCGACAAAGTAGAGGCCGAGGTTCTTGAGCAACGCAAGGAAGAGATTGCTGCGCGACTTAGAGCAAGTTCTGTGACGTGGCATGACACAGTAATCACTTCTGTCATTGATAACACGGGCATCTCTGAACTAATCACACAGATTGAGACTCTCGTTGCTGCTCAAGTGACAAAGAGCCATAATGCTCGCCCCCGATTGTTTATTGACCGCGTTTTCTCTATGAAGGGTTCTGGCACAGTTGTGACCGGAACACTTGAAGGCGGAAACCTCGAAGCATCGAGCACCCTGATTGTGGCGCGCACAGGCACTGCAGTGCGCATCAGAGAAATTCAAACTCACGGCTCTGTAGTGAACGTTGCACAACCAGGCACGCGGTGTGCCATCAATCTTTCTGGCATTGATGCAGATGAGTTACAGCGTGGCGATGCACTTGTTCATGAGGGTGATTGGCATATGAGCAATGTGTTTGATGCGCGAATCAAAGTGTTACCAGCGCTGCAACATGCACTAACACATCGTGGAAGTTTCACATTGCATGTCGGAACGCGCTCTCAATCAGCAACTCTTCGTATTCTGCAAACTGACAGCATTGATCCTGGCCAATCTGGCCTTGTGCGAATTCGATTCGAACATTCCTTGCCGTTAGTTCCTGGTGATCGATTTCTTATACGCGACACAGGCATCGGTGCCACTGTTGGTGGTGGAGTAATTCTTGACGTCGACCCACGTAGCCGAGTGAAAGATGCAGCGCCCGATGGTAGTGACGAACAGATACTGAGTGGCCGAGGATGGCTAACAGTTAATGAAGCTCGTCAGCTAACAGGTCATGACATTGCACCAATAGTTGGGAACTGGGTTGCGAGCGCTGAAACGTTTCGTGCAACGGTGACTGCACTTGAACAACAGCTCTCAGCATCACCGTCGCTTGACACTGCCACCCTTACTGCATTCGAACGCGATGTGATCTCAACAATCGACGGAGTTCTGATCAATAATGGAATTGCAGTGCGAGGCGAATCAGACCCTCTACTGACTCATCCGTACGTCATGCAGTTCTTGCAGGCTGGTGTAACTACTCCCGATGCAGACAAGCTTGACCGAAACATCATTCGTCAGTTGGTGCACAAAAAGATCTTGGTCGAGCACGACAACATTGCATTCCATGTAGACACCTTGATGTCTTTGCGTCCTGTGCTGGAACAATTGTGGGCGCAGCATCCTCAGGGGTTCACCATGGCAAACCTTCGAGACGCGCTCAGCATCACCCGCAAGCATGCACTGCCGCTTGGAAACTGCCTCGACAAAATGGGGCTGACAAAGCGCCAGGGCGATGTGCGTATTGCTGGTTCAGCCTGGTGATGGCGGAGGCGGACGGGAATCGAACCCGCCGAACGGGGTTCGCCCGTTCCGTCTGTTTTGAAGACAGCGAAGCCCACCAGGTACTCAAACGCCTCCACTGTCAGAGTAGCGTTCGCACATGAGTTCTGTTGCGCCGGTACTTCCAGATGGTTTCGTTGTCATCGTGAAACGCGAATGCGCTACATGCCAAATGGTTGATCCCGTCTTGAAAGACATTGCTTCATCTGGTACTCCACTCACGGTCTACACACAAGATGATCCGACATTCCCCGAATCAGTTTCCGCTGTTCATGATTCTGATTTAGCAGTTTCCTGGCACAACAACATCGACACAGTTCCAACACTTATCAAAGTTGTGAACGGAAAAGAAGTTGACCGCACATTTGGTTGGTTGGCAACTGATTGGCAACGCATCACCGACATTCCACAACTAGGTGCTGACCTGCCTGCAATGCGACCTGGGTGTGGTTCAATGAGCGTTGACCCAGACATTGTCGACAAGTTGCGTGCGAAGTTCACAGACTCCCCTGTCATTGCGCGCACTGTTGAATTCTCAGACGCTGAAGATGAGTTCGAAGCCATGTATGCACGCGGATGGACAGACGGTTTCCCAGTTATCCCACCAACACGTGAACGCGTGTTACGGATGCTGACAGGAACTACTCGTCACCCACAAGACGTAATTGCAATTGCACCACCCGACTTGGTGGAACTGACTGTTGAAAAAATTGCTATCAACGCAGTGATGGCTGGTTGTCTTCCCGAATACATGCCGTGGGTTATCGCAGCACTTGAAGCAGTGTGCAACGACCAATTCAATATGCACGGTGTGTTGGCAACAACAATGCCTGTTGGCCCAGTCATTATTTGTAATGGCCCTGGCACTCGTGCGATTGGCATGAACTCAGGCATCAATGCATTCGGCCAAGGCAACCGCGCAAACAACACCATCGGCCGGGCTGTGCAGCTGACCATTCGTAATGTTGGTGGCGGACGCCCTGGTGAAGTTGATCGTGCCACTCATGGCAACCCCGGAAAGATTTCTTTCTGCTTCGCTGAAGACGAAGTCGGATCACCATTTACATCTCTTGCAACAGAGCGTGGCATTCCGCTCGGGCAAAACGCAGTCACAGTGTTTGCTGGCGAAGGGCCGCGTTGTGTAGTTGACCAATTGGCGCGCACACCTGAAGAACTCACCAACTCATTGGTGGCGTGTTTGCAAACTGTGCATCACCCAAAGTTGGTCATTGGTTTTGATGCCATTCTCACAATCAGCCCAGACCATGGTCGTGTGTTCGCAGAGGCTGGATGGTCTCGTGAAAAACTCATCGCCGAACTCACCGAACGCTCAATGACTCCAGGCGCTGACTTGGTGCGTGGTGCGCGTGAAATGGCTGAAGGTATTCCCCCTCACCTACGCGATGCCACATTGCCAAAGTTCCGCCCCGGTGGCATTTTGCTCACATACGCAGGCGGCGGAGCGGGCCTCTTCTCTTCCGTCGTTGCTGGTTGGGCCAACGGTGCAATTGGTTCAGACCCTGTGACCCGAGTCGTCGGCTCGTGACATACTGATATCCATGGCTACTGGCATCACCATCCTTGATCCGACAAATGAGTCGAAGCCTGCAACACGTCAAACTCTTGCACGTCCTGCCAGCGTCAAAGGCCTCACCATTGGACTTCTTGATATTTCGAAGCCCCGCGGCAATTTGTTTTTAAACCGCATCGAAGAACTTCTCACCGAGCGCGGCGCCAAAGTTCTGCGTTATTCGAAACCAACGTTTACAAAACCTGCACCGGTTGACCTGCGACAAGAAATTGCCACACAGTGCAACTTGGTCATAGAAGCACTTGCTGATTGAGGCAGTTGCACGTCATGCAGTGTGCATGACATTTCAGATCTAGAACTTCGTGGCATCCCCGGTGTTTTTGTCGCAACTGAAGAGTTCGTCAGCGCCGGCACTGCACAATCTGTTGCGCTTGGGTTGCCCAGTATGAAAAGGGTGTACACCACCCACCCCGTGCAAGATCGAACTGATGAAGAAATGGTTGCAATGGCTGATCAATTCTTTCTTGAAATCCTTTCCTGCATTACATCAGGCGAGTAACGCTTCGTACCCAAGTATCATCGTGGGGTGCTCCCCGCTACCCGAATCTTGATGTTGCGCCATGGCCAGAGCGAATGGAATGCTCAAGGTCGTTGGCAGGGTCAGGCAGATATTGAACTTACTGACGTTGGTGTTGACCAAGCGCGAGCTGCAGCACAAAAACTCGGCATGTTTGATGCAATTGTGTCGAGCGACTTATTGCGCGCTCGCACCACAGCCACAATCATCGCGAACAGCCTCGGTGCAGGGTTAATGGAACCAGATGCTCGCTTGCGTGAAACTCATGTGGGCGAATGGCAAGGACTCACCCAAAGCCAAATCGAACGTGACTGGCCTGGCTATTTGAAATCACATCAACGGCCACCTGGTTTTGAATCAGATGAATCTATTGTCGCGCGCGTTACCGACTCTCTAGTTGACATTGCTACACAATTTGCTGGTGGCGAAGTATTAGTAATTGCCCATGCCGGAGTTATCCGCGTGATGCGTAGGTCGCACAAAGTGGTTGATTCACGTATTTACAATTTGGGTGGATGCCAATTCATAGTGCGACCAGGATCGCCAAGCCCTATAGAGATTGGTGACGTTGTTGATTTGCTCGAGCACGGCGCCATTGGCGAAGAGCTTTAGCTTCATGTTTTCTCGTTTCGTCGACAACTCTTACGCAGCACCTGTTCGCAAGAATCTTGACCGCCTTGTTTGGGGTCGCTTAGTTTCAAACGCCTGCTACAGATTTGCTCCGCCATTCATTGCGGTCATCGCTCGTGGGCTTGATGTCAGCGTGGCGCAAATGGGCGTTGCACTAATGATCGGCGAATTCGCAGGGCTTGGGTCTCCCATTCTGGGGCGCGTGGTTGATCGCGGTAACCGAATCACGTCAATGACTATTGGAATGGTCGCAATCACACTCGGAGTTTTAGGCGCAGCCACTGCCACCACAATTGTGCAGTTTGCAATATCAATGTTTCTCCTCAGTGGTGCAAAGGTGCTGTTCGATACTGCACTCATTGTCTGGGTGAATGACCACGTGGAATATGAACGACGCGGACGCATTGTTGGAATCATTGAAACATCGTGGGCGTTGTCTTTGTTTATCGGGGTCGCAGTCATGGGTATTGCAACGGCACTTATTTCGTGGCGCGCCGGATTCATCGTTGGTGCAATCGGAATGGCTATCACTGGTTCACTGATTGCTAGTGCACTTCCACGTGATGAAGCTCATGCGCCGGTTCGCACGGAAATACGTGGCGCGATTCCACGTAATGCCTACCTTGTGTTTGGCTCGTCGTTCTTACTGATGGGTGCAAGCCAGTGTCTTGGCATCACATTTGGTCCATGGTTTGAAGATGAATTTGGTTTCTCAAGCGCCGCACTTATTGCAGTCGTCATTGTGCTCGGCCTGTTTGAATTGGTCTCAAGTATTGGCAGTTCACGCGTGACTGATACATGGGGCAAAGAAATCAGCGTTCGGCGAGGGGCAGTTCTGATGGTGCTTGCAACAGTTGCCATGGCCGCAGCACCACATGTTTCCTTTGTTGCAGTTCCCATGTTGGTCTTGTTCATCATGGGGTTCGAATTTTCGCTTGTCAGCATGTTGCCATTGGCAGCAAACATTGTTCCGAACAGTGGCGGCATTGGTCTTGGTCTCACAGTGGGCGCCGGCACATGTGGCAGAGCAATCTTCAGCACTGTTGCTACTTCTCTATATGACTCTGTTGGCCCTGTTGGCCCAGCACTTGCGGCTGTTGCGCTTTCTGCAATCACCGTGATGCTGATCAGTTTTTATGCGCGGTCGGTGCGATAACCATTCGTGATTGGCATACGTCGGTCTTTGCCGAATGCCTTTTCTGAAATACGCACTCCGGGTGCACACTGGCGACGTTTGTATTCGTTGATGTCAACAAGGCGCGCAATACGAGCAACAACTGCAGCATCGAAACCAAGTTTCTGAATTTCCGGCACGGTCAAGTCGTTGTCGATGTAATGACGCAAGATCGGGTCAAGGTCTTCATAGGCAGGAAGGCTCTGATCATCACGTTGATCAGGGCGTAATTCAGCGCTCGGTGGCTTAGTGATGACGGTTTCAGGAATGATCTCGCGACCAGCCCGTTCATTAATACGACGACAGAGTGCGAATACTTGTGTTTTGAAAACATCTTTGATGACGGCATAGCCACCAGCAGAGTCACCGTAGATAGTGAAATAGCCAACTGCCATTTCGCTCTTGTTGCCAGTGGTGAGGACCATCCAACCGAATTTATTACTGAGCGCCATCAGTGTCATTCCGCGCACGCGACTCTGCAAGTTCTCTTCTGTGAGATCTGCATCGCGACCAGCAAACGACGGCGTAAGCATTTCTAAGTACGCACCAAATGCTGGCTCAATAGAAACAACACGATGATCTATACCTAAGGCAGTAGCAAGTTTTTCAGCGTCCTCTAGTGAGCCATCACTTGAATACCGCGATGGCATTGCAACACCATGCACATGATCAGCACCAAGCGCATCAACTGCGATTGCCGCAACGATTGAAGAATCGATTCCACCAGAGAGACCAATGACAACATCAGCGAACCCGTTCTTATGAACATAATCGCGCGTGCCAACAACCAAAGCTTCGTACACGCGGTCAAGATCTGAGGCGAATGGTTCAACATGAGTAGGTGTGACGGTTCCGTCGCCACCAATAGTTACGACTGCAAAATCAGACGTAAACGATTTCATTCGGCAAGCAATTACACCATTGCAATCAATAACAACACTCGAACCGTCAAACACGAGTTCATCTTGAGCGCCAACTTGATTTACATAAACAATGGCGCTGTTGGTTTCTTTGGCACGGGTGGACAACATCTGTTCACGTTCAACATGCTTGCCCTCATGAAAAGGCGATGCATTCAAGTTCAACATGATTCGTGCGCCGCTAGCTGCCTGAGCTGCAACAGGACCATCTGCATACCAAATGTCTTCACAGATTGTGACGCCAACTTTTACGTCGTCAAGAGAGAACAATCCAGATGCAACACCATTGGTCTTAGCGGGACCAGGTTCGAAATAACGGTCCTCGTCGAACACTGCATAGTTCGGAAGAAGTTGCTTTAGGTACACGCCTTGAACGCCACCGTTACGACACATCGCAACTGCGTTATATAAGTAGTTGCCATCGGCTTTCACAAAACCAATAAGGGCTGCACACCCCTTGGTTGCTTTGGCAATGTTCTCCACTGCCAATTCGTTGTCGCGTACGAATGCTTTTTTCAGTAATAGGTCTTCTGGCGGGTACCCCGTGATGGTCAATTCGGGGTAGACCACAACATCACAACCGGCTGCTTCGGCTTTGGCGTAGTCGGCCAAAATCTTGCCCTCATTGCCCAACAAGTCACCCACAAGCGGGTTCAATTGGGACAAACCGACCGTCAGGCCCTTGGGTGCAGCGAAAGATCCGTCGGATGTCACGAGGTCAGGCTAACCAGCGACCCCCCAAAACCCCATCTATATAAGGATTCCTTTACTGAGCGGGCACCAGCTCTGCCGTTTTACACAGCGTTCACATTTGGGCAATGGGAAAGAAACGGCTTCATGACATCCTGTAGTCAGGAAAAAGAGGGACTTGTCCCTTGTTAGTAAAAGGACACCACTGTGCCCATTCAGGCTGAATACATCTGGATCGACGGAACGTCACCAACACCATTGCTCCGTTCAAAGACCAAAATCATTCCCGACTTCGCCGGCGCTATTGCCGACATGCCGATGGATGAGTGGGGCTTTGACGGTTCTTCCACAGAACAAGCACAAGGCGATTCGTCTGACTGCGTATTGCGCCCTGTCTTTCAGTGCCCAGACCCAATTCGTGGCGGCAAGAACGTACTTGTCATGTGCGATGTGTTGATGGCAAAAGACGGATCTCCGCATCCATCAAACACACGTGCGCCACTTGCAGCTGCACAAGCAAAACATGCAGACCAGGAAATGTGGTACGGCATTGAGCAGGAATACACGATGCTTCGTACAGATGGCAGCCCATACGGTTTCCCCGTTGGTGGTTTTCCAAAGCCACAGGGACCGTATTACTGCGGCGTAGGCGCAGGCCGCGTTGTTGGTCGCGAGATCATCGAAGAGCACACACAGGCATGCATCGATGCAGGTCTTCTCATCGCAGGAACAAACGCTGAAGTAATGCCAGGCCAATGGGAATTCCAAATTGGTGCAGCAGACGGACTCACAGTGTCAGACCACATGCATGTTGCACGTTGGTTGCTCCACCGCATCGCAGAAGATTACGACGTGGTCATCTCGTTCGATGCAAAGCCGATGAAGGGTGACTGGAACGGTGCAGGCGCACACACCAACTTCTCAACCAAGGCAATGCGTGAGGGCTACCCAGCCATCATCGAAGCATGCGAGAAACTTGGTACCCGCGTGATGGAACATGTCGAGCACTACGGTGACGACATCCAAAGCCGCCTTACCGGTAAGCACGAAACTGCTCCATGGAACAAGTACTCATATGGAGTCTCAAACCGTGGTGCATCAGTACGTATCCCATGGCAGGTTGCTCGTGACCAAAAGGGTTACGCAGAAGACCGTCGTCCGAACGCAAACGTTGACCCATATACGGTCACACGTCTCATCCTTGAGACTGTTTGCGGCTAAGCCACAACCAATAATTACGGGAAACGGGGGGCCTAGTGCCCCCCGTTTTTCATTTCAAGTAGCCCTATGACCCGCCTCACGGCAGACTGAAGAGATGAGCGACATGATGGACCAACACCGCGACTATGTATTGCGCACCGTCGAAGAGCGCGGAGTGCGCCTCGTACGCCTCTGGTTTACCGACGTGCTCGGCACGTTAAAGAGCTTCGCCATCAGCCCAGCTGAACTTGAGAACGCACTTGAAGACGGCATGAGTTTCGACGGTTCATCTATCGATGGTTACTCACGCGTGCAAGAAGCAGATGTTCTTGCCGTACCTGATCCGAACACTTTTGAAATATTGCCATGGGTTGACAACAAAGCAGCCGAGGCTCGCGTCATCTGTGATGTTCGCAATCTTGATGGTTCTATTTTTGAAGGCGACCCTCGCCAAGTGTTGCGCCGCAATCTTGATGCCGCTCGCGCAATGGGATACGAATTCCTTATCGCACCTGACATGGAGTACTTCTACTTCGAGCCTCCTGTACGTGGACAAGTACCAGTGCCGCTTGATGAAGGTGGTTTCTTTGATCTCACCACTACTGACGTTGCATCATCTTTGCGCAAGCAAACAATTCGCACACTTGAGACAATGGGAATTCCCGTTGAGTATTCATTTCACGAAGATGCACCAAGTCAGCAAGAAATAGACCTGCGTCATACCGATGCTCTTTCAATGGCTGACAGCGTGATGACGTTTCGCATGATCGTGAAAGAAATTGCAGCAATGAACAACGTGCACGCCACGTTTATGCCTAAACCACTTGAAGGTGTTCAGGGTTCCGGCATGCACTTGCATTTGTCATTGTTCTCTGGCGACACCAATGCGTTCTATTCACAAGATGACCCAAACAACTTGTCGCCTATTGCAAAGTCATTCATGGCTGGGCTATTGCGTCACGCTGCTGAAATCACTGCCGTCACTAACCAAACAGTCAATAGCTACAAGCGTCTTGTGCCTGGTTTTGAAGCACCAGTACATATCAGTTGGGCCCGCAATAATCGCAGTGGACTTATTCGTGTACCAATTCCAAAGCGCGGAAGCATCAGTGCTACCCGCATTGAATACCGTTCTCCAGACCCGGCATGTAACCCATACCTTGCCTTCTCTGTAATTCTTGCCGCCGGTATGAAAGGTATTCGCGAAGGGTACGAACTAGAACCAGAAGCAGACGCAAACCTGTTTGAGATGGATGACGCAGCACTCGACAAGTTGAGTATTCGTCAATTGCCACAATCATTGAACGACGCGCTCAAAGTGATGGAAACATCCGAACTTGTTCAAGAAGCTCTTGGTGAACACATTTTTGAATGGTTCCTTCGTAACAAGCGCCATGAATGGCGCGAGTACAAAACTCAAGTCACTCCGTTCGAACTCAATCGCTACCTCAAGTCGTTGTAACTCCTCTTATGGCTACTTCCGACATGATTGTTGTGTTCCCTGCGAACCCCACTCCTGATTTAGCGCGCACCCTCGATTTAGGTGGCTACCGCTGGAAGGCAGTGTTTGGCGCAGACGAAGCTGGCAAATGTGAACCCCAGGCTGGATGGATGGGCGCAATCATTACGTGTGATGAAGACCCTGAAAATGCTTGGGCATTTGCGCGTGCATTACGCAAGCGTGACAACGCAGTTGAATCAGTGATTGTTCTTGTCTCTGGCACCCAACTGGGTGATCTTGAACTGCGCGACGATTTGTTCGATGACTTCTGCCTCACACCATTTCATCCTCGCGAATTAGAAGCACGCCTTCGTCATCTCTTTTCCACCACCGAAAGTGGATTGCGTCCAGAACTTGTTGAACACTCTGGCCTGATTCTGAACCTTGAGACCTACCAAGCAACTTTCAATGGTCACCCACTTGACCTCACCTTCATGGAATACGAATTGCTGAAGTTCCTTGCACAAAACCCCGGCAAGGTATTCAGCCGCGAAATGCTTCTCTCACGCGTGTGGGGGTACGAGTACTACGGTGGCGCTCGCACAGTCGACGTTCATGTTCGTCGCCTTCGCGCAAAGCTTGGCGAGGAACACGCCAACCTGATTCAAACTGTTCGCAGCGTTGGCTATCGCTTTGGCCAATCCCGCTGGGGCTCGTGACCAGATATCTCAAGTGGTAATTTTGACCACCTGAGCGCCAACTCTGACCATTGAGACCCGTTGCTGAAGTTTCATGCCGTGGTTCTATGGTGTGGTGATGTCATTAGGCGACAACGTAACAACGATCATCGGTCGAGATGCACAGTTACGCCTCGTTGATGACGCACTCCTTAATTGTGCGAACCGAATTGGCACGTCGCTTTTGTTTTCGGGTGAACCTGGAATTGGAAAATCTCACCTACTGCGCGAGATAGTTCAACGTGGTCGAGCACAATCATTGCGTGTCATTGCCCTGCGCTGTCTTCAAGGCGACAGTACCGAACCCTTTGCGTTCTTCCTGCGTCTCGGAACAATTCTTGAAGTCTCGACTCCAACAACTCTGGACACAGATACAGCACGATTTCATCAAGGCAGACGCATCCTCGATGAAGCTGCGAAAATTCCTACTCTGATTGTTATCGATGATCTGCAATGGTGCGATTACCTCTCTTCCATTGCCATCGTTCACTTGTTCGATTACTGCGCTGCTTTGGGTCTTGGGCTCATCTTTTCCACTCGCCCGATTGAAGAGACAGAAGATGAAAATGTCATCACTAATTTGCGCACTTTGTCGCGGTTGATGAACCATGTTCCACTTCCTGGGCTGACACGCACCGAACTATCACTCATGGTTACAAATGAAGTTGCCAACGAGCTCCTGCCATCCACTGAAGACTTTCTTCATCGACTCACTAATGGCAATCCGTTTTTCATTCTTGAACTATTGCGCACCAACAACACGTCAGAGTCGTTGTTGCATGTCAATGTTCCCCGAGAAGTCGAAGCCATTCTTGACCAACGCATCAACCTCATGGAAGATCACGAAGAAATCATTGCAGTTGCTGCGTTACTCGGCGTGCAAGGTGAGAGACGAATACTTAGCCAAACTCTTGCACTTCTTGGTTTCGACGACACAAAGGTCACTGCAGTGCTGCAACAGGCAGAGCGTCTCGACCTGTTGACCCTAAGTCTCACCACCTACGAATTTCGCCATGCCCTGTACACCCATCGACTAACGGCTCGAATGTCATTTCTGCGACGGTGTTCATTTCATGGCGCTATAGCGACAACACTGTTCCATGAGTCTCGCTTTCTTGCTGGCCTCACGCACTTAGTTGCTGCTGGGTCATCTATTGATCTTGAAGTCGGTGTGCCGTTAGCACGTATCTCGTTTGAACTATCCGAAGCAAAGAACGACCACGCGGGTATTGCAGACGCTGGTACTTGGCTACTTGAGTTTGGGCCCACAGACAATGCGACACGAATTCAAACTCTAATTACTTTGGCTAAGGCGCAGTTGGCGATTGGTCGTCGAAGCGAGAGCAGAAGAAACGCGCAACTTGCAGTTGAGATGTCCCGAACCGAAGGCGATGTGGAGTCTGAAGCGACTGCAATCATGCAATGGGCTGCTCGTTCAGATTTCACCCCCGATCGCGCACCAATTATTGCAGCCTTCGAAAATCTCGATCTCTCCTTGCTGAGTATCGAGACCCGCATCAGTGCCCTTAGTTCATACGCCCTTGCCGTCACAATGATTCCAACCGACGACTATGTCTCTGTCTCTTCCGCCTCACGCCTTATGTCTGCTTTCGGTAATCGAGCAACACTCGATTTAGATGACAAAGCATCTCATTCCGCTGCATGGAACTGGGTTGTTCAATCAGACCTTGCTCGACAACTCTCGCAGAACGCCCTCAATGAGATAAACGCCAACGTTGCGCTTCCTGTATCGGATGCCACCGAAGTGCAAGCCCTCCTTGCATGGCGTCAGGCCCACAGAGCGCCCGAATTTCTTGACGAACGATTGCAGGTCACAAATCGTTTGATGACACTAGTGAACGACGTAAGTCCTCAAGTTGAGTCAGTTCGTTTCTCCCACATTCTTGATCTTTTGGAATCCGGTGAATACGCCAAAGCTGATCTTGAACTCGCCACTTTTCTCAACTCCTCACAATTCGGAGGAACATTTATCGCGCAGTGGCGCAGCGAATTCATTCGAGCAGGACGACTGATTTCCCAAGGGCGCCTTAGTGAGGCACGCGAGAGTTCCATGCGAGCTCACGAACGTGGTGGATTCGCCGACGAGCCTGGTCGCCTCATTGTGTTACTCGAACAACAGGCCATCATTCTCATCGAATCGATTATCGCGCCAGAGTTTTCAAAGGTGTTCGCAGGTGAATCAATGGTGCTTTCAAATCACTATGCACGAATCACCGCTGGTCTTGCGAATGCCGCTCTCGGTAACTCCACGCTCGCAGAAAAACATGTAAGAGACTCGTTGGAGATTCTGTTCGACACCGACCGGGAGGCAGCATGGTTGCCTACGGTGACAACATTGGTAGAAACAGCACATCTCCTTGGTTTGTTTGATGTCGCATCCGAAGCTGTTGCACTGTTAGAGCCATTTGCAAAACTGCAAGCCACTTACATCGGAAGCACATCGCGCGGACCTATTCGTCGTTACCTCGGACTTGCCAAGCATGCTGCCGGTAACACCCAAGGCGCAATCGACGACATCTTGATGGCGAGAAATGAAACCAGTCGATCAGGTGAGCATCTGTGGAGCCTTGCCTGTTCAGTCGACATCCTCGAGATTCTTGCGACAACAGATCCACAACGTGCACTTCTGCTTGTGCCCGAAGACATCATCATTCAAGCTGAGGCAACAGAAATGAAATGGCGTGCATTGCGTGGTCGCGCAGCCCTCTCACGCGCACGAAACACACTCGCACAACAGTTGGGCCTCACCGAACGACAGTTCCTCGTGCTTCAAGGCCTCAGCACGAACAGCACCATCAACGAGATCGCCGACACACTCGGCTTCAGTCACTCAACAGTTCGTCAGGATTCCATTGTTATCTACCGACTGCTTGGTATCAGTGGCCGCAGCCACATCGCCGACCGAGCCCGCGAATTGATGCTTCTATAAATACCAAGTAAGAGTGGTCAAAATCCATGTGAGCATGGTCATTTTGTGTGCTAGCTCTCACATTTATTAGTCCGAAAGACCAAAGTCACTACATGACTTTCTTTTCGTCTCGTTCAGTCTCTCGTCCGTCACGCAAGTGCGTATCTCCGGTAAAAGCAAGAGGGAGAATCGCACTATTTGGTGCGCTTGTCGTGTCGATGACAGTTATCAGTTCCAGCGCATCTCCCAGTGTTTCTCACGCTCTCAATAGCAACGGCCTTACTTACACAGCCATCAATGACACAGCGTGGGAACTATCAGGGTGTGATGGCTCATGCGATGCGAACATTGTCATACCAAGTGTTGTCGATGGCAAGCCCGTGACCAGCATCGCTTCCTGGTCGTTTTACGGTAAGGCCACCATCGTCACAGTTGAGATTCCAGCGTCGGTCACGAGCATTGGCTCATACGCATTTGTTGCATCAACCTCGCTGACAACATTTACAACTCCTGCATCTGATCATTTCAAAATCGTGGATGGAATGCTGCTGACCAAGGATGGCACTGAACTAGTTGCATACCCCAGTGGTGACAGTACATCAGCCGTGAATATTCCTGGTGGCGTAAAAATCATGCGTTCGGGTTCGGTGGGTTCCAATCCAATTACCCAAATGTCACTTCCAGCATCACTCGAAGTAATTGGTGACAATGTCATTAGAGATCTTCTTCAAATTTCGGAATTCATCGTTGCAGAAGGTAATACAACTTTCAAAGCACCTGCCGGGGTGTTGTTCAACCAAAGCACATTGATGATGTATCCACGGGCAAAATCTGGCACCGAATATTCGATACCTGAATCCACAACAGCTATCGCGACAGAGGCATTCCGGGGCGTCAGCAATTTAACCTCGCTTGAGCTCCCGTCCTCATTATCGACCATCGTGGATAAGTCCTTTGACGGTCTTAGCAACCTTGAATTAATCACTGTTGTATCTGGCAACACGACGCTTGAGGCAATCGATGGGGTTTTATATGGGTCTGACACTTTGTTCAAATACCCACCGAAAAGAGTTGGCACTACGTATTCGGTCCGTCCGGGCACAACCGAAATTGGGTTCGCCGCATTTGATAGCGCGGAGTTTTTAACTGAGGTGATATTGCCTGCCTCAGTGAGAGTTATCAAATGGGACGCATTTGCTCGGATGAGTGGCTTAACATCCATCAACTTGCCGCTGGGCCTCACCACCCTTGGCTCTTATTCACTCCACGCGACGGGACTTACCAGTGTTGTGATACCACACACAGTCACGAACTGGAATGACAATATTTTTGCCTATAGTAAATTCTACGAGAGCGTCTATTTTGAAGGAGATGCGCCACCAGCTTCGGTGTTGGACGTCATTAACTATGGCGACAAAATCGCCAAGATCTATCGAATTGTCGGCACTAACGGCTGGGAAGCAATTGGGGACCGGCACGGTGGCCTCGAACAAGTGGCGTGGGATCCAGACATCACCACACCACGCGCACCATCTGTAACAGCTTTGGCACAGAGCGTTCGAGTCACTGCGAATCGCGGAAGTGGCGGACTTCCTACGTCCTACTTGGTCACTGCTTCACCGGGAGAAGAATCGTGCACGATTGCCACCGGTGAAACATCGTGTGTCGTTCCCGATCTCACAGGTGGGACTCCCTACACCTTTACAACCAAGGCAACGAAGGGTGACACCACCACCGCTTCGTCCTTAGCTTCGACAGCGGTTACTCCACTTTCATCTCAGACGATTTCATTCGCTGACCCAGCTGACAGAGAATTCTCCACAACACCATTCACTGTGACCGCAACATCGAACTCGAACCTCCCTGTATCACTGACATCAACAACGCAAGACGTGTGCACAGTGTCCGGATTCAATGTGTCAATGCTGACGCCAGGAACATGCACCTTGACTGCTAGCCAGGCTGGCGACACGGCATATACAGCAGCTACCGATATCGATCAATCATTCGCAATCTTGGCTGCTGAAACGCCACCGGCTGAAACTCCGCCTGCTCAAACGCCACCAGCTGTCACACCACCGGCTGAAACTCCACCGGCTGCAGCAATCGTGACAACAACACCGGTTGTAAGCGCGGTCGGAACTTCTGTTGCTATTGCACGTGAGCCTTCTTCAATAGTTGCTACTGCAGTTGCCATTGGAGTGAGCAAGACAAAGGTAATGGTCGCGTTGAAAGTACCGAAGGCTTCTAAGCCAGCTAATCAAGTGACAAAGTATGTCATTCAGTTGAAGTCAGCCAAAGGTGTGATTATCACGAAGACAATTTCGGTAAAAGCGGGTCGCACGGTTAAGCCGACGCTGACTGGGAAAAAGAAAACCTCGTATTCCATGACAGTGACAGCGGTGACGAAGTCCGGCAAAAAGACAACCTGGAAAGGGCCTAAAGTCAAAACCTCCTGAGGATGAAGAGACTCGCAAAGTTTTGACCTGTGATTCGCTGCCGGTGACTATCTAGCGAACAAGATCGTATCCGCAAGCCTCCGTATCGGGGCATTGCGCCCAGCTTCTAGAGACGTCTCCCCCCGCCGTTTTTCAAGCGCCAGAATGGTCAGCGCAGTGGTCAATACTCATGTGCGCATGGTCATTGTTCTGACCAAACGAAGAAACTTTTGCCGGGTCTTGGGAGTGTGATGGCATGAACATCTTCAGAACTGCTGTCCCTTCTCAAGAAGAAAGAAAAACTCGTCCAAAAGGCAAAGTTTTGTTGCTCAAATCTTTATGTGGGGCAGTCATTGTGGCGTTGGTTTCTAGCGGTTTCCCCCTAGCTCCAGCCCAAGCGTCAGGGACCTACGACGGTACAACTGTTGATGATGGTGTTATCGACTGTGGTACCTCTGGCACTTTCACCATTCTGGACAATGTTGTGACAGGACACTCAAGTTGTAAGGGAACAGCAGAAATCCCAGCAGGCGTCACATCCATCTCAACTATGGCTTTCTTCTTCTCCAGTAGTGGACTTACTTCCATCACGATCCCCGCAAGTGTTACATCTATCGGTCATCGGGCATTGGGCAACATAAGCACTCTCACCTCAATCAACGTTGATGCAGCTAATGCAAATTACTCATCATCGTTAGACGGGGTGCTGTTCAATAAAACCAAAAGTGAGTTGGTTCAGTATCCCAGTGGTCATACTGCACCGTATTCAATTCCAGTCACTGTGGCAACTATTGGTGACAACGCGTTCGAGGGCTCAAACCTTAACTCGATAACAATCCCACCGAACGTAACCTCCATTGGGGAAGGCGCCTTCGGCGGTTCCCCAATTACTTCTGTAGTTTTTTCCGGCACAAGCACTTTGGCAACTATCAATGGCTATGCATTCAACGGAATGCCAAACCTTAACTCGATAACAATCCCGGCAAGTGTTACATCTATTGGGACCGGCGCGTTTTATGCGGCAAGTTCACTCAGGTCTGTAGTTTTTTCCGAGCCAAGCACGCTGGCAACTATTAGTGAAGGGACATTTGAAAATAGCGGACTTACTTCCATCACAATTCCAGCAAGCGTTACATCTATCGGAGACACCGCTTTCCGAGGAACCAATTCTCTCAATTCTGTGGTTTTTTCTGGCACAAGCACACTGGCAACTATCGGAAACGGTGCTTTCATGAGCAGCGGACTTACTTCCATAACAATCCCACCGAGTGTCACCGCTATTGGGGGCAGCGCCTTCGACGGTGCGTTCAGCCTCACCTCGGTAGTTTTCGCCGGCACAAGCACGTTGGCAACTATCGGTGCCTATGCGTTCTCAAATAACGGATTTGCTTCCATCACAATCCCAGCAAGTGTCACAACAATCGGAGCGAATCCGTTCACTAATTACAGTCTTGCATCCGTAACGGTTGAGGAAGCGAATCAAAACTACTCATCGTTAGATGGCGTGCTGTTTAACAAGCCCAAAACGACCCTAATCATTTACCCCGCCAGCAAGTTGGCAACGACTTATTCGATTCCTTCAAGTGTGACAAGAATAGAAGCCTCCGCATTTTTTAGCGCAGACTTCACCTCAGTAACAATCCCATCCAGTGTCACCACTATTGGAGATAGGGCGTTCTATTCAACTGACCTACTGACATCCATAACGGTTGAGGAAGCGAATCAAAACTACTCATCGTTAGATGGTGTGTTGTTTGATAAGCAGAAAACATCTCTCATTAGTTACCCAATAGGAAAGACGGGAACGACTTATTCGATTCCTTCAAGTGTGACAAGTATTGAAGCCAACGCATTCAACAATGGGTCATCTCTTAACTCGGTTACCATCCCGTCTGGAACCACGTCTATCGGAACCTACGCTTTCTGGAATGCACCACACCTCAATGTTTACTTCTTAGGGAATGCTCCGACAACAGTTGGCAATTCTGCGTTTGAAGGTGTTAACGGCAAGGTCTATATCAAAACCGGCGCTACTGGTTTCACGGCAGAGTGGAACGGCCTGACGGTTGCAGTTTTAGATGATGGTGAGAGGTCGTGCACAACAGGCACGTACGATATCTCCAATTTTGTTGCTACGAATGGCTCTTCTTGTGCGGGAGCAGTAGTAATTGCTGGTGGTGTCCAAGCTATTAATAACGAGGCATTTACATTTAATGAAAGTCTCACATCAGTAACGATTCCAGCAAGTGTTGTGTCCATTGGGTCGAACTCCTTCACTTACAACTCCGGCCTCACTTCTTTCTCGGTGGATTCCGCAAATCCAAATTTCTCTTCAGAAGCTGGCGTTTTATTCAACAAGAATAAAAGTTCGTTGTTGTTGTTCCCTGCTGCTAGGGGTAACGCTCCGTATACCGTTCCAGGAAGTGTTGTGACTATCGCAGCCAGAGCCTTTGTATCTGATCGCTCGCTTACTTCGATCACAATTCCAGAAAATGTTGAATCGATTGATGACTACGCATTCTTTGGTGCTGAAAAACTCACCTCGGTTACTTTTTCTGGGACGAGTAAACTTGCAAGCATTGGGGAAAATGCTTTCAAGCAGTCCAACCTTGGGGCAATCAACATTCCGGCTGGTGTGACAATCATTGACGATGGAGCATTTGCTTTGACCCCTCTGACGTCCGTAACTTTTGATGTAAACAGTTCCATAACAACTATCGGTAGCTCAACATTCGAAGGTGCACAAAGCCTTACTTCGATCACGATCCCAGCGAGTGTTACATCTATCAAGTCCTACGCGTTTTATGGGGCAAGCAAACTTACCAATGTTGTCTTTTTAGGAAACGCGCCAAATCCTGTTGGGGCGGAAGCCTTTACCGAAGTTGCCGCGGGCGCAAAGGCCACTATTTCTGCAAGTGCTACTGGTTTTCCAGCAGTGGGAAGCGCCTGGTACGGCCTGACAGTTGCAAAATCTTCTCCGCCAGCTGTCACTCCGCCAGCTGTCACTCCACCAGCTGTCACTCCGCCAGCTGCAGCAATCGTGACGACAGCACCGGTTCTCAGTGCGGTCGGAACATCTGTTGCTATTGCGCGTGAGCCTTCAGCTGCAGTTGCTACTGCGGTTGCCATTGGAGTGAGCAAGACAAAAGTAATGGTCGCACTAAAAGTGCCGAAAGCTTCTAAGCCAGCTAATCAAGTGACGAAGTATGTTATTCAGTTGAAGTCAGCCAAAGGCGTGATTATCACGAAGACGATTTCGGTAAGGGCGGGCGGAACGGTTAAGCCCACACTTACTGGGAAAAAGAAAACCTCGTATTCCATGACGGTGACTGCGGTGACAAAGTCGGGCAAGAAGACAACGTGGAAAGGGCCTAAGGTCAAAATCTCCTGAGTAAGAGGACAACTCGATCTTTGGCCAATCCCGCTGGGGTTCCTAGAGCCAGTTGTTCCGACGGAACACTCTGAACAAACCCGCCGATACAGCAGCTAAGGCACCAAGGACTATGTAGTAGCCGTACTTCCATTGCAGTTCTGGAAGATGCTCAAAGTTCATTCCATAGATTCCGGCAACCATTGTTGGCACAGCACCAATGCCCACCCACGCAGAAATCTTTCTCATGTCAACATTTTGTTGCACCTGAATAAGCGCAAGGTTGGCATGTAAGGCAGCTTCCATCAGGTCATTCATTGTGTTCACATCGTCAATCACTTTCATGAGATGGTCGCGTACGTCGGCAAACTGCGGCGCTAACTGTGCATCAATATGTGGAACTTCGCTTGAAGCAAGTCGGTTCAGCGGTTCGATCAATGGATACACAGCTCGTCTGAATTCAAGGAGCTCGCGCTTCACTGTATACAACCGTGCTGATGGCGAAGGAACCTCGTCATCAAAGACCATGTCTTCTAAACTTTCAACATCTTCTTGAAGGTTCCATGCCACATCGATGTACTGGTCAACCAGTCGGTCAAGAACCTCGTGTAGAACTGCGGTCGACCCTTCTTTCAAACGATCTGGATGGCTTTCTAGATCGGCTCGAATTGAGCGCATCGGAATTGCATCACCGTGTCTAACAATGACAATGAATTTCTCATTGATGAACACACCAATATCGCCCACAACAATTCGCGACGTTTGAGTGTCAAACATCACTGTCTTAAGAATCAAAAACGAATGCCGTGGATACACGTCAAGCTTCGGGCGCTGACGACCCATGAACGCATCTTCTACAGCCAGTGAATGCAGCGAAAACTTCTGCTGATAATCCTGGATCTCATCAACCTTGGGATCAAGAAGCCCTACCCAGATGAACCCGGTACCGGGTTCGACTTCGTGTGATCTCACACCATTGATATAGACCGCAGAATCAACTAACACAGCGCCACTCTACATTGAGTGGTGTGAACGAAGTAAGACTTCTTAATTCACGCCGCGTGAACAAACGCCGTTACAGAATCAGCAATCATCTGTACAGCAATCGCTGCCAGCAACATGCCTGCAACTCGCGCAAGTAACACCACGCCAGCAGGACGGAATATTTTCTTTACAACGCCACTGAACCGAAGTGCAATTAGTGATACTGACAATGCGCATGCAATTGCTGCGACAACACTGAACCATTCGGCAGTTCCTTCGGCCTTTCCGAAAAACACAATGGTGGCAACAATGGCACCAGGGCCAGCAAGTAAAGGCGTGCCGAGCGGAACCATTGCAATTGATGTGCGCTGTTCGGGAGACGCTACTTCGAACGTGTCTTCGCTACCGCCCTTGCCATACAGCAACTGCAAAGCAACGAGGAGAAGCAGTAACCCACCAGCGCCTTGTAGAGCCGGAACTGAGACATGCAAGTAGTCAAGAACTGTGCGTCCACCAACT
>JBIISL010000025.1:0-25561 GCA_044341035.1 Ilumatobacteraceae bacterium | reverse complement strand
AGGAAAAGTCTCACTGGGTGCCTTCTATGCGCGACGCGCTCGACGCATTTTGCCCGTTTCAGCGTTAGTGGCAGTCGCAACGCTTGTTGCTTCATGGATCTGGCTAGAGCCATTGCGCTTGCGGTCACTGTCGGACGATGTTCTGGCTGTTGCGTTGTTCTCGTCAAACTTCGTGTTTGCGAATCGTGGAGCTGACTACTTGCAGTCTGCATTGCCACCGTCGCCACTTCAGCACTACTGGAGTTTGGCTGTTGAAGAGCAGTTCTACGTTGTGTGGCCTGCATTGGTGATGTTGGTGTGCATTGGCATTGGTACACGTTCTTTGCGCAATGTTCGGATACGTGTCGGTATGACGGCTGGTGTTGCCGCAATAGCTTCATTCATAGCGTGCATGGCGCTGATGAATACTTCGCAGCCATGGGCGTTCTTTTCACCTCACACACGCGCGTTTGAATTAGCGATTGGAGCACTAGCTGCAGTTGTCCCTATTGGAGTCTCCAGCAAAGTGATCCGCATCAATGCTGCGCTCGCGTGGTGCGGGCTCGCTGGAATCATTGCAACAGTGGTGCTGTTTTCTGAAACCACCACTTTTCCGGGCCCCTGGGCTCTTGCCCCAGTGATTGCAACTGCGTTCCTATTACACGGCGGAAATGTAACACCGTGGGCTCCTGACGCACTGTTGAGACTTTCTCCATTGCAATGGTTGGGCTCGCGTTCATATTCTGCGTATCTGTGGCATTGGCCAGTGTTGATCATTACTGCTTCTGCTCTAGACAAAAAACTCACTGTCTTTGAAGGCCTTGTGTGTCTCATGATTTCTCTTGCACTCTCAGAATTCTCGTACCGATTTGTAGAAAATCCGGTGCGAAAGAACCACAACATCATCGGAATTCGTGCCGCAGTATTAGCGGTGTCCCTGATTGCTGTTGTCAGCGGCAGTGCAGTGATTGCTCAAAACAATCAACCATCAGTCTCTGGTGGAGTTGCCGCCACAACACCATCGTTGAATACATCAACAACGTCTAATACAAACGTGTCAACAACAATTCCCACAGAACCAGAACTGCCTGGTCCTGGCGCCCCGATAGAAGCGATTGTTGAGGCGATGAGCGCAACTGGATTGCCATCAAATCTCACGCCCTCGTTACAGCGGGCAGCTTCAGACATGCCACGAATTTACAGCAATGGTTGCCATGCAAGTTTTTCAGCAATACGGCCGCAGAAATGCGTCTTTGGAGATCTGACGTCATCAACCGTCGTCGGTTTGTATGGAGATTCTCACGCAGCACAATGGTTCCCCACATTTGAAAAGATTGCAAAAGAGCGAGGCTGGAAATTCATTACGTACACCAAGCGTGGTTGCCCGCCTGCAGAGATTCCTACCTATAGCAAGGTGCTCGGCAAGAACTATAAGGAATGCGTCCCTTGGCGAAAGAACGTGATGAAACAAATGAAAGCAGACGGCGTTCAAATTGTTTTCATTGCTCATTTCAATCGACTGTTATCTGAATCAACACGGGTGCCGATGTGGCAGAAAGAATGGCGTGTCGGTCTTCAGGCAACCATTGACACGCTAAAAACTGAAGGCATTACTCCTGTGTTAATGGAAGACACGCCGTATCCGGGGCAAGACGTACCAACTTGTCTCAGCCGCCATTACACAAACGTGCAGCTATGTACTCCCGCAATTAGGGTCGCCTATCGCGACGATATGCAACAGATGCTGCAAGATTTTGATGCGGCAAAGGTTCACGTTTTGTGGACACGACAGTGGTTTTGTACCACTGGTGGATGCCCAACAGTTGCGGGAAACATCTTGGTGTATCGAGACGATAACCATATGTCAGTAACTTTTGCCTCGTTTATTGCGCCACTTGTTGACACAGCAATTGCTGATGTTGTCACTTGGGCATCAACGCACCCTCAATAAGTGCAACACTGTTTACATGGAACAACGCAAATCACAGAACGAAATTCTTACGCAGTTAGTTTCAGATGGGCATCTCACACCGGATCAGGCTGATGGCATCGCAAAAGCGCCAAAACTTGCAGTGACCGCACGTGAACTGGTGTCGTATCTGGCTGCCATTCTCATCACAATTGGCGCGGTCTTCATGGTGTCTGGCCTAATTGTCGATGTTCCACAGGCTGGAATAGCCGCGCTCTTGTATGTAGTTGCTGCAGTTGTTGGTTACTTCTCACACAAATTGATTACTGCGAAGAACGAAAAACAAAGAGCAGGCGAAGTGCTTGAAATTACCGCAGTACTTGCCGTAGCGGTGGCATCGGGGATTTTGTTCGATATGACAAGCATGCGCTCAGAGCTCTACGCATGCCTGCTTGCGATTGCTGCTGGAACATGGGGAGCAGTACGCACGTCACGTTCACAGTTCTCTGGTTCGGTGTTGATGTCGGCTTCAGTGCCGGTTGCGATCATGTCATCAACATCAATGATGAATTTGAATGGTGATAGCAACTCAATTGTTATCGGTCTGATGTTGATTGCCGGAGGTGTCGGGCTGATCTACATAGGTATGAGACACATTGGGTTTGTATTTCTACCGCGCTCCGTTGGATCGCTACTTATCGTCATTGGTTCGATCACATTGGCAACCGGCCTTGCCTCTGGAATTAGATGGCTTATCCCACTTGGAGTTGGCACAGCATTGTTCGCACTCGGTTCACGTGAACGCTCGCCAGAAAACTTGGTCTCCGGCGCTCTAGGAATCATTGTGGGAGTGATTATGGCCGTTGTCTATTGGGTGCCTGGCAATATTCTGCAAGGCCTCGCAATAATTGCGTGCGGTGTTGCGCTGCTGCTTATATTGCGAACGCAGTTAGCACGCGCTAGTCAACCAGGGCCTGGTGTACCAACTGCTTAAGTTGCGGACGCAATGGCCACGTGCTTGATGGCAAGAGCTGCGTCATGATCATGTACACAAGGTCTTCCTTCGGGTCAACGGTGAAGTTAGTACTTGCAGCACCACCCCAGCCGTAGTCGCCAGCGCTTCCGGAAACTTTTGCTTTCACAGGGTCAAGCGTGACGCTGACGCCAAGACCAAAGCCAACGCCATCAAAGGCAGTCTCTGCAAAGAGGGGGCGACCGAACTCTGTGAGGTCTGCATTGTTTGGCAAATGATTCGAAGCCATGAACGCGACAGTGCGGTTAGACAAAATTCGTGTTCCGTTGTAATCGCCGCCACCGCGCAACATTTCTGCAAACTTCAAATAGTCACTTGTGGTTGAAACAAGTCCACCGCCACCCATGTGTGCCTTTGGTTCGTTCAATGCTCCGGCTGCGCCGGCATCATTACGCAAGATCTTCTTGTCTGCAGGGTTAGGAACATACAACGCTGCAAGGCGATCAGCTTTGTCTGCTGAACAATGGAACGCAGTGTCTGTCATGCCAAGCGGATCAAAGATTCGCTTCTTCATGAATTCACCGAGTGTCATTCCCGAAAGAATTTCCACAACGCGACCGAGAACATCGATTGACATTGAATATGCCCATTCGGTTCCGGGCTGGAACATCAGTGGAAGGCCAGCGAGGATGTCGCAGATGTCAGCGAGTGATGCACCAGGTGGCGTGCCCCATTCGAAACCTGCGTTGCGGTACATCTGGTCAACTGGGTTTGAATACACAAAGCCATATGTCATACCGGCGGTGTGTGAAAACAAATGCCACATTTCCATTGGCTCAGTGACTGGTTCATAACGAGGCGCAGTCAATGTGCCAGAACGGAATACCTTTTGATCAGCGAATGATGGAATGAACCACTTCACTTGATCATGCATTTCGAACAAGCCCTCTTCCCACAAGATCAGCGCAGCAACTGCACAGATGGGTTTGGTCATGGAATATGCGCGATAGATGGTGTCGTCAGCAATGGGCTTTTTGTTTTCCACGTCAGCGAGTCCATACAGATCGCTGTACGCCAACTTTCCACCGCGCGAGACTGTGATGTGATAGCCGGGTAATTTGCCGCTATCAACGTACTTACCGAAGTGAGAACGAATACGTGCGAGACGTGTGGGGTCTAACCCGACTTCAGATGGATCAGCTATTACTTCAAGATTCGACATAGCCGAATCGTAGGGCTATTTGTCAGTGCGTGGCGTATCCGGCGAAGTGGATTATTCCGCTTTGGGTGCGAAGTCGCGGAAAGCAGCCAAAGCTCGTGGGCCATAAACCGTGCCGGGGCCACCGCTCATTGCAATTACAACACCAATGGTTTCGGCGACCTCAGCCTCAGTTGCCTTGTTTATTGCAGCGCCACGCGCATGACTGGCAATGCAACCGTCACAACGCACGGCAATAGCAATTGCAAGTGCAAGAAGTTCTTTCGTCTTTTTGTCAAGCACACCTTCTGCAAATGCAGCATTATGCAATTGAGCAAACCCTTCATAGACACCAGGAATCAGAGCCTTCAGCTCGCGACCCTCGGGTGCTAACTGCGACAAAACTCCGCGGCCATGATCATGGGTATGTTCGGTCACGAAATCACTTTCAGTGCGTCGTTGTCAGCGACGCAGTACAGCGCACGCAACAACATGTCTTGCAAAAGTTTCTGACCACGCTCGTTCTGTTCAGGGAATCCACCAAAAGTAGTAACCCCGTAGGTAACGCAGAAACAAATAGCCACCAGATATTGCCGCCACATTTCATCACGATCAATCGTGATGCCGTGAAACTCAAGACGGTCAAGGTATGTGTTGACTAGTTCTTGGTCATGGCCACGACGAACATCTGTTGCAATTGACTGACTAATGAAATAGCCAACGTCGTACATGCCTGAACCAACGCCAACAAGTTGAAAGTCAATTACAACCGGCTCATTAGCGTCGAACATTATGTTGTCAGCACGGTAATCACCGTGACACAGGGTGGTGGGTGTCATGAGATTGCCAAGCATCCATGAAACTTTGGCTGCCCAAATGCCGCCAATGCCGCGGACACTGTCTGGAAGAAGATGTCCTGCGTATTGTTCAACATTCGGCCATCCTTGGGTCCACAACATTGGAAGAACTGCTTCGTAGGTTGGATTCAACAGTGGTTGAAACACATCTTGCATGCCTTGAAGTTTTGGTGAGTTCCACCACATGGCGTGATAATCCGCCAATTTCTCCAACAGAATCTTTGATTCATCAAGATTGACACCGTCAAGCTGATTCAGACCGCGGTAATGACCGATGTCTTCCATTGCGATAGTGAAGTTGGTGTTATCGGTAGCTATCGCCTGGCCATAACACTTTGCAGTCTTAAACGGTGCGGATGGGGCACAGTCGCTATAAAAAAGCAGCTCACGGATATACAGAACAAGTGCGTCAGCAGTGAAGCGTTGTGTTGCATCATCTGTTGGATACTTCACTACAAAGGATTTCGGAGCTTTGGTTGCACCCGAATATGTAGGGATCACTCGCTGCAGAATACTGAGAATTCCAACGCCCTCGCCGATGCGCTCTGTTGAGACTGCAGTCACTGTGACGCCATCTTCCAGATGTCCACTTCCGCGCATGACTCCGTCCACCCACGTAGTTGAGATGTCCTTTTCAGACGCAAGTAGCCCGAGTCCGGATGAAATGAGATCAACAATTGCCATGGAAATACCCCCCAATATGTTGTTCCCCCGGAACAACAAGAAGAAACACTAGTTGTCCTAGAGGTGAACGCAAACTAGGGGGGCGTAACCTTATATATATGTCAGAACTGCGCATTGGCGTCATTGGTACTGGAATGATGGGCTGCGAACACCTGCGCAATCTCATTGGCATTCAAAATGTTGCAGTAACGGCCATTAGTGACCCCCATGAAGAACAGCAGGGGTGGGCCCGCAACACTTTGGGTGACCGAGCATCTGGGGTTGCCGAATTCACGGATCATCGAGACCTTCTCAGCAGTGGCCTTGTTGATGCAGTGCTTGTTGCTGCACCAAACTTCACACATAAGTCATTGCTTGATGACATTTTCGAAACCAATATCCCAGTACTTGTGGAAAAACCGATGTGTACCACTGTTGAGGATTGTGTATCTGTTGTGAAGGCGCAATCACAGCGTTCGGCAATTACGTGGGTGGGCCTTGAGTACCGATACATGGCGCCAATTGCAGGACTTCTTCATGAACTGCGTTCGGGGATCATCGGCAACATGAAGATGATGTCGATTCGTGAACATCGTTTTCCATTCCTTGTCAAGGTTGACAACTGGAATCGCTTTTCGGCGAACACAGGCGGCACTTTGGTGGAAAAGTGTTGCCATTTCTTCGACCTGATGAATGTTGCTGTGGGCTCGCAACCTGTACGTGTGATTGCTAGTGGCGGGCAAGATGTAAATCATCTCGATGAGATATACGACGGTCGACGTAGTGACATTCTTGACAACGCCTACGTAATCGTTGAATACGCCAATAGCGTTCGCACCATGCTTGATTTGTCAATGTTTGCCGAAGGTGGTCAGCATGAACAAGAGATCACTGTTGTGGGGGATAAAGGAAAGCTAGAAGCATTCATTCCGGGTAACGGAAAGATTTTTGTTGGTGACCGTTCATCTCGGTCAGTGCGTGAAATTGATGTACCAACCGACCCTGACATCGCACACATGGGTTTTCACTTTGGTGCAAGCTTCATTGAATGCAAACGCTTTGTTGATGCCGTGTTGAACAACACAGAACCAGAAGTCACCGTTGTTGACGGATTATGGTCTGTTGTCATTGGCGCAGCAGCGCACAAATCAATTGATGAACAACGGCCCGTACTAATTTCAGAATACGGACTCTGACATGGACAATCTTGTACTAGTAGCGCATCTCGTATCTGCCTGCATCATGGTGGGTGTCATTTGGTTTGTGCAGTTAGTGCATTATCCGCTGCTTGCAGTGGTGCCAGTGGAGAGTGCAAAAGAAGTCGCCGAGAAGCATCAGCGATGGACAGGAATTGTCGTTGGTCCACCGATGGCAATTGAAGGTGTAACCACATTGATTCTGTGGGCCAACACTCCATCCGGTGTGTCGTGGTGGCTGACATGGGTGAACGGAGCAAGTTTGGCTGTGGCGCTTTTGTGCACCATCTTTCTGTCTGTACCGCGACACGCACGCATGGTGGAAGCACCTGATGCGCAGGTCGGACGTGAACTCGTGCAAACAAATTGGCCGCGCACAATTGCGTGGACCATATGTGGTTTTCTCGCTGCCGTAATGCTTTTACAAGGGATGTAGATAATGAGTAATTTTTTTAGTTCGCTACTGGACACTGCAATTGTTCCAGGGTTTTCTCGCATCGGTTTTCTTGCGCGATCACGCATTAATCACTGGGACAAAGTTTCTGGTTATGACCTAACTGGCAAGGTAGTAGTCATCACCGGGCCAACATCAGGCCTAGGAAAAGAATGTGTGCGTATTCTTGCTCCCACAGGAGCACAGTTAGTTCTTGTGGCGCGAAACAAAGAAAAGTGCGATGACGTAATTTCTTCAGTGCGCAGTATCTGCACTGGGCCTGAGCCAATTTGTGTCGTTGCCGAGATGGGTGACTTACCCTCCGTGGGCAATGCAGCCAGAGAGATTGCAACTCGATTCCCACAGATCTTTGCAGTTGTCCATAATGCTGGTGCACTTCTGAATTCACGTGAAGTATCGCCGCAAGGTATTGAACAAACAGTTGCTTCGCATGTTCTGGGACCACATCTTTTGACAACCGTTTTGCTTCCGAATCTGATTGCGGCTCGAGGCCGTGTCGTCACCGTTTCGTCTGGCGGAATGTATTCAGCTGAACTACCAAACATTGATGGCAAACGTTCTCTTGAAATGCGCACGGATAGCTATAACGGTTCCAAGCAATATGCAATTGCGAAACGTGCGCAGGTCACGCTCAATGAAATTTGGGCAACGAAAGAACGCTCAGTTCATTTTGACTCAATGCATCCTGGCTGGGCAGATACCCCTGGAGTACAGGAATCGATTCCGGCATTTCGCCGAATCACGAAACCTATTTTGCGCTCGCCAGCACAGGGAGCTGACACCATTGCGTGGCTGGCAGCTGTGCAACCAATCCCGGGCGCTAGTGGTTCGTTTTGGTCTGATCGCGAAGTGCGCAGTATTCACAAAATTCCGACAACTCGACGCAGTGATTCTGAGGAAGTGCGGACAAATTTGTGGAACTGGTGCAATCAAACAATCGCACCATACGTATCTGAATAGTTCGAGGAGAACCTAGATACAACGATTAGTGGTGGTGCCAATGCCATCGATGGTGGAAACCAAAACATCGCCAGGCTTAAGGAATACTGCCGGCTTGCGAGAAACGCCAACACCGCCGGGTGTGCCTGTAAAGATCACATCGCCTGGAAGCAGTTCAACAATTCCCGACACATATTCAATAATGTCGCCCACATTGAAGACAAGGTCATCAGTCAGTGTGTTTTGCACTTCTTCACCATTGAGAGTGCAAGTCATGTGCATCGCATCACGATTTGGAACATCAGCTGCATCTACAAGCCATGGACCAAACGGTCCGAAGTTCTTTTTGCTCTTACCGAGGTCAAAGTGTGGTGGCTGAGCAGCAAATTGCAATGCACGATCTGAAATGTCTTGCCCGACACTTATTCCAGCAATGTGGTTCCAAGCGTCAGCTTTAGAAATATTGCGACCACCACTACTGATGACAACTACGAGTTCAACTTCCCAGTCGACCATCGGCGCATCAATTGGAATGTCAGCATTCGGTCCAGCAATACACGACGTGAACTTTGTGAATGTAAGGGGCACAGCAGGAAGTCCCATTCCGCTTTCTTCAGCATGCGCGCGATAGTTCAACCCGATTGCAAACACTTGCAGCGGCCATGGAGAAGGAGCATCAAGTTCGTCAGGATTGGCGGGTGATCCACCATCGGTAACAGTTGCGGCAAATGCACGTAGTTCTGCCCAACGTGGAAAGGCTTTGATGGGGTCTGCATCAAACTTCCCACCGCTGACTTCTGCCAAATCGACAAGGTTGTTGTTGGGGCCGACTACTAATTGAGCCCGGCCATTTTTGGAAGCGAATCGCAATGTCATGGGAAAAGTGTAGTCAGTGTCGGGAAAATCTCTATAAATGAAAGGAAGAAAATTGTGCGGCTAATCTCGCTACGTATGTCTGATCAGACCCCACACTTTGAAGTGAAACCTGTAACAAAGGAAACGCACGATTGCATGTCGTGTGGTTCTCCTCTTGCTACTGCGTGGAGCACTTCAGAAGGCACTGCGTGGTTGTGCAGAGAATGCGCCAACCTGAACGACTTGGGTTGCCCCTAGGCAAGAACTTTTCGTAGACCTCGAGTTGCAACTGCGCCAACTTTGTCGAACACTCGACCAAGCACGATGTTCATTGGCCACACGATGAGATTTGCTGTCAGTACAGCGTCGTAGGTGACATCACATCCGGTTGCAGTGGGGGTGATGGTGACACGGTCGACTGACGTGAAAATTAAGTTCTTACCCTTGATCAATACATTGGTGGGGGAGTCATATTCAAGTGTTGTGTAGCGCAATACAGAATTTTGCCCAGCAAAGCCTTTTACTGTGATGTCAAAGACATTGCCCAGCCCTGCACCATCGCCGACAACTTGAACAATCTTGATGATCCCTTTATCCCATTTAGCAAAATTGCGAATGTCTGCCATGTAGGCAAACGCTTCTTCTGGAGTTTTAGACGAAGGAATGGTGGTTGCGTAATGAGCCATAGGGATATCAACCTAGGTGACTGATGCCCCATTACCGAATCCGCAAAAAATTCGTAGGGTAGAGGTGTGCAAGATTTCTGCCCAGCGCCTGTGCGGCGACCAATTATGAAGCAACAGTGGCAAGAACTTGCCTACGTACATTGGCGATACGACGCTTCTGTTGTGCAAGCCTTACTGCCTGAAGGACTTGAAGTCGATACGTTCGATGGTGCCGCATGGGTGGGCCTCATTCCTTTCTCAATGCGCAACATCTCTTTTCCCGGCACTCCGGCCATTCCGTACCTTGGTTCATTTCCCGAAGTGAATGTTCGTACCTATGTAAAGAAGGACGGAATTCCCGGTGTGTGGTTTTTCTCACTTGATGTGAATCGGTTGCTTCCGGCACTTGCGGCACGCGCTTCGTACTTCTTGCCCTACTGCTGGGGTAGCGCCTCTCATGTGGTGACTTCTGAGTCACTCACCACCACTGTGAAGCGTCGTTGGCCACATGTTGCTTCCACTTCAATTCGTATCGCCATCGGTGAGCACATTGAAGAGCCCGATGAATTGTCTGTGTTCTTATCGGCACGGTGGGGTTTGTATTCGAAAGGGTTTGGCAAAGGTCTGCGGTATGCACCTGTTGATCACGAAACATGGATTCTGCACAACGCGACACTTGAGCATCTTGAAGACACATTGGTCGTAGCTGCTGGATTACCCGCACCTACCGGGAATGCACATGTTCTGTATTCGCCTGGGGTGTCCGTGCGAATTGGTTTACCGCACTCGGTTTAGCGGCGACGAGGCCGAGCTGCTGGCATCCAGTTTTCGCCTGCTGTCGCATTGATCTGCTGCACGTATCGTTCGCCAACAGGTTCGAGAATAGAAAGCAACTCGAGAGTGTTCTTTTCACCAAAATGGCGCCATGGGATTTCACACAGAACATCAGTGCGGCGCTCAAGCTCTACTCGGTATGCGACGCCTTCATCATTAACGACTCCATCAGTAACAAATCCGCGTGATGACAAGTTGTCAAGGGCGGCAATGATTTCAGCATCGTCTGCTCCACGACTGCGAGGTATCCATTCTTTCGGGTAACCCATCCATGCATCATGAAGAAGTCCTGCTTCAACTACTCCAATGTTGTCGTTCACGAGAATTCCAAAATGTGTATCGCCGCGCCATTCACGAATGCAGTTCAATGCATTCCACGCAGACATTAATGGGTCTGTTGGGCGTGGCCATGACTTATGTGCAGCAAACAGAACACGACCACTTGCCGGAATTGCATCGACTGTTTTCCAAAGGTCATCGGCAAGTGCTCCGAATGGCGCAATGATTTGAGGTGTCATCTCTTCCAGGCCAGCGCGCACTGCTGCATCACGTGCAACTGTTACTTCATGCCAATTAGTGATGTATGTCGCAGCGTTGTTCAGAGCGAAGTGAACGAACTCGCGTTTGATTGTGTAGAACGCAGCGAATAAGGCTTCTGCACCTGCTGGCGCTAACGGTGCTCCACGGTTGACGATGTAGTGACCAAGACCATCAGGAACACCAAGTGCCGCCAAGTTGTCTTTCGCACGTGGATCCCAAAAGATCCAGCCCAATAGTTGGTGTGACGCAAATGATGCGCGACGAGTGAGATCTTGCCAATCAGCCATTACTTAACCGTAGTGGCAAGGTTTGACTATATCTATGAGTGCAGTGTGCTCGCAGTACCGACGAGGGCTGTCAAGGCGTTGTTCACTGCAGCAGAACCATGCGATGGCACGTCGTTAAAACGGCCAATGTACGTAATGGCGACTTCTCCATTTTCAACTGCGCCACCATCTGAATCTGCTGGCATCTGCACTTGTGTCCCGTAATTCATACGAACATAAAAAGCACCGTCATGGCCCTCTTTCGCCTCTAAGTCTGCGCTTGCCATTGCAACCGGAACGATGTGACCGACATCTGTACGGCGCCAACCCTTCATGTCTGCCACTGCACAGTTTGGAACATTCACATTGATAACAACTGGCTCTGTTGGTCGATCAGCAATCCAACCTTCAACCACACTTTGCGCAACTGTTGCTGCTGAATCCCATTGCTGACCTTTCAGCGCATCATCCCAACCTTGACCTTCAGCACCGAAACCGGTGACGGCCTGACTAATTGCGATACCACTGACTCCGCCGTTACGCGCAGTAACTGCAGCACCAACAGTGCCCGAGTGATACACAGCACGCCCAACATTTGCTCCGGGGTTGATTCCGGATACAACTAAATCGAATGGCGCACCATAGACACCAAAGCGTGAAAAGAAGACACACAGTGCAGGTGGGCCGGTAACAGCCCATGCGGTGTCAATTCCTTCAATAGTTCTTTTCTGAATCTCTGGCTGGATGATGTGCAATGCACCAATAGCTGCGCCAGCACCGGAATATTCCTGGTCTGGGGCGGCGACCACAACTTCACCGTATGGGCGCATAGCGCGAGCTAATACATGAAGACCGACTGAGTCGATGCCGTCGTCGTTTGTTACAAGAATTCTCACCCCATATGTCTAGTTGGGTTTGGTGGACGTCGTATAGACGAGACCTGAATCTGGAGTGACTCTTTCGGGTGGGTGGTACCGTTTCTCTCAATTCGAGGGATAGGGGACCCAAATGACATATGCAGGCGATCGCGTTCTATACGACGCTGATACACACATCATGGAGCTTCCGGACTTTCTCAAGAAGTTTGCTGACCCAGATATTCGTGACCTTCTTCCTGAAGTTGACTACGGCCGCTCACTTGTCACCGACGAAGAAGTAGCCATCATCGTTGGCAATGGTTCGCAGCATTCAGATGCACACAAAGAATCTCTAATTGCACTTGGTGATCGCATGATTACTGAGGTCAAGGAAATTCAAGCACTTGGCGCATTCGACAAACATGACCGTGTCATCGCAAACGACATGTTGGGCTTCAAGAAGCAGTTGGTATTTCCAACTCATAGTTTGCATATGCCATTTTCACCGAATACCAAAATTGCAGACAAGGTTCGGTATGGCGGTGCACGTGCACACAACCGTCATATGGCTGACTTTTGTTCCATTGATGATCGTCTCATGGGTGTTGCAGCAATTCCACTTGAAAACCCAACACTTGCATTAGAAGAGGTGCAGTGGAGCCTCGACAATGGTTTAGAGGCGATGTGGGTTCCTCATCGTTTGGCTGGTGAGCGTTCACCAACTCATGTCGATTTCAATCCGATCTGGTCGTTGTTGCAAGAAGCGCAAGTACCGGTGGTATTCCATGTTGGGGGCAACCCACTGCAGTTGAAGCCAGAGTGGAGCAATACCGGTCGCGGTGTTACCAAAGACTGGATGGGTGGCGGAGAAAATGTTCGTGCGCGCGACGCAGCCGTGTTGCATCAAGGCATTGAAACATTCATTTCCATGTTGGTACTCGATGGTGTTCTTGAAGAGTTCCCGAATTTGAAGTTTGCTTCTGTTGAACTAGGTGCTGGTTGGGTTCCCGAAATGATTGTCCGTCTTGATCAAATTCACAAGGCGTATTCACGTGTTGATGAGCGCCTTCGTGGTTTCAAGCGCACACCATCACAACAAATTCGTGAACAGTTCGGTTTCACTCCATTCGTGTTTGAAGATGTTTCGCGCCTCATTGACCAGTCAAACGACGACCTGTTCCTTTTCTCTAGCGATTACCCTCACACCGAGGGGGGCCGTGACCCGATTGCCCGTTTTGAATCCTGCATGACCCAGGTGCCCCGGGCATCCGTTGACAAGTTCAATTCGGGCAACTTCTTGCGCGTATTCCCACGCGCTCGCGTCACAGCTAATACCTGACCTTCGGCTCCAATTTTCAGAGGGTTGAGACATAGTCTTTACCCATGAGCCAGACACAAACTGACGACCTGGGGTTCAACCCCGATGAACTACGCCAGCGGTATCGCGACGAACGCGACAAGCGTGTCCGCGTAGAGGCAAACGAGCAATACACAGAAATAGCGGGGGAGTTTGCCCACTATCTCGATGATCCGTACATCGCTTTTGAAGAACGCGCACCGATTGTTAAGGAAGTTCAGGTCGCCATTGTCGGCGGCGGCTTCGGTGGCATGTTGGTAGCAGCTCGACTTCATGAAGCAGGCGTGCACGACTTCACAGTGATTGAAAAGGGCGGTGACTTTGGCGGCACTTGGTATTGGAATAGGTATCCCGGTGCAGCATGCGACGTTGAGTCCTACATCTATTTGCCCTTGCTAGAAGAGACGGGTTTCATTCCTGCGTCGAAGTACACACCGGCCCCAGAAATTTTGGCGCATTGCCATCGCATTGCGGAACACTTCAATTTGTATTCACGTGCAATGTTGCAAACAGAAGTAACTGATGTGCGTTGGGATGAATCATCACGTCGTTGGGTTATCCGTACGAACCGTGGAGACGAAGTTCGTGCTCGTTACATCAGCATGGCCAACGGCCCATTGCATCGGCCAAAGTTGCCAGGCATCGAAGGCGTCGGCACTTTTGCGGGTCACTCGTTTCATACCAGCCGTTGGGATTACGAATACACCGGCGGAACCAGCAAGGGAAATCTCACTGGTCTGAAAGACAAAGTGGTTGGAATTATTGGTACAGGTGCAACTGCGGTGCAGGCCGTGCCGCACCTTGGCGCTGGAGCAAAACAATTGTTTGTGTTCCAACGCACTCCATCTTCAATTGATGTTCGCAATGACACACCGACTGATGAAAACTGGGCCAGTTCTTTAGAGCCTGGTTGGCAACGTCGTCGCAATGAAAACTTTACGAATCTCACATCCGGTGTTTTTGACACTGAAGATCTAGTGAACGACGGCTGGACCGAAATTGTGGGCAACCTCATGTTGCGTGCGCGCAAAGAAGGTGGGCTTGGTACAAGTCTCGAAGAAATCGGCACCATTGTTGAAAATGCAGACTTCGAAAAAATGAATCAAGTGCGTAATCGTGTTGACGAAATTGTGAAAGACCCTGCAACTGCTGAAGCACTAAAGCCGTGGTATCGCCAGTTTTGTAAGCGTCCATGTTTCCATGATGACTACCTGCCTACGTTCAACAGGCCAACCGTTTCACTTGTAGACACAGGTGGGCTCGGAGTCGAGCGCATCACGCCAGATGGCGTTGTAGCTAACGGTGTTGAATACAAACTTGATTGCCTTATATATGCAACTGGTTTTGAAGTCGGAACTGATTATGCGCGTCGTTCTGGTTACGAAACCACCGGCTCGGACAACCTCACACTGACTAGCAAGTGGGCTGACGGCGCCGAAACCTTCCATGGTTTCTTTTCCCGCGGGTTTCCTAACTGCTTCATTGTGTCAACTGCACAATCAGGTTTTTCTGTGAACTTCCCGCACATGTTGAATGAGCAAGCAATTCATATTGCTCACATCGTCAAGCATGCAACTGAAGATGGCATTACCCGAATAGAGGCCAGTGCAGATGCAGAGCATGATTGGGTGGAGAACATCAAGGCAAATTCAACTATGAACTTGAAGTTCCTTGAAGCCTGCACACCTGGCTACTACAACAATGAAGGCAAGCCAGCCGAACGTGCCGCCCAAAACGGCAGTTATGGCAAAGGCCCTGTTGCCTTTGTTCGCCTACTTGAGGCATGGCGTGAAGCCGGTGATTTTTCTGGCCTGGAGATGTCCAAATAGCCGTATTTTCTTGCTCGGATACTGAGCTTGTCTACAGCCGTTACTAGGGTAGAAACATGGATTTTGTTTACCCTCCCCAAGCCGATACGTACCGCACAAAGGTGCGCGCGTTTCTTGACGCCAACCTTCCAAAAGATTGGAAGGGCATCGGCGCGCTGAATCATAAAGATGCAGCAGCATGGACCGAAGAATGGCGCGAGAAGTTGTCAAAGAATGATTTCCTTGCAACCACTTGGCCAAAGGAATACGGCGGCGCCGGACTCACTGCAATCGAGTCGCTCGTCGTCGCAGAAGAGTTTGCTCTTTCAGGAGTCCCTGGTGGTGGACCAAACGATGCTTTCGGAATCGGCATGTTGGGAAACACAATTATTGCTGTTGGTACAGAAGAGCAGAAGAAGCATTTCCTGCCTCGCGTACTTTCTGGTGAAGATCGTTGGTGCCAGGGTTACAGCGAGCCATCGGCCGGTAGTGACCTCGGAAACTTGGGATGTCGCGCAGTTCTTGACGGCGACGAGTGGGTCATCAATGGTCAGAAGATTTGGACATCAGCTGGGCACCTTGCAAACCATATTTTTGTTCTTGCACGTACATCACCAGATGACGTAAAGCATCGCGGTATTACTTTCCTTCTTGTTGACATGCGTCAAAAGGGTGTTGAAGTTCGACCCATCAAAATGATGTCAGGCGATTCTGAATTCAATGAAGTGTTCTTCACCGATGCACGTTGTCCGAAAGAAAATGTTGTTGGCGAAATCAACGGCGGCTGGATGGTTGCAATGACACTTCTCGGTAACGAGCGCGGCGCTGGTGCAGTTGTTAGTGGTATCTCTTTCCGTGGCGAACTCGACAAGCTCACACGTTTGGCAACAGACAAGGGACTTACAAAGAACCCACATATTCGCCAGCGACTTGCTCAGGCTCATATCAAAGTGGAGATCATGCGCTTCCTCGGATATCGCGCGCTAACTGCATTCCTTAATGGAAGCCAGCCAGGACCAGAAGCGTCAATTGGCAAATTGTGGTGGAGTGAATATCACAAAGAAGCAACCGAACTCGCTGTTGACATTCTCGGTGCTGATGCATTGGTGCCAGTTGGGCAAACACCTCACACTGCGTTCACTACAGACTCGGTTGGTTCACCAAACGACAGTGCAAACTGGGTTGGTGTGTTCTTGAACGCACGTGCTGGAACCATCTACGCCGGAACAAGCCAAGTACAACGCGGCATTGTTGGCGAACAGGTTCTCGGACTTCCGAAAGAGCCACGCTCTGACGGTGGTCCATGGAAGAACATTCCCGGCCACGGCTGATTTTTACCTTCCAGCAGCGCTGGACAGAACTATTTGACGATGACTTGCAACGTTCGAGTTGTTTTTGGAGCCTTTTTGCTCGGCTTGTATTTGATTGACAAATTTATTGTCTTCTTTAACCCAAATCGATAATTCGTACCTGATTTTGTGGCGCCATTTTTCTTGGTTGCCACAACAGTGATTGGCCCAAACTTCCTGGCCTTATAAAGTCCAGCTGCCTTTATCAGTGTTGTAGCAGAGACTTTTGCGCCCTTTCTCACCGTGAGCACACGAGACATTGAGATGATAGGAATAGAAAAACCAATTCCCGTTGTAACGATTTGAACGCCACCTTCAACTGGTGTGTATGTCGTGTTAGGAATTGTTGAACTCTCGGTTGTTGTTCGCCGAACAGGAAGTGTTTTGGCGTTCACTTGAGCAGGCGTAAGACCAAACGAATTCATCAAGTATGCAGATGGTATGAATGCTCGAAACGTTGAAAGGTTCAAGATTGGCTCTGTGTTTTTCACAATTGTGTTGACGGTGTAACCCCACTCTCCGGTTCGACTTCCGCAAATGCTTGGAATATTTGGACATGGAATAGCAGTGCGTGAAACTTCTTCTGTCTGATCCATTTGATAGTGAGGACCAGCAATCTTCAACTGAGCAGCACCAGTAAGACGATCTGCGGAAGCTAATCCGAATATTGACGCATCAGTGTCCATCCAGCCGCCCAAGCCTGTTGGGTCAAACACATTGACGAGACAGTTATTTGCGAGGTCTGTTACACAACCATCGACTAATTCGTCGGGAGGAACTATTGAATTACGAAAACCAGGCAAGAGAAACACTACGACACGGTTTGCGCTGGCAGAGTTGGCTTTTTCCGGGATAACACAAAGGTCAATAGCCGGTACCCACCCCGAACAGCTTGTCGCATTTAACATTGCGTTCTGTGTCAGGGTTGGAGAGACAACAATTGTCGCAACATCACGTAGTCCCGGTGCTGCAGGAATAAACGACTTCACAGCACCATTTGAAATCATTGTGCCAACGCGCGCCGTTGGATCATCTCCCGGTTGCCGACGGAAATTGATTGTGACTTCCCCGACTACTTGTGACCCAGTTGGTGTGGCGCTAATTCCACTGCGGGGGTAGACCACCATGTACGGGGCTTCACAAGATGTGGCGGTTGTTTCCAAGAATCGACAGGGCGTTGAATACACACCACCAGCAACGATGTAATCAGCTGTTGAAGGATTTGGGTTTGGAGTGAGAGCATTGCCATCGATTGAAATGGAATCAATGCAACCTTTGGTGTTGATTTCTTCGCAAAAGGTCAAACCCTTATTGGTGGGCAAAATGGTGTTGGCAACATAAATGGTTTTAGCCACAGCCTTAACCGGGGAATTTGTACTGAAGACAAACGAAACTGACAACAGACCAATAAGTGAAAGTAATGAGATACGGCGCATGTGTTGAGTATATGCATCTCCGGTTCGGCACAAGTCAGGTCATCGGCCAGAATGCCACGCAGGGGGCCAGTATGCCCAAAAAATACAGTGGATTATGGCTCGATGACGGAGAGTTGCGCCAAACGACCTAGCGTTTCATAAGAGAAAAGGAATACATATGGCTGATAATCAGAACTCCCCAACAGATTTCGAAACAGTGGTGCATGAGCGCCGCAGTATTCGTGGCTACAAGAAGCAGCCGGTACCTCGTGCTCTTCTTGAAGAAGTGATTGAACTCGCGAAGCGAGCACCGTCATCAATGAATACTCAGCCGTGGCATTACCACGTGGTCACTGGTGAACCACTTGAGCACATTCGCAAAGGAAACACCGAGCGCATGATGTCAGGTTCAAAAGTTGATCGTGAAATCAAAATGAACCACGGCTATGAAGGTCCTCATCGTGACCGCCAAGTCGAAATCGCAATTCAGCTCTTCGAAGCAATGGGAATTGAGCGCGATGATAAAGCGCGTCGTCAAGATTGGGTGATGCGCGGCTTCCGCCAGTTCGATGCTCCAGTATCAATCGTGATCACACTTGACAAAGCTCTTGAAAACGACACCATCGCGCACTTCGACTGTGGCGCAGCAACATATGGTCTCGTACTTGCCGCATGGTCGAAGGGCCTTGGCTCTGTAATTAATGGTCAAGGAATTATGCAGTCACAGGTTGTTCGCGAACACGCCAACATTCCTGAAGACCAAGTCATCATGACCTGCGTTGCAATGGGCTTTCCTGACGAAGAATTCGTAGCTAACGATGTACGTTCACGTCGTGCCCCAAATGATGCAATGGCATCATTTGTCGGCTTCGACTAATAGCTTTTTACTCAGAGCGAAGAAATGTTCTGATTTAGTTGAATCAGTAGAACAATGACGGCAATCGCCAGGTGTTCCGTACGTATGTTGGCTGTATCTACAGTCTGACGTTTAACTTGTCGGACCAGCGCCCGCCAACCTTTTTCACGCCACGAATCTTGCATGACCACTTACCTTTAGTCAGACTCTTTACGGTGACGGTCGGCGTTTTTGCTGTCGCAAATTTTGTCACGATGCCCTTGGTGCACATTGCTTGATAGCTGGTGGCTCCTTTGACAGATGCGCCCATCACTTTCACCCTTGTTGAAGATGCGCGGGTAGCACGCTTGATAGAAGGTGCTCGCAAGAGTGAAGTCTTCGGCTTGATATTCAGCGTTGGTGCTGTGGAATACTTCAAGGCCGCTGTGCGAACACCTTGTGATGACACTGGGGCTCCGTACAAACGAATATCTGGCATCGTAATCAGCAAGCCCGGAATAGGGGCAGTGACTCGCGTGGCGGTTGACGTCACTGTTGTGGTGACACCTAAATCGGTACGGGTGGTCGAAAGTGACGTGGCGAGAACATCTGCAGTAGTGCCGTAAGCAAACTGGATAAACGTGTCAGGTACAAACGCACTGTATTTCAGAACGTTGTCGGTGCCATCTGGTCGTTTTGCTGGCCCGAGAAGCTCAACGCTAAACGTTAACTTTTCTTGATCGAAGACTAAGCCGCCAGTGACAGAGGCATTACTGGAAACCCACATACCTTTTTTGGAGTCGCGAAGTGTGCCTGGTGACTCATAATTCAGAACACCTTGTGCATAGGACTTGTAATCTCGAGTGCTTGTTGGATTATTGCAATCGATTTCACATCCAAATGCTGCTGTATAGGAATATGTCCGAATTACGCCGGTGGTGATCCAATTTCCATCAACTTGATTGACATCAATGTAATTCACATCAGAACTAGCAAATAACTCAGGAGATGGCCTGAACGCGCCAGTGTTGATTGCAAAAGTTGCAGCTGTTCCGACGGGGATTTCCGGAGCAAGTTCCTGAAAATCAGGAACGCCGCTAGGGCGATTGACTTCAAGTTGATACACAAGACCTGGTGTCTTGTAGTCCTTGATGCTGTAGATCCATGCCTTGAATGAAATATTAAGGCTTGCATCAGGAGTTTCAAACGCTCCGTCACCATTGAGATCGACTCCCCACGATGCAACACAGAACGTTGTAACAGTTGCGCTACACGCTGGGAACTGTTCGTAATCTTTGTACGAAGCAGGGATGTCTGCAGTGGGGTCGGGGTCGGCGGCAGATGCAATCGAATGAGGGGACACTGCTGATACGGCGAGGATGCTGACTACAGCGAATAAGCGGCGAAGACGGCGAGACTGAAATGTATTCATGTTCCAACTATAACAATTGCATCACTGCAAAGAATGTTTGAGTGCCATGCACACTAATGACGATTTAGTTGTTCACCTATTTTTATTAGGCACAGGTTTGTTTCAACCTCTATTGATAGATCAGAGCGAAGAAATGTTCTGGTTCAGTTGAACCAGTAAGACGATGATGGCGGCTGACACTGTGAGTACGCCACCAATGATGACCTTCAAGGTGGGAGGCGGAGCGAAAGTCTCCAGCCCTTGGTGGGTTTCACTTGTGAACTGAGCCAGTTACGTGTTTGTGTCATTTCGGTTACGGGCTACGTCGTGGTGATGACTCTGAGGCAGTGTGGTGATTTGTTGGATCTTGTCCTCGGTGTTGCGGGGGGCAAGGTGACCTAGAGTTAGGAATGGCTAATAGTTCCAAATCCAAGTCTTATTCACGCAGATCAATTGGAGCGGTGCTTCTTGTTGGGGTGTTAGCTGGTGTCACAGTTGGTGGAGGCGTTGGTGTGATTGCTGCATCAACTACAAAATCAGTGACTGTGTGTGTTGATAAAAACGATCAACGTATGAACTATTCAACGAGTGGAAAATGTAAGCCTCATCAAACCAAACTGGTCTTGAATCAGACTGGTGCGAAGGGTGCGAAGGGTGCTGCTGGTGCTGCTGGTGCGAAGGGTGCTGCTGGTGCGAAGGGTGCGAAGGGTGCTGCTGGTGCTGCTGGTGCTGCTGTTGCGAAGGGTGCAGATGGTACGGCGGGCACGAACGGAACGAATGGGACAGATGGTGCTGCAGGAACCAACGGAACCAACGGTACAAACGGAGCGAGTGCTCCTGTAGCAACGGGAACGAACTGCGTCGCAACAAAATGCACGTACAAGATCGGTGATACTGGCCCAGGTGGCGGGTCAATCTTTTTTGTTGATGACAACGACCAGTACACAAGTCTCGATTATTTGGAAGCAGCACCAATGGGTTGGGGCAATGGAATTACAGTGAATCAAGGTTTGACTGGTGAAACTACGGGTAGTTCGACAGCGGACCCACTAATGAAATGGTGTTCAGATACAACCTCGTTGTTGAGTCTTGACGCATGGTCGAATTCAGCAGTCGGTACTGGAGCAAGCAATACTTCCACTGCTGATGCAATGTGTGCCGGTGGTGCTATTCAGGCAGCATCTGATTACTCCGGTGGTTCACAAACAGATTGGTTTTTGCCTTCTGTTGGTGAAGCAATGTTGATGTACACCAATTTGCGACAAGTGGGTGTTGGCGGTTTTGCGTCTGGCGTCTATTGGAGTTCGTCTGAGTACGCCGCGGGCACCGCGTGGTACCAGGCCTTCAACAACGGGGCCCAGAACGCCAGCAGTAAGGCGAGCACTTACTACGTGCGTCCGGTGCGGGCTTTTTAACTATTTACCTATTCATCTATTTGTGTTCAGAGCGCCATCGGCGGCGAGAACACAAGAAAAATATTTTTGATTTGGCGCGAACAGCCTCGCCACCCGCGGCCTAGACAGTCGCCACTCCTCATTCTCGAGAGTCAAGGTTCAGTGCTGTGCGCTGGCTGGTTCACATTTCAGATAAATCTCACTGAAGTGGTCAAAGACCCTGCGACCTTGCTATCGGAATGAATGTTTCCGGTTTGGGTGAACTATCATGGAAAACGGATGTATTCGGCGTTCTGGGCGAGTTTCGCTCCGAATTCCGTTCCGCCTCCGCGCCTTTAGGAGGCGGAGCGAAAGTCTCCAGCCCTTGGTGGGTTTCACTTGTGAACTGAGCCAGTTACGCGTTTATGTCATTTCAGTTACGGGCAGGAATAAGTACCCAATGGTGGGTTCTCTCTAACCCTGAGTCTTATGCCTCAACCGTTTTCACTGAATAAGCCGTTGTCTTTTGAAACGAGATGCATGACACAAGTAGCACCTCCCCATTTGTGAAGAAATCAACGTGGCTCTCGTGACCTATGTATTCGGACACGGCCTGCCAAAGAATGGCAAGTGTGTCACCGACCGCAGTGACATTGTAAAATTGCAGCGCACCGGCCACGAATACACCGCCTATGTAGTGGAAGCCTGTCCGCAGTGTAGGTGGCACCATCTATTACGGGTTCTGCCGATTGCAGTGCCTAAAAGGACTCGATCAGCTGTAAAGGGCTGAAAATATGCCACAAGATGCCTAACGGAGCGTGGTGAGAGTTGTGCTCCTAGTAGCGGCACGCACGACAGCCCTGTGTAGGACATTGGTTATGAGAAATACCATCGAACTCACACCAAGGATCAGCCACCAGTTGAACCCAAAAAGTGGTGGCGTTAGGCCATATTCGCTTGCCCGCACGAGGCCGAGAAAGCAAAACCCAGCTGCCGTCGCTGCGATAACACTTGCGGTGAGGAGTGCGAACATGCGTTGCCTAGCGACACGTCGAATTGCCGCGCTGATTGCCGCTCTGGGCGCCCCGAGCAACATCAGGGCCATGGCCTGTCGTTGAATATTGGGGAATTCTGCGATTGAGTTCAGTCCGAGAGCGAGACCTGCGAGCAGTGACATGAGCAAACCAGCAATCGTTGCGATTTGCAGGAAGAAGCGGATCTGGCGGCGGTTGCCCTCAATGGCAAGTTGTCGAGCCAATTGCGTGTCAGTTCCGAATGCGGGTGCCAGGGTGTCTCTGGCGGCTTCCAGGGTGTTATTTCCGCCTTTCAGATAGACCCATCTAGTGTCCGTTGATGCCGGCTGAAAGTCGATGGCAGATGAGTCGAGCAGCACCGTTGCTCCATTCAGCCACACATCTCCGGGAAGCGCCACCTGCCCTTTACCATATTGGCCTACTTCTATTCGTCCCACAGGTTGACCATTTGGGTCGAGCCCCATGAACTTCGAGCCTGAACGCGGGATTGAACGCCCACGAAGGCCGGTCGCTGCCGTGAACAGGCTTTGGTCAATCGCCACGGCATCGCCGCTGCACTCAAACTTCTCGGGATGAGAGACAACATCGCGAAGCTTGTCACAATCACCAACGACAAATATCAGGGTTTGACCATCGAAGTTTTGCGTTGTAACAAGTTGCAACTCAACGCTGGTGTCGACCTTGAGTTTTTTCAACTTCGCAGCCTGAAGTGAAGTTGCGCCTGTGACGACGACTACCTCAGGTCGCAGGTTCTCGTAGCTGGCGCCCAAAGTGACGGCATCGCCACCCCGGCCGGTCGTAGCGTAACTAGTGAAAATTCCAGCGGCGATAACCAGAGCAGCCACGACTCCGTTCATGGCATGGCTACTCTCGCTTGAGTTAATGAGTCGATCCACGATGAATGTCGTTGGGTTCGATCGTCGCCATGGGAATCGACGCAGGAGTTGGGCAAGGAAGGGTGCATCCATCACGCCTCGCGCCGTTGCGAGCACTCCGAAGACAAGGCCAACCAGCGTGAGGAACTGGTTGTCCTCTGCCCACTCGCTCCAGATTGCTAGTGCCCACAAAGTTCCGATACCTGCAATGCCATATATGACGCCACGGGATGGGTGACTGTCACGCTGTCCGAATGTGCGTACTGTTCGGATTGCTTGTGAGCCGAGACCATTTCCTGCTCGTGCAACCGCGAGGATGCACAGCCCGAGAAGGCAGATTTCAGCGATGATCGAAATACTCAATGAAGGATGTCCAAGAGTGCCCGAGGGGAGCCGATAGCCAGATGGAGGCAATTTGGAAAGAGCTCGTCCTCCATGTCGTGCCAGCAGATGCGCGAACCCGCTTGCAATCGTGGCGTCGATCATCAAACCCACACCCAGGACCGTTCCCGATAATAATGTCGGCACCCCCAAAAGTGACATCTCGGCGAACAGTCGTCGCTCGCGTTCGGCCAGCATTGATGTGGCAAGAGACGCAGATGTGTAAATTAAGGCCGCTATAAGGGCTGCTCCCATGGCGATAAGAAAAATAAATCCGAACGAGAGATGGCCAGTTGTAACGGGCGTGCCGCTTCCCCATTGGGATCGACCGAGTTTTTGTTCGCTACATGCGCAGAGGGTTTCAAGTTGAGCTCGTGAAATACCTACGTATGCGACTAGTTCATTTCTTTCGGCGTCCATGCTCAGCGGGACAACATCTATGACATTTTTTGCGAGGAGGCGGCTTAGGAGGCGCGCGCCGTCGGGTTCTCTAATGAGTGTTTGAAGCGCCGAGGAGATGATCGTTTCACCAGGAACCCGAAGTGTTTGACCAGTGGGTACTCGGACTGGTGAAGTCTCAACATCGATTGCGGTTACCACAATCGATTTGTCCCCCCAATGTTCAACGTATGACGCGCCGAAAAAATCATTGGGAACACCAGGAGCCGAGCTGACATATAACGAACGAGAATCGATCGATGTGTTCTTCTTCGTTATTGCTCCAGGTAAGGACATCGCAATAAGTAAAAGGGAGAAGGACGCTGCCAGCCCGACTGCTATCAATATATGAAGTGGCAACCACCGACGCCACCGACCCAGGCCGATAGTAACCATCCGCCCCAACAGCAATGCACGGGGCCTCATTCGATAATTACTCCGTCAAGGAGTTCGATTGTCCGATCACAATAACTCAGCGCCTCTTCGTCATGGCTCACGAGTATGACTGTTGCATTGCGATCTCGAGCGGCTCTGCTCAGCGAAGTCATGACTATCCGGCCGTTCTCGCGGTCGAGTGAACCGGTCGGCTCGTCAGCGAGAACCAAACTGGGATTATTAACGAGGGCACGCGCTACTGCACCCCTTTGCACTTGACCTCCTGACAACTCATGCGGAAACTTCTTCGCTTGGTCTAACAGGCCGAACTCAGAGAGCGTATTATCGACAATCTGGCGGCGCTCGCTTGTGTTGACACCTTGTAGCACTAGGGGAAGTTCCACATTGTCGCGCAACGAGAACTCGTTGATGAGAAAAGCATCCTGGAAGACAAAGCCGATGGACTCTCTTCTCAGGCGCAGAATGTCACCTTGGTCAACCAATGAGAGATCCATTCCAGCAACTGCGAGACTCCCACTAAATGAATGATGTAATCCGCCAATGACATGGAGCAACGTGGACTTGCCACATCCACTAGGCCCATGAACCCCAACGAACTCGCCCTGATTAATTGTCAATGACAGGCCATGGAGCACTTCGTTTTTGCCATAAACAGCATGGAGGTTCGAGACGATGACAACCGCCGTTGAGGTCACGGTTGAATT
>JBIISL010000024.1:0-25621 GCA_044341035.1 Ilumatobacteraceae bacterium | reverse complement strand
ATTCTTCTGACACCAAAATTCTGGACATTTGTCAATTCTTATCGCTAGCGTCGTGGTTTGTGACATGGATTGAACAATCCGTAAAGTTTCTTTCCCGATAGGACCCAATATGAGCCACCAATTTCTCTCAGAAGCATGGATTGAGGCTGCCCGCGACATTCGTCACAGATATTCGGGGGACGTGCCAGCCATCGAAACAGTGGTTCGCATCAACGTAGTTACCACCAAAGTCCCATTTGGCGACGGAACTATCTCGGCTTATATCGACACTTCGAATGGCAGCCTAGAAATGGAATTGGGCTCAATCGAAGTGTCAGACCTCACCGTGACAACAGATTATGAAACCGCTCGCAAGCTATTCGTTGAGCAAGACCCAACTGCCAGCATGCAAGCCTTTATGGCTGGACGCATCAAAGTTGAAGGCGACATCACTCGGTTAATGGTGATGCAAACATCTTTGCCACAAACAGACACCACCGAAGCAGTAGCTGCAGAGATTAAAGCAATTACCGCCTAAGCGTTATTAGTTGCGTTAGCTGACCTGTCAGTAGACGTGAGACGTAACGCAAGAACAGCTGCAATCGCGGCAGTTGCCGCTCCGGATAAGAGCGCTAGACCATAACTTCGCACAACCGTTGTTGATGCTGCAGTCATTTCGTGCACTGAAATCATGACAGTTGAACCAAGCACAGCACCCATCTGTGACAACAACTGTTGCATGGCACCAGCAACACCAATACTTTCATCATCGACTGCATTTGCGACTAGTGCTGTCAACGCTGGACCTGCAATTCCAAATCCGATACCAGATAATCCGAGACCGAGAACCACAAGCAAATCGGATGAACCATTTGCAAGACTCGACAACACAAGCATTGATGCAATTACTGCGCATGCCCCTAAGACTCCCGACGTTCTTTCTCCGGCTTTCATTGTGAAAATACTTGCAAGAGGGGCAGTAATAGAGAATGTGAGTGGTCGGGCAATAATGAGCCAACCGACGTGAGATGCGCTGTAACCAAGCCCAGACTCAAGCATCTGTGGCACAACAATAAACCCACCCATGTACGCAAAATTGATAAGGGCTTGAATAGCAATCGGCAAAATGATGTTCGAATTGCGTAACCATTCCAGTGGCAACAAAGGTGCCTCGGCAGCTCGTTCCGTGCGAATGAACATCCACATAGAGATGACCGATGCAATCGCGAACGAAATGATTGCAGGTGATGTCCACCCCCACGCATGTCCGCGGTTAATAGTGAGCAAAAAGAGAGTCGCGCCTAAACCCAAGGTGACAGAACCTTTGATATCGAACTTCACATTTTTCATTCGGGATGTTTGTGGCAACATCTTCCACGCAAGAATTGCTGCGCCAAAAAGTAGCGGCGTCTGCGCAATGAAAATCGTTCGCCACCCGATTGCAGCAATAATTGGTCCGCCAATGACAACGCCCAAAACAGGCGCACCAGCAGTCACAAAACTCCACAAGCCAAGCGGACGAACTCGCTCGTTAGGTTCAAACAATCGGTTGATGTACGCCATCGCTGCTGGCCCAGTTGCAGAACCTGCCGTCGCGGACAGAAGTCGAAACACGACCAAGGATGTCGCATTCCAAGCAAAAATAGTCATGCCTGCAAAAAGTGCTGAAAAAAGAAGTCCGTATACGTACACCTTCTTGTGTCCGTATAAGTCTCCGATTTTTCCGTAGGCAGGACCCACAACTCCGAACGCCAACATGGGGCCAGTGATCGACCAATTCAAGACGCTGACAGATGAATTCAGATCCTTGGCAATAGTGTCGAGAGAGACCACCAAAATGGTGATCGTTGAACTTGTTGTAAACAGTCCGGCCAGAACTACGAACAGTGTTGCCCATTTACGGGTGAGTCCGACTTTCCTTGCAATTCGCCGAGGAATCATCAACGTCCATGGAATTATGGATACTTCATCAACGCCACCTTGTTCAAAGGTGATTGTGGCTTTACCGTGCGACTCGAGTTCGTCGTTTTTATTGCGTTCAGAGTTCATGGGAAGTACAACAGTTTACTTCCCTACTTCTTCAGGTCGTCGGCCATTCTCTTCAGAGCCTTTGTGAGTTCTGACACTTGCCAGCGATCATTTTGGTTTACGGTCTCTGCACGCTCCCACGAACGAATTCGCGTGACCTCACCACCAGCAACATAAAAAGTTTCACCATTGAATTCACAAGCCTCTGAAGACAGGTAACACACCAATGGTGAAATGTTTGCCGGGTCCCATTCATCAAACTTTGCTGCATCGGTAGGCACACCAATTCTGTCGCCAAGACCTGGAGTAGCCAATGTCAAACGCGTACGCGCACCTGGTGCGATGGAATTGCTCTTCACGTTGTAGCGAATAAGTTCTTTGGCAAGAATCTGAGAGAACGTCGCAATTCCTGTCTTCGCAGCGCCATAGTTTGACTGCCCAGGGTTTGAAAACAATCCAGATGTTGATGAGGTATGAACAATGTGGCGCTGTTTTGTAACGCCAGCCTTGAATTGTTCACGCCAATATGCTGCTGCCCATCGCGATGGTGCGAAATGACCTTTGAGGTGAACCGTGATGACAGAATCCCATTCAGCTTCTGTCATGTTCACCAACACTCGGTCGCGCAAGATACCTGCGTTATTGACCAGGATGTCAAGATCACCGAACGTCTCAACAGCAGCATTCACCATGCGCTGAGCGCCTTCCCAATCTGCAACATTGTCGAAGTTTGCAACTGCTTCTCCGCCCATTGCAATAATCTCGTTCACTACTTGCTGCGCAGGAGCTGCGTCTTCGCCAGAACCGTCGTTGGCGCCGCCCAAGTCATTCACCACTACTTTTGCGCCTTCGGACGCAAAAAGAAGCGCGTGTTCCCTGCCAATACCTCGTCCTGCTCCGGTGATAATCGCTACACGGCCGTTCAGTGATCCCATGGAATCCTCCTCGTTGAGAATCGGCAATCCGCCGACTAAACGAGATTAGGGGAAGACGAGGTCAACGGTCTTACCGACGATGACCCTGTCGAAATTCTTGACAACTTTGCCGTCAATCAGCGCACTCTTGAGACCACGCTTGGTATTTCCCGTAACTTTGCCGATGACCATTTCGTACTTCAGTAAGCGTTCTTTCACCGTGGCCAGATTTTTGCCGTAGATGGTCGGAATGAGGGTTGTTGTCTGACCCTTTGACACAGTGATTGTGACAGTGCCACCCTTTGCCAATTTCTCAGCCGCTACCGGCGCCTGAAGAGCAACTTGGCCAGCTGCAAGTTCTGGGTGCCATGCGGTCGGTGTTTCCACCACGACTAACCCGAGTTCGGTCAATTTGGCCTTCGCTGCGTCGAGTGTCATCCCGACAAGATTTGGTACCTCACGTAATGCAGGACCTGTTGACACATTTATTGCAACAGTGGTTCCTTTAACTACAGAGTCTCCGACTTTGAGCGTTGGTTGGTCAGGGATGCTCCACGACACGACGGTTCCGACAACCACTGTTTCGTCAGCTGTGTCTACTGGTACAGCTTGCAATCCCAAATCCGCCAATTTTGCTTTTGCGTCATCTGCTGTGAGGCCCGTGAGTTCCATTAACTCAGAGAGTGTTGGACCTTCAGAAACCACCATTGTGATCTGATCGCGCTTTGCAAGATTTGCACCAAGAACTGGATCAGTACGAATTATTTGTCCAGCCTGAACACTGTCACTTCGTTCTTTCACGATGGAGACTCCCCATCCAAACGGAGAAATCTGATTACGCGCTTCAGCTTCGCTTAATCCGACGAGGGCAGGCACAGGGTTCTTCGGGTTGAGAACCGTGAAATAGGCGCCGATACCAGCACCGGCAACAAGAGCCAGAACAACTGCTGCAACTGCAATTCGACGACCCCATCGCTTCTTTGGTCGCGCTACTTGAGTGGTGGGGTCCTCAGCTGCAAGAACGCGCAAAACATCTGCATCTACGGTTATCGGGCCAGTGTCATCATTGCCGATGACGAGTTGTGTTCCTGAAGAATTATCAGAAATGATGAGAGGAGAAACTGGAACATCAACTTCACTTCCACCAAACTTTGGCGTTGTGCGAATCAAAATTGGTTCGTTTGGTGCAACATTTTGTACAGGCGTCATCATGGAAACATCAGGACGCTCAATTGGTTGCGACGGATCCGTGACTGCGACTTCAACATCAAACAATCCGGTTCCAACAACATCTATCGGTGTTGGACGCGGCAAACTTTCTGCGGATTGCACAAGAGCTTGCCCAAACTCTCGCGGAGAAAATCTCTCTGATGCTGTTGGTCGTCCAGCATGTTCAAGCACTTGTGCCAATGCACCGAAATCTGCATTCACTGGAAGCAACTTTCCAGCGCGATTTGCGAAAGCTGCAGCAACTGTTTCTCCGACAAACGGAACATCACCTGTCATCGACTCAACCAGAATGAGAGCGAGCGAGTAAACATCGGATGATGAACTACGTGCTCCGCCGTCTGCCAGTTCAGGAGCGCTGTAGGTTGCCTGTTCAAGACCCAACGCGTCGAGTGGACGCAACGGAGCTCCAAAACCGACAAGTCGGACGCGGCGGTCAAGACCAAACACAAGTCGAGATGGTCTCAGGTCGCTGTGGCTGATTCCCTGCTTGGCTGCAGCATCGAGCGCACGGCATACATCGATGCCCACGATCAGGGCTTGAGAAGGAGTGAGGCGACGGCCACGGTCAAGGAACTCGCGAAGGGATCCCCCGGCAAGTCGCTCGCCCACCACAAAGACATACCGTTCGCCTTCGAACGTGACCTCTCCGTGGTCAAGGACAGATTCAATACACGGGTGGCGAAGGCTTGATGCGATATCGAACTGCTGCTCAAAGACAGCAAGGGCGTCATCAGGGGTGGTCGAGCCGAGGGCAGGGTCAATCAATTGGCTGAGGGCCACAATCCTGACGGAAATTGCCTCAAGAGAGGACAGGTCCGTTGCGTCGTATTGAAGGACCCCAGTCGAGGAGCCAGCGACCTCGAGACGCAGTTGGTCGAGTTGGTATCTCCCAGACAGCACTGTGCCTGGCATGTTCTGTGGCTCGCTCATGACCCATAAAACCTACCGTGAACGCCACGGAGAGGGGATTCGGCCTAGAAATCAGCGAGAATGGCACCATGAAACGCCCGTTTAATAAGGAAACCCTCATCGTGAGTGCTGGAGTGGGAATTGGCCTCTTTGTCATCATCATGGGATTTAACTCCGGTGCCACTGGCCGTGATGCCCAACGTCTCCCCGATGTCATCGAACGCATGACCCCCGGTCCTGGCGATCAGGTGTTGCAGCAGAGCCAAATTTTTGTTGACCTGGTTGACGGCTACAACGCGTCACTCACCATCGATGGCATTGCGCTTGACACAACACGTCTCGATGAACTCTCCGACAATGGCGCAACACCGAAGCCTGGGGCTCAAGTGGAAATTCCACCAACCGCTATCTACGACCCCGGCAACTACACAATTAGTTTCTTGCCACAAGAAGGCGCACCAATCACTACGTTGACGCAAGGCACGCATACTGCAACCGTGACCTATTGGAAAATAACTGAAGGACCAGGCAAAGCCCGTTCGTTCACCTGGGAATTCGACGCCAACTAGGCAGGCAATTCACCAGTACTGAGCAAGATTTCGAATCCGGCTTCGTCAAGTTGGGGAATGCCTAGTTCTTCAGCCTTAGTTACCTTGCTGGCGCCAGGCGATTCGCCGAGTACTACTGCAAATGTCTTTGCACTAACACTGCCCGGGCTCTTGCCGCCACGTAGCTTGATTGCTTCTTCAGCTCCATCGCGGGAGTATCCGACAAGCGATCCAGTAACTACTACGGCTTTGCCTACGAGCGTCTGTGGAAGTGTGCTGACTTCTACACGGCCAAATTCAACACCTGCTACGCGCAACTTTTCGATGATTGCAGCATTCTCAGAAATAGCAAACCAAGAGGTGATGGAAGCAGCAATGACTGCCCCAACTCCGTCGACAGCAGAAAGTTCTTCAGCACGGGCAATAGCTATTGCATCAAGCGAACCAAATTGTGATGCGAGAGATTCCGCAGCTGCCGGGCCAAGATTTTTGATTCCTAGCGCGGTCAGTAACTTCGGCAATGGTCTCGACCGTGACGATTGAATTGATGCAACAAGATTTTGCGCGCTCAATTCCGCAAAACCTTCCAGAGTTAACAGTTGTTCCACAGTGACGGAATATAAATCACCAACATCAGTAACAAGCCCCGCATCCGACAATGCGAAAACTGTGCGATCGCCAAGTCCTTCAATATCCATTGCACCACGCGACGCAAAATACATAATGCGCTGATCGCGCTGGAATGGACACCCTTGCTCAACACACCGCGTATCTGCAACGTCATCAAGCTTGACCAGTGTCGATTTCAGCGGACATGGGCACTGTGTAGGAAACTCCCATGGTTGTGAACTTTTCGGACGTTTTGCAATAACTGGCCCCACAACCTCAGGAATAACATCTCCGGCTTTACGCACCACAACAGTGTCACCAGGACGAACATCTTTCGCAGCAACCTGATCACGGTTGTGCAACGTGGCCATTGCAACTGTTGATCCGCCAACAAACACCGGCTCAAGGACCGCAAACGGAGTGGTGCGACCTGTACGACCAACGGATACCTGAATATCGAGAAGGAGCGTGTGTTTCTCCTCAGGTGGAAACTTAAAAGCAATTGCCCACCGCGGTGCACGCGATGTAAAGCCAAGTTGTTCGCGTTGGCTGAGATCATCAACCTTGATGACTACCCCATCTATTTCATATGACAACTCATGGCGACGTTCTTTCCATTCCTGACAAAACTGCGTAACGGCCTCAATGGAATCAACAATGGTGATTGCAGGGTTTACGGGAAACCCAAGTGTGCGCAAAAAGTCAAGGGTGTCGTGGTGGCTTGTGAAGTCAGGCCCGCCAACAACTTCTCCTAATTGGTACGACCACAGTGACATATCGCGTTTGGCAGTAACTGTGGGGTCTTTTTGACGCAAACTTCCTGCACCAGCATTACGCGGGTTTGCCGGCACTGGAAGCGGTGCTCGGCCATTGCTGATGCGTTCAAGGTTTTCAGCTTCGCGTTCCGCTTTGAGTTTCTCAAATGCAGCGATGGACATAAATATTTCGCCGCGCACTTCCACAACTTCTGGAGCAGAGACAATATGTTGTGGCAACGACGAAATAGTTGCCACGTTTGCAGTGACATCTTCGCCAACTTTGCCGTCACCGCGGGTAGCTGCTTGCACAAGCACGCCGTTTTCGTAACGGATGCTGATTGCAAGACCATCAATTTTAAGTTCACATACGAATCGCACCACTTGATCGCCAAGCCCCTTCGCAACTCGGTCACCCCATGCACGTAATTCCGATTCATCCATGGCGTTATCAAGACTGGTCATGGGAACGCGATGAACTACCGGATCAAACGTTGTGACGACAGCAGACCCCACGGAAAGAGTTGGCGAAGAGATATCGGCAAGCTCAGGATGTTCTTGTTCTAGCTGGTGTAATTCGCGCACCAATTGGTCGAACTCGGCATCACTGATTTCAGGGTCATCGTGACCGTGATACCGATCATTGTGATAACGCACTTGCTCACGCAGTTCTTCTAAACGTTTCTGAGGAGAAGGCGTGCGTGACATCACCTACAAACTACTAAAGGGATGCCGCAATGTGATGGGCTAAGAGCCAAGCGTAAGACGGGACGCTGTGGCTTGTTCTCCCACCTTCATGGACACATTGCGAACATGCGAAAAGACACGTTCGGCCACGCCATCGGTGTGTGAGCCAAGCCCACAGGCAGGCGTGATGTAGCTCATCCGGCGAACAAGCAATGGGTCGACTCCCGCTTTCACCAATGCACACATCACTTCCATCAGCGATTTCCATGGCCGTTCGGCACTAATTGCAATTGGGCCATCGGTGCGAACCGCACCCCAGGCGATACGCCCACCATGCTCAAGATGATCCGAGATACGGCTTGCTGCAACAAGCATCTCCCCCATTTCAGCGTCACGTGACGGAGATGGGACGGGCACAGACAAAATGTTGGCTCCCGTCGCAAGCATGGCACCCCAGTCTGTTCTTCCACAACAATGCAGTCCATTTGTATTGCGGGGTAACACGGCCGCGAGTGCACCCGAAATTAAATCAATAACTTCTTCCGTCGAAAGTGAAAACCCAGGCTCTAATGCATCAGGCATTGACGGCTCATCAATCACAATGATTTGAGTTACGCCTTCGCAAACACGAGCAACTTCATCTTGCAATGCAATGACATGCGCACGAACAGCTTGTAGCGCTAATGGAAATGCCACTCGAGGTTCAAGGCCGATTCGAACTAAGGCCAATCCCAAAGTGACTGGGCCTACGAATTGCCATTTCACGGTGTGCACGCCGGGATTACGTACTGGAAAAGTTTCTAAGAATGCAAGAAAAGCGCCGTAAGCATCAGAGTTCAGATCAGTTGTAATGAAGTGATCAATGTCAAGCGATGACACGTCCACACTGATGCCTCCGTATTGACCTACTGAGACTCCTTCAATTCCTACAAGTGCTTGAGCAATCATTCCTTCAGCTGGCGAGCGTCGCGGGAGCGACGGGATAGTGACCACATCAGTTGAGCGCCATACAAAATCAAGCGCTGAGGCGATGCTGCGGTGCGGCAAACTGCCCACCCCGAAGGTGGCGCCAGGACGCGGCGAAAGTTTTGATTCTGAATTCACCTGTCCTCCTGAGACATCTGCCAAAAAGGCTTCTACTCATTGGTATCAGCACTGCAGTGGCGGAAACGAACTGGGGAATTCTCCTCCGGGGGTTCCTGCAGGCAAGGCTAGAGACATGGCTCAACACCCTTGGCTTCACCCGCAACGCGTGTTGATCTGCGTGGTCGTCATTGCATGGGTGACCCTCGCATTGTCTTCTCCCTGGCAGACCATTGCAGATGACACCTCTCGTCCAGTCGGGTGGGTGCTCCTTACATGGTGCTGGCTCTTATGGACAGGAGTTACGGCAGCACTTCTGGTTCCATCTCCAATGTCACTAACAATCGCGCGCATTGTGGTGCCACTGTCAATTGCCGTATCCATAGCCGCGAGCGAGCCACTTGCAGTCTTTGGTTCTGTTGTGGCACTCGTTGTGTGTGCGTCACCATTTTTTGTAGACACCATGGTGCAAGGAGGCGCATATGGAGACGAAAAGCGTTTCGCGTTACGCACTCCACTTCCCTATGTTGTGCCGGCAATTGTTGCTTGGCTGTTCTACGTCACCACGCTGATTGGTGGAAGTCTTTTTCTTGCCGCACAGCAATATGTCATTGGGGCAATTCTCACAGCCGCCGGAATCTTTCTCTCACGGTCCATTCCACTACGACTTCACCGACTCGCACGCCGATGGCTAGTCCTTGTTCCCGTGGGAATTGTGGTGCATGACCACCTTGTTTTGCATGAAACGATCATGGTGCACACAGAAAAAGTGAAGTCGATCATTCGCGTCTCTGAAGTCGGGGAATCCGCAGACCTCACTGGTGGCGTTATTGGTGACCGTATCGCTATTTCGCTCACCGAAGCAGACAAGGTGATCTTGTCAGCGATTACTGCAAAAGCTCTCGGCACAACAGAAGCACTGCACGTAAAGATGTTCTGTATTGCACCGCGCAGATTGACTGCAGCACTTTCTGCAATTACTCAGTAACTATTCCGCCACCGAGTACCACCATGTCTGTTGAGTCGTAAAACACAACTGTTTGTCCTGGTGAAATGCGGCGAGTTGGCCGCGACCAAGCGATAACCGCAGTATCGCCCGTGACGGTAAGGGTGCCAGCAGAGCGTTCACCATGCGCACTTCCCTGCACAAGTATTTCGCGAGATGAAATAGCGGATACATCAGTGGCATACGGCCATGACAAGGTGCCAATAGAAGTACGTGAAATAAACAATTCAGATTCATCGCCGACAACAACTCGACGCAACGGCACATCGACTGCAACTACATAGCGTTTGTCGCCACCGCCAAGTCCGAGACCACGACGCTGACCAAGTGTTACCAATTCAACAGCTGGAACTTCACCAACTTGAGCGCCTGTTGCATCAACAACTGCCGCTGAGTTAAACGTGAGACGTGGCTCTAAGAAACCAGCACGGCCAATAGTGCTACCAATAAAGCACACATCTTGACTATCGGGTTTTGCAGCAGTGCGGAGACCGCCCGTTGTGGCTAGTTCACGCACATCTGATTTCTGCATGTGGCCAACGGGAAACATGACATATGCCAAATCTTCTGCAGACAACATGTGCACTACATAGCTCTGATCTTTTGCTGCATCAGCTCCCCGTGCCAACCGCAATGTGCCATCAACATCAATCACACGCGCGTGATGCCCTGTAGCAACTGCATCAAAGCCCAGTGCGCGACCACGTTCAATGAGTTTGTCAAACTTCAAATGACGATTGCATTCGATACAGGGGTTTGGGGTCGTTCCTTGAACATGTGACGCCACATATGGTTCAACTACATGTTCATTGAATTCTTCAGAAAAGTTAAATACCAAATGATCAATGCCCACTTGCTGAGCAACCCGACGAGCATCGTCAACGTCTGAGACCGAGCAACAGCCTGTGTCACTTTCGCCACCCCATAAACGCATGGTGACTCCGACAACATCGTGGCCTTGTTCACGCAGAACTAGCGCAGCTGCCGATGAGTCGACTCCACCTGACATGGCTAAAAGCACTTTCATGATGTCACCGCCCCCAGTCGTGCTGCTGCAGCAATTGTTGCATTGATCGCAGCAGAAACATCGTTTTCGGTAGTGGTGTGCCCGAGACTAAACCGCAACGAGCCTTTAATTCGTTCACGAGAAACACCCATAGCCGCCAACACATGTGATGGCTCCATGGCGCCACTCGCGCACGCCGAAGCAGCCGAGACACAGACACTTGCTTCGTCTAACAGATACAGCAAGGACTCACTTTCCAGATTTTCCAAGCACACATGAGCAGTACCTGCAATGCCGGTACCTGGCGCCAGAGTGGCTGTGGCGCATTCGATGCGTGATGTAATTCCGTCGATCAATTGATGACGTAACGCACCAAGACGGGCCACTTCAGAATTGCGTTTTTGGTCAGTCAACGACAGCGCAACGGAGGTTCCGACAATGCCAGCAACGTTGTGCGTACCACTGCGACGATCACGTTCTTGACCCCCACCTAAAATAAGTGGCTCTAAGGTTGCGCCTTCACGCAGCACCATGATTCCCATTCCTTTTGGCCCGCCAAATTTATGTGCCGACAGCGTGAGCACATCAACATATGACCAGACTTCTCGTAAATCAATCCAACATGCAGCCTGAACTGCATCAGTATGAAACACAGCATTAGGTGCCTGGCGACGTACAGCGTGTGAGATGTGCTCTAAATCTGAAATTGCTCCGGTCTCGTTATTCACTGCCATGACCGACACAACAGCAACATCGTCGAGGTCTGTTAGGACAGCTCGCATGACATCAGGGTCTACTGACCCAGCTGCAGTAACTGGCACCACAGTGCCATCAATGTGCTCGACACAATGCAGCACAGCATGATGTTCAGTTGCACCACATACTGCAGTACCGCCGGTACGACGTGTAGCGCCAAGAACTGCAGCGTTAGCGCCTTCAGTTCCGCCACTCGTGAAAATCACTTCACCGGGACGACATCCGATTACTTCGGCCACCACATCTCGTGCTTCATCAATGACCTGACGAGCTTCTCGCGCAAATCGATGCGAGCCCGATGGGTTTGCATACATCACATCGCCGTACTTGCTCATGGCGTCTCGAGCCTCTGGGCGCAACGGAGACGTTGCAGCATGATCGAGATACACGTACGAACGTGGCGAATCAGTGATCTCGGTCATCTAGTCAGGCTACCGATGCGTCCCCTCGCACATGGTCGTGGTGGACTAGTACCTGATGACCGACCATGAAACGAACCCCTATGGCGTTGCCGGTTACGACGCAACGACTTATGGCGATTCCTTTGCCGAGGTCTACGACCAGTGGTACTCAGATCTTGACGACGCCGATTTCCTCGAGTCCATCGTCCGTTCCCTGCCCGCAGAGCCGCTTCGCGTTCTTGAGCTCGGTGTCGGTACAGGACGACTTGTCGCGCAATGGCTGTCGTTGCGGCCGACATCTGGTGACGCCATCATTGGTATTGATTCGTCGGCAGCAATGTTGCAAATAGCGCAACAGAAGAACTTCCCCGCTTCCGTCTCCTTCGTATGCGGCGACTTTTCAGAACAACTTCCAAACGGACCCTTTGATGTCATCTTCATTGGCTACAACACTCTGTTCAATGTGCCGGACGAATCAGCCTTGCAGAGCTGCATCAATCACATTGCACGCATCCTTGCCCCGACTGGGTCGCTATACATTGACGCCGTCATTCCGAATTCAATGGAAGCGTCAACACATGAATCCATGCAAACCATGGCCACAGGCGAAAAAGTACTCGCCACCAGCCACCATGACCCACTGTCTCAGCGCATTACAGGCACATTCACTCACCTTGACCCTGCCCGTAGTTCACACATCCGGTCGTGGGCGGTTCGTTACTTCAGACCCGCCCAATTAGACCATCTTGCCGAACAGTCGGGTCTGTCATTGTTCTCTCGTTATGCCGACGGACGTCAGACGGCGTTTACTTCTGATTCACATCGACACATCACGCGGTATTCACGTACCGTGTGACTCCTTCGTTGGCCGATAGTCCACCGAAAACAAGGCAATTCGCCCTATCCTGAGTGAGTAATGAGTCAACTTCGTCTCAATCTTCTCACCGGCCGTTGGGTCACGGTGGTGCCATCTCGAGCTAAACGCACGAGCGACTTTGCTCCGCGTGCACAACAAGTCGAAAACGATCCTGATCGTGAATGCCCATTTTGTCCAGACAGTGCTCACGCAGACACGCCACTATTAGAGAACGTTGACTCAGCCGGCAATTGGCAACTACGCGTTATTCCGAACCGCTACCCCGCATTCGAAGGCGACGAGTCACTTGCAGTACGCAACCTTGGTCCTGTGCACGTGATGGCAGAAGCAAGTGGCACCCATGAAGTGTTCGTGTACTCACCTGAACACGAAGTGCGACTTGACCAACTCTCCGATGAGCAGATTGCTCAACTTATGGCGGCGCTAAAAGAACGCTTTATTGCACACGCCAACACGCCAAACATTCGATACACACAAGCCATCGTGAACCATGGTCGTGAAGCCGGTGCATCACTTGCTCACCCACACGGACAATTGCTCGGGCTTCCGTTTGTACCTGGCGAAATTCTTGAAGAAGAACGTGCCTTCGAACGATTCAAAGGTGGATGCATTGTGTGCACCACTACCGAAGCAGAATCAAACAATGAGCGTTTCGTTCTTGAAAACGATCACGCAATGGTGATTTGCCCCTTCTGGTCATCTAGTCCATACGAATTACTCATCATGCCGAAAGATCATCAGCAACATCTCACTGATTCGTCTGACGATGCACTCACCGGAGTCGGCCTAGCCGTTCGTGATGCACTGAAGCATCTTGTTGCCGCTCTCGGCGACATTGCCTTCAACCTCGTGTTCCATACAGCCCCGTCTCACCATGAGGGCACATACCACTGGCACGCACATCTGTTCCCGAAGCTAACTACCACTGCCGGTTTCGAACGTGGCACTGGTGTCATGATCAATATCATCTCGCCAGAATCTGCAGCAGATGCACTCCGACGTGCTGCAGTGGGTGTCTGATTCATGGGCAGCATTCGCGTAGCGATTGACATCAACGCAAGCACTCAGCGAGTGTGGGACGTTGTTGAACCAATTGAGCGTCATGTCGACTGGATGGCAGACGCAGTAGCGATTCGTTTTAAGACAGATCAAACACGTGGCACCGGTACCGAATTTTACTGCGACACCAAAGTTGGCCCAATCAAGCTTGTCGACGAGATGAAGATCACGTCTTGGGTCCCTCAGAAAGCGATGGGGGTCACACACACGGGCGTTGTTACTGGCACTGGTGAATTCACACTTGAAGCACTCACACCCACAACCACACGATTCGTGTGGACTGAAGTGTTGGTGTTCCCATGGTGGCTGGGTGGAAAACTTGGTGCTCTTGTTGGCGGTCAAATTGTGATGAAAGCAATTTGGCGTAAGAACTTACGCATTCTGAAAAAACTCGCTGAACAATAATTATGCGGGTCGTGGCGCTGACCAGCCACGCCACTTTGAAATCACGCGGATTGAAAACGCAAGCAAGATTCCTACAATGGCCACTGCTGATTGGTTGAATTCAAACTCATCGCCGACGACAACGACTAGTGCTGCAGCTATTGCTGCTGTTGCATAAATCTCTCGGTGCAGCACCACAGGAATCTCACGTACCAAGACATCGCGTGCCACTCCTCCGCCAATTGCAGTGAGCATGCCAATACCAATAGATGCTGGGGCGTTGACGCCTGCGTTCAGTGCTTTCTGTGCGCCCGCGACTGCGAACAAGCCCAAACCTGCCGCATCTAACACAACCAGCGGTTTTTGTAACCGAGTGATAGTGGGATGAACATAGAAGACAAAAACACCACATACGACAGGCACGACTAAATATCGAGCGTCGGTAAACGTGGCAGGAGGTGCAATTCCGAGCAAAAGATCTCGAATGATTCCTCCACCTAAAGCAGAGGTTGCCGCCAAGGCAAGTACGCCAAAAATATCGAGATTCTTTTCAACGCCGACTAAGCCACCGGAAAATGCAAACACTGCAATACCCACCAGGTCGAGAACAAGCAGAAGGGTCGATGTACTCATGTTCTCAGTCTCGCAGAAACAATGATCACGTTAGACAAATACTCGGATGAGAGCTGTGGTTCCGACTCCGGCGACAATCACTACGACAAATGGCAACTTACGCCAAGTAGCAAGTACCGCAATCGCTAAGCCCGCAGCTCTCGCATCAATGGCATAGCTTTGGCCAGTCGTAAAGGTGTCTTTCGCAATCAGTCCCGCAAGCAACGCTGCCGGAATCAGCAACAAACACCGCTGCACCACTAACGGCATCTCACGTTGACCAATGATCACAGCACCAAGAAGCTTCAGGCCGTACGCACATGCAGCCAGAGACAAGACAAAAGTCCAACTCATGGTGCACCGTCTGTCATCACATTTGGATTGCGCGAAGCTGGCGACATGCCGAACAACATGCCAAGTGCTGATACAAGAATCGGTAAACCAATCGGCATGAATGGCGCTAGTGCCACTGCTGCTATTGCACCAAACAAAGCGGCCTTGCGGCCAGCTGATGTCTGCAGGTGAGGCGCAATCATTGCGGTGAACATCACCGGGAATGCCGCGTCAAGTCCGAAATCACTGGGGTTAATGCTGGAACCAACTAACGCTCCAAGCAGAGTTCCGATATTCCAACTCGCATAGAGAATTGCGCCAGAAATCCAGAACGCTGTTCTGCGAGTAGCCGGATCAGTTTCTGCAGATACCACTGCGGTTGTTTCGTCTATTACCCATTGTGCGCCAAGCAAACGAGAAGCGAGACTTCCCTCTTTCAATACAGGCGACATTGCTAAGCCGTAGACCGCATTACGGCCTGACAGCAACACTGCCCCACCGAATGCACTTGCAACTGTTCCGCCCGAAGCGATAACACTGACCGCCGACATTTGTGATGCGCCGGTAAAGACAAGCAACGACATCGCGCAGGATTGCGCAACGGATGCGCCAGCAGAGACAGACAACACTCCAAATGATGCGCCGAAGATAACGAACGCAATACCAATCATGAGCGAGGCAGAAACAAAGCGGCGTGCATCAGGTGCGCGAAAATGATGCATAAGTTATTTACCAGTGAAGGTGGCTTTACCTGGTCCATGTTCGAGGAAACTGGCCACACCAATTTGACTGTCAGCGGAGTGGAAAACATCTGCAAACAATTGCAGTTCTAGGGCAAGACCCGATGCCAGATCAGTTTCGATACCTTGATCCACTGCTTGCTTGATTAGCCGAGTAGCAACTGTCGCGCCCGATGCAATGGTGGTTGCCAGTTCTAGAGCGCGAGTCATCAATGCGTCTGGTTCCACAACTTCATTTGCAAGACCGATGGACAATGCTTCTTCTGCCTTTACTTGACGACCAGTCGCCATGATTTCCTTGGCCCTGCTGGGGCCCACCAAGCGAGGAAGACGTTGCGTGCCACCACCGCCAGGAATAATGCCAAGGAGAATTTCGGGTTGTCCAAACACTGCTTTTGTTGATGCGATGCGATAATCGCACGCCATTGACAACTCGCACCCTCCACCGAGTGCATATCCGCTCACTGCAGCAATGGTGAACGACGGAATAGCCGCAACTGCATTCAACGCGGCATGGAAAGCTGCACCAATCGTTTTGGCTTCCGAAGGGCCGCCGAACTCTGAAATGTCAGCGCCGGCTGCAAATAAACGATCGCCACCCGTAATTACAACTGCACCAGCTGGATTGCTAGTGAGCTCACGTGCTACGTCATGAAGGCGAGCTAGAAGCGCTGTAGAAAGCGCATTGACCTTGGGTGAGTTCAACGTAACGACAGCAACCCCATCACTACGACGATCTATGAGTACTAATGATTCATCAGACATTTCAGGCTCCTACTCCGCGCAACATTTCATCAGCAGCCGACCATGGATCAAGCTTGTGATTCAGTACTTGTTCCTGCAGGCCATCCCATTGGTCACCGCTAAGAATTTCACGAGCTTTCAATTCGAGGCGACGCGCAACAATTTCACGCAGTTCGGCACGCAACCGGAATTCGCGTCGCGACTTCAGAACACCAGATGCTTCAATTGTCGCGCGATGCTCTAAAACCGCGTCCCACATTTCTGGAACACCTTCTCCTGTATTGCCGATAGTGGCAACGATTGGAGGGTGCCATGCTTCATGGGCAAGATCAGACAGTTCCAACATTTGTTCAATGTCGCGCTGAGTTTCTTGTACACCTTTGCGGTCTGCCTTGTTAATGACGAAAACGTCGGCGATTTCCATGAGGCCGGCTTTGTTTGCCTGCACCGAATCACCCCAGCCTGGGTTCAGCACAACAACAGTGGTGTCTGCCTTGCCAGCAATTTCGACTTCAACCTGCCCAACACCGACAGTCTCCACCAAAATCCACTGGCGCCCAACAGCGTCGAGCATGCGAATTGCCTCTGGTGTTGACAACGACAAACCACCGAGATGACCACGCGTAGCCATAGAACGGATAAACACACCAGGGTCTGTTGCATGGTCTTGCATGCGAACGCGGTCACCCAAGATTGCACCACCAGTGAAAGGTGACGACGGGTCGATAGCCAATACAGCAATCTCAAGATCCTGCTTGCGTAAGTGCGTGATGAGCGCACTAGTAAGTGTGCTCTTTCCCGCGCCAGGAGCCCCAGTAATGCCTACGGTGTAGCCCGTACCACTGCGCTTGTAGGCAAGCCTTCCAACTTCACGTGCCACTGCGTCACCGCGTTCCAATAATGACAACACGCGCGCAAGAGCTGCACGGTCACCGTCACATGCGGCAGTAAATAGTTGTTCGGGACTAAGAGTGCGACGGCTCACTTAGACGACCTGCACGACCTCAGTGACTCCGTCGATGCGATCTTTCATAATGCGTTCGATGCCAGCTTTAAGTGTTTGGTCAGAAGCAGGACACGTCGTGCACGCACCGACAAGTTCGACCGAGATGACCCCAGTCTCTTCATTGACATCGTGCAACACGATGTCACCGCCGTCGGCCTGAAGAGCTGGCCTAATAACCACGATGGTTTCTTCTACCTGTTGGCGCATTGACATAGTTACAGCCTACGCTGACATCATGTTCGCTCATCAAGGTGGGTGGGACGAGATGCTGTATGCCCTCGTGCCCATTGCTCTCATTTTTGGCCTTTTACGGCTCGCAAATTCGCGTGCGAAGAAACTGGCCCCGCCTGAGGCTACGACTCAGGTCGAACCCGACTAATTGAGGCACCCAAAGCACTCAGGCGACCCACAATGTCGTCATATCCACGATCAATGTGGAAGACATCACCAATTTCGGTGATTCCTGACGCAGAGAGCCCCGCCACAATCAGCGCCGCTCCGGCACGAATATCAGGTGCCACCACTGTGGCGCCAGTGAGATGCTGCACTCCACGAACAACTGCATGATGGCCATCTATTTCAATGTTCGCTCCGAGCGCACGCAATTCTTCGACATAACGGAATCGTCCCGGATACAAATTCTCCGTCACTATTCCGACTCCGTTGGCAATAGACAACATTGCAACCACAAGTGGTTTGTAATCAGTTGCAACACCTGGGTATGGCAATGTCGACACGTCAACAGAGGTCAAGGTGTTCGGCGCAGTAGCGGTGATGCCGTCATCATCAATGTCGAAGACCATGCCCATATCGGTAAAACGGGTCAACATCATGCCCATGTGTTGAGCATTTGCCCGCGCCACACGAATCGTGCCGCCACACATGCCGACTGCGGCAATGTATGTAGCTGCCTGTACGCGATCAGTCACCACTTCATGAGTGACTGCCTGCAATGACGACGGTTGAACGCCTGTAATTGTCAAAGTTGAAGTGTCTGCCCCGTCTATGCGACAGCCCATTTTGCGCAACATAGCAATGAGATCACCAATCTCGGGCTCACGTGCTGCATTACGAATAGTGGTGACACCATCAGCTACCACGGCTGCCATCAAAACATTTTCAGTTGCACCCACACTAGGAAAATCAAACAACACTTCAGCACCGACTAGCCGAGTGCTTCGACCAACAATTCCATCAGACGTTTTTTCGAACTCAGCACCCATTGCTTCGAGCCCGCGCAAGTGCATGTCAATAGGTCGACCACCAAAATCATCGCCCCCCGGAAGTGCGATATCAATCGTGCCAAAACGACCGAGTAGCGGACCAACCAGATTCACTGATGCCCGAATACGGTCTGCTAATTCAAATGGTGCAACGGGAGTAATTGATCCCGAGTTGTAAATTGACAAATACTGGCCTGTCTCACCTTTGTGTGATGGCGACATGGTGATTTCAAGTCCGATGGCGCGCAACAGCTCAGCCATGATGGCAACGTCTTCGATGACCGGAACATTCGTGAGCGTGTATCTGCCGTCAGCCAACAGACAAGCAGCCATCAGTTTGAGAACCGAGTTCTTTGCGCCGGGCACCTGCACTTCGCCCGACAATGGCCCGCTCTGGGCAACAACGATGACGTCGCCCTCGTGCTGATTCGAACCAATGGACATGACTATCAGTATGCTCCCGCGGTGGCCTTGAATGGAAAACCCCGACTGATACGCCTGCCCCGATGGGTAAAGCCGACAGAAAAATTGTCCGTTCGCCAACGCCGAATTCTGGTTTTGGTGGGTCTGGCGTCGATGTCAGCTGCGTTCATCAACACTCTGTTCACCCAAACTGTCGCCTTTGCGGCAGATGAATTTGATATTTCACAATCGGGCCAGGGATTTGGTGCCTCCGTTGTGCGGCTCGGAATCGTTATCTGTTTGCCACTAGTAGCGATGGCTGACCGATACGGACGCCGCCCTGTGATGATTGCAATGGCGTGGGCTGCGCCTCTTGTGTCTGCGCTTGGCGCAATTGCACCCTCCTACGTTTTTCTAGTTGGCACACAAGCATTAGGACGACCACTTGGTCTTACTCTCGACATTCTTATTGCAGTAGTTGCAGTCGAAGAGATGCCCCGAGACACTCGTGCGTATGCAACGGGACTGCTTGCAGTGGTAAGTGGAATTGGTGGCGGCATCGCAGTTGGCTCACTTCCTCTAGCTGATCTCGGCCCGACGTCTTGGCGCTTGATTTACGTCATTGCTTTAGTGTGGCTTTTTGTTGCCATTGCGTTGATGAAGTGGCTACCCGAGTCTGACCGATTCATAAAAAACTCATCACAACCGTCGGGGCCACGACTTCGATTGAAGCATGCCTTTCGCGGCAACCTCGGACGCATTTGTTCTGTTGTTTTCCTCACGAATTTGTATATCGCCTCAGCATCAATTTTTCAGAATCGCTTTCTCAAAGATGACCGTGGTTATTCCGCTGCACTTATTGCACTTTTCACGGTGGTCACTTCAGCGCCAGCCACCGTTGGCCTTATTCTTGGAGGCCATATTGCAGACGAGAAGGGCCGCCGCATTCTTGGTGCAACCCTTGTTCCCGTAGGAGCACTCCTTATTGCACTTTCATTTAGTTCGTCGGGAATTTCCATGTGGGGGTTTGCCATGGCCGGCGGCTTTGCATTTGGAATCTCATACCCTGCGCTTGCTGTGTATCGCGGTGAACTGTTTTCTACGGGATCACGAGGCATGGCAGGCGGAATCATTATGACTGCAGCACTACTCGGTGGAATAGTTGGCCTGCTTGGGTCTGGCATAGTTCTTGACTCAGGGTTGTCATACGGAACTGTGATGCTGTGTCTTGTCCTAGGACCAGTTGTCGCATCCCTGATTGTGTGGTTTCGTTACCCTGAAACTGCTCACCAAGAACTCGACGAGATCACACACGATTTCTAAAGTTGCGCAACCCATGTTGAGATACGTTGTGCAACTTCAGCATCAGCTTTTGCTAATTCATGGCGCCCATTATCTATCCAGCTCCAGGTAACAGAACCAGGGACCACCTCGAACGCGGCTTCCAATTCCTGCGGTGATCCGAAATTATCTTTTGTTCCACTGATACACAGCGTGGGAACACAGACTCGCGGCAAATGTTCAACGCGCAAAGTGTCTGGCTTCTTTGGCGGATGTAACGGGTACGACACCAGGACAAGCCCCGCAACTTCTAGCGCATCTGCATCATCTGCCACTGCCATCGAACACATGCGACCACCCATCGACCGTCCACCAATCACAATCTTCGAAGTAGAAACACCTAATGATTCAGCAAAGGCCCGTACATGTTCCTTCACACTTGCGATAAGCACTGGTGCTTTATCAGGAAACGGTTTTCCTGCAAGACGATACGGAAAATCATGCAGAGCAACTGGCAACGGTGACAGCGCATCGCGCATTGCCACTAACGATGAGTGGGTTGAAGATGATCCTGCACCCGGAAACAGCACGACTCCGGCAATGGAAGTCACAACGCCTCAAGCAACACGCGGCGAGCCTCAGTGATGTCAATAATCAGTTTGCTTGCGTCGATTTCATTGCCGCCATGATCAGGATGCGCGCGCCGCACACTGTCGCGATAATGCGCCATGATGTCTCGTTTTCCCGGCTTCACTGTGCCACCGGGAAAACCAAGAATTTCCAAGGCCCACGCACGAGGGTCTGCCAAAGCCGATATTGACGACACCTTTGTGCCCGCCAAATACTCAATAAATGAAGCACCAATTGGGCCGCGCCATTTCATCGCACGCAGCATGACAGGAACTAACTGTTGACGGATACCAATGTCAAGACGTTCCAGTGCATAGATAGCACCCAAAGCCTGCTGCAGTGCGTTTCCATTGTTCTGAAACTCAAACTCGATGGAATCATTCACACTGGTCATGCGATGAGTGCTGTACGACAACCCATGGCGATCCACCTGAAAACGATGCCGTAATCGTGGTTGCACTACGCGTGAGTCGCGTTCAATCTCTAGCAACAAACGCTGAAGATCAGGTATGAGATCTTCGTCTACTTCCCCTGCGTGCACAGCGAGCACAGCACCAAGCAATATGCCGCCGAATCCGGGTGCAGGCTCAACTGGTAACAGCAGTCGGCCAAGTGCCAAACGTCGCGTGGGGGCGATAGGGCGCGAGTGAAAGATCTCAAGCTCTGCGAGCAGCATGGCGTAAACGCTATCTTGCGTTCTTCATTAGGGAGTGAAGGAATTCTTCGGTCATAGCAAATTCACGAGCAATATTTTCAGGATTACGAAACCCGTGGCCCTCCCCCATGAACACTTCCAACTGAATGCTTCCCCCCGCCGTGTCTATGGCATCTTGCAGTCGTTCAGAATGAATGAGAGGAACGGAATGATCTTGATCACCATGAAACACAAGTACCGGCACACCTCGCAGAGCCGCTGCATTGTTGTGTGGAGACCGCGCAACGGCGTCAGCCTCGGAACCAATCAGCGCCGGCATGTGATGCCCTTCAAACGGGTCGTCGCTGTGCAACATCGCAACTAAATCAACTACGGGGTACTTCACCACAACACCAGCGCATAACGATGCATCGTCGATAGCGGTATTCAGCGCGGTCAAACCGCCGGCACTACCACCCATCAAGACTGTTGTTGCAGAAGAGAACCCATGCACACTTTGTAGGTGGCGCAATACATTCGCAGTATCAATGGCGTCGTATTCACCCCAATGACCATTCAGGCTCTGCATGAACTCGCGCCCATGCCCCGATGAACCGCGATGGTCAACTACAGCGATTGCGAATCCTCGCGAGAGCCAATACGTGAATTGGCTTCTAAATGTCACTTGCCATTGGTCATTTGGCCCGCCATGTATCCAGCAAATCAATCCGCCGTGTGGCCGATGCGCGCGATACAAGCGATACGGCACGTCCACATCTCCAGGAGCTCGTTCAACAGTTGGTTCGACAAGCTCCACGTCAATTTCATTTTCTAACCATTTGGCATCAGCTGGTCGCACCAACACTGTGCGCCGAGGTTCGAGCAAATTGTTTAGGTGATACACCACTACTTGTTGCGGTGTACGCGCCCCGGTGCGTACTGCAGCAAGAATGTTCTCTTCCCACGACAAACACCCGTGTACTCCTTGGCCGATGCGATGGCGCGAGCCTGTCACTCTGTCAAACACCCACAATGATGAATACCCGTCTTCGTTGCGTGTGTATGCAACGCGTGTGCCATCTGTATTGAAACACCATGTGCGTTGCCCTGGTCCCCATGTCGGTGCGCCATGTTCGCAATGGTCGATGATGGAGATATTCGGATCAATAATTTGGTCACCAAGAATGTGCACATTAGATACGCCAGTCGAATCGTCAATGAAACCAAAACTCTCTTTTGTGCGAGAGAAACGCGGTTGCTGTACCGCAATGCCACTAGTGGGAGCCTCAAGCAATACCGCACTTTGAGTCCACGCCATGTCCGGCCTGTTCCACACAACGCAACTTCCATCAACGCCAGCTATCGCATCAAGGACAAAATCAGAATCACCATGCGCTACATACGGCACGCCATCCGTTATCTCGCATCCCCACAACTCTTTCCAGTCGGCAACTGCAAACACTGTTCGATTCATGTAGTCAATTGCCGGTGTCGACCATGACCGAGAGACGTCAAATGGCAATGATCTCTCCTGCGTCACATCATCGTTTCGAAGATTGATCTCAACAATGCCCCGTGCGCCAGTTGTCACATAAACAACGTCACCATCATCGCTCCACACATGCACCCCACCAGACAAGCCACGACCACGCGAGGGCGCATCAGAAAAGAGATCAACCGTCGCACTGCCATCAACTGCCCACATCCGCAGAATGGCAGAGGCGCCCTCTGAGACAACTCCTGACACCCATTGGCCTCCAGGGCGCACCAGAACATCGGTGATCTCGATGCCGGGAAGGCACAGCTGGATTGGCAGAACGGACACGAACGCAGGTTAGTCAGGGCACTAGGTTTGTACGTGATGACAACTGAACGCCCTGACCGTAACCTCGCCCTCGAACTCGTGCGCACCACCGAATCTGCCGCCATGGCAGCTAGTCGCTGGGTTGGCCGCGGTGACAAAATGGGCGCCGATGGCGCAGCGGTGGATGCCATGCGCATGGTGCTCAGCACCGTACCGATGAGCGGCATTGTTGTCATTGGTGAAGGCGAAAAAGACGAAGCCCCCATGTTGTTCAATGGCGAACTTGTCGGTGACGGTTCAAAGCCAGACACAGACGTTGCGGTTGACCCCATTGACGGCACCTCGCTCACAGCATCAGGCAAAGGCAATGCAATCTCGGTGATTGCAGTATCCGAGCGCGGCACCATGTTTGATCCGGGCCCATGTTTCTATATGGAAAAAATCGCTGTTGGCCCTAGTGCTGTTGGTTCAATCGACATCACTGCATCCCCCACCCAAAACCTCAAGTGGATTGCCAAAGCAAAGGGCGAAAGCGTTCGCGACTTAACAGTCATGATCCTTGAGCGTCCTCGTCACGACGACCTCATTGAAGAAGTACGTGCCTCAGGTGCACGCATCAAACTCATCTCTGATGGTGACATTTTCTCGGCGATTGCAACCGCGTGGCCCAATGCAGGTGTCGACGTGATGTTCGGTATTGGTGGAACACCTGAAGGGGTTGTGGCAGCAGCTGCACTGAAGTGCATGGGTGGAGAAATTCAAGCCCGCCTATGGCCACGCAGCGACGAAGAACGCGATGCAGCGATTGCGCAAGGCTACGACCTCGGGCGCATCTTGCTCACAGACGACTTAGTGCAAGGCGATAACTGCTTCTTTGCTGCAACTGGCGTTACTGACGGCGAATTGCTTCAGGGCGTTCGCTTCACACCTGGCCTTGTGCACACACAAAGTTTGGTCATGCGTTCACGCAGCGGCACAGTGCGCTTGATTGATGCACAACACAGGCTTGACAAGATCAGCGAATTCTCCGCTATCGATTACAGCTGAGCCTTCAGCAACTAGTCCAGATTGATCAAATTTCGCACAGTAACGGGTTCATAAACGAAGCGACGTAACCTACCGCTATTCGTCGAACACCTATTTGGGACGAATGTGGGGGAAATCATGAGTCAACAGTTGCAAGTTCTTTGGGAACTAAACATCAATCCAGGAAAAGCAGATGAGCTCAGATCAATTGCCCGCGACTTGGTCGCCTTTATTGAATCCGGTGAACCTCGCACAATCGCATGCAACGTCTACATCAACGAAGAAGAATCCCTTATCTCCTTTAAGGACACTTTTGCAGACGGCGACGCATTCATAGTCCACTCAGAAAACTTTGCATCAAGCAAATTCGGTGAACAAATTCTGGGTCGAACCAATGGAAGTCGGTTGTGTATTTACGGTAACCCTCCGCAAACACTGAAAGACATGCTCTCAGAAGCTGGTTACGAGGTCGAGTGGTTCAACCTTGTTGACGGGTACTTTCGCTAGTCGCCTGTTTTTTACAGTCCGCCGGTGGCGGCGATGCGTGCATGAGCTCGCCGTAGAGCCGACTCAACTGACGCATTTGTTTCTCCGCGAGAGCTTTCTTCTGCTCGAGCCAAAGCGGTACGTGCCCTCGCAATGTCGATGTCTTCTTCAAGTTCAGCGACGTCGGAAAGAATGGTGACGCGATCAGGACCAACTTCAACAAAGCCGAGGTGAACGGCCAAGTTTTGAATGGTGCCGTCAGACAAATAAATACGCGTGTGGTTCTCGGTGAGTGCACCAAGGAACGCCGCATGGCCAGGAAGGAAAGCAATTTCGCCACCCTCCATGGTGCGGGTGATCACCTGAGTTGATTCTCCGGAAAAGAGAACCCGCTCGGGTGATACAACTTCTACGCGCAAAACGCCTGACGACTCAGCCATTATGCGTTCTCCTGAAGAGCCTTTGCCTT
>JBIISL010000068.1:0-7744 GCA_044341035.1 Ilumatobacteraceae bacterium | reverse complement strand
GACGATTCGGATGCTTTTCTAGATCAGCCCTAATTGAACGCATCGGAATAGCGTCGCCGTGCCGAACAATAACTATGCATTTCTCATTGATGAATACGCCTATATCGCCCACGACAATTCGCGAAGTGTCCTTATTAAACATCAATGTCTTAAGAATCAAAAAGGAATGAAGTGCGTACACATCAAGTTTCGGACGATGACGACCGAGAACTGCGTCTTCGACTGCTAAAGGATGCAGCGAGTACTTCTGTTGATAATTCAGAATTTCGTCATCACTTGGGTCTAGAAGCCCCACCCAAGTGAAACCAATACCGCCTTCACTGTCGCGAGATCTCACTCCATTGATGTAGATCGCTGAATCAACTAACACGATGCAACTCTACATTGAGGGCGATGAACGATATAAGACTTCTTGCTTTACGCGGCGCGAACAAACGCCGTCACAGAGTCAGCAATCATCTGCACTGCAATGGCAGCAAGCAACATGCCCGCTACTCGAGCCAACAACACCACGCCAGCTGGACGGAAAATCTTCTTTACGATGCCACTAAACCGAAGCGTAATGAGCGACACCGACAATGCACATGCAATAGCCGCAACAACACTGAACCATTCAGCTGTTCCTTCGGCTTTTCCGAAGAACACAATGGTGGCAACAATGGCACCAGGGCCAGCAAGCAATGGTGTACCTAACGGAACCATCGCAATTGATGTGCGTTGTTCGGGAGACGCAACTTCAAAAGTATCTTCGCTACCGCCCTTGCCATACAGCAACTGCAAAGCAACGAGGAGAAGCAGTAACCCACCAGCGCCTTGTAGAGCCGGAACTGAGACATGCAAGTAGTCAAGAACTGTGCGTCCACCAACTGCGAAAAGCGAGATGACGAAGAAGGCGGTACCAACAGCAAGGAATGCAGCACGATGGCGTTCTTTGTCTGACAAACGTTGTGTGACTGCCAAGAAAATTGGCACATTGCCAGGAGGATCGAGAATGACCAACATGGTCACAAGAACCTCACCAAATAAACGCATACGTGCAGGTTAGGCGGTTAACGCAGTGCGTCAGCGAACATGCTGGCTGCAAAGACAAAGAAAGCGATTGACGATGCGATTCGCACTGTCTTTGCTTGCAATCGATCTCCAAGTGCTTTACCAACCGCAATGGCGAGACCATCGGCGACAACCATGCCAACAGTTGAGCCCGCCCACGTGCCTACAAGCCCTTCAGTAGTTGCAAGAGTGACAGTTGCAAGCATTGTCTTGTCGCCAAGTTCTGCCAAGAAGAACACTGTGCCGACAGCCATGATGATGTGCTTTGATGAGACCTTTGTACTTTCTTTGTCTTCTTCAGTTAATTCATCACCGCGAAGAGTCCAGATACCAAAACCCACAAAAGCGATTGCACCAACAATGCTGATGAGCTTCGTTGGCAATGCCGTGCCGATGGCACCGCCTAATGCGACTGAGAAGAGATGCACAATGCCAGTAGCCAATGTGATTGCAATGAGAACAGGAATTGTTTTGTAGCGCGTTGCGAAAGCAAGAGCCATGAGTTGGCTTTTGTCACCCAGCTCTGCAACAAAGATCACTCCGAAAGATAAAAGAAAAGCGTGCAACATTATTTGTTGAGCTGCTGCATCTTTGTAGCAATACGTGTATGAGTAGTCATCATCTCATTCACTTTTGTACTGACCAATTCTCTGTTTCGCACAATTGCCTTGCCGTGCACAATTGTGTCTCGTGCGGAAGTTGGGCCGCAACGCAGCCATGCTTCAATCGGGTCTGCGATTGCACCAGCAAATTGAATACCGGTGAGATCCCAGATAGCCACGTCGCCCACCATGCCAACTTGTAGTTGACCAATCTCACCAATGCGACCAAGGCAACCAGCGCCACCAATGGTTGCAACTTCAAGTGCCATGCGCGCATCGGCAGCATCGGCACCGCTCTTTAGTTTTGCAAGCAACATTGCTTGACGTGCTTCTAACCACAAACTTGCAGAGTCGGCGCTTGATGAACCATCAACACCCAGACCTACGTGCACTCCGGCTTTACGCAATTCAACAACTGGTGAAATTCCTGACGCGAGAATGAGGTTGCTGCTTGGGCAATGCGCAGCACCAATGCCAGCAGCACCGAGCGCTTGAATCTCATCGTGGTTTGGCATGACGCAATGCGCCACCCATGTGCGATTACTTAGCCAGCCGACTTCTTTCAAATATTCAAAGGGTCTGCAGCCAAATGTGGCAATAGAGAAATCATCGTCTTCAGCATTTTCTGCGAAGTGCGTGTGCAGGCGAACATCAAGTGATTCAGCAAGTTCAGCCGAGCGAATCATGAGATCTTTTGTAACGCTGAATGGTGAGCATGGGGCAAGAGCAACACGTGTCATGGCGCCAAAGGAACGATCATGATGCTTTTCGACAGCTTCTTTTGAGAATGCCAGAATCTCATCGTCTTCTTGCACCACGTCATCAGGTGGCAGGCCACCATCCTTTTGTGACAACGACATTGAGCCACGCGTGGGGTGAAAACGAATTCCTAAATCTTTAGCTGCTGCGATTTCTGCCGATAACAAGTCACCGCCATTGCGTGGGTGCAAGTACAAATGGTCTGTACTTGTTGTGCAACCAGACAATGCAAGTTCGGCTAAGCCAATCCACGCAGATACATGCGCGCCTTCTTCATCTAGTGCACGCCACAATGGGTACAACGTTTGCAACCAGCCGAATAACGGAGACGATGTCATCGGCGGATACGCACGAGTCAGGTTTTGATACAGGTGATGATGCGTGTTGATGAGACCAGGAGTTACCAAACAACCTGACGCATCAATGCGTTCGGTTGCTGCAGGCACAGGGTCTGTTGAGGAACCAACGCCAGAGATAAGACCATTTGTGATGGCAACCCAACCGCCAGGGATTTCACGACGTGCATTATCAACTGTTGCAACGAGGCGGGCGTTGTGAATAAGAAGGTCAGCGGTCATACATAGACCTAAAGATGCGAACTACTAGTAGTTCGAGTCGATGAGTTCACTGCCTTCGTGGCGGATCTCTGCATCGCGATACAAGAAGTGACCAATGAGAGCGGCAAGTGCTGCTGTTGACAAACCAACAACGATGGGAAACGAGAGGAGTACTACAACAAGAATGATTGGGCCTGGCATGACTTACTTACCTTTCGATTCGGGCTTGAACGCCCATGCTTCGATTTCTACTGCTCCGCCAAATGGTAGCGACGCAACACCAATGGTGCTACGTGCAGGACGAGCTGTGCCGAATCCTTTGGCGTATGCCTCGTTGAAAGTTGCGAACGTATCCATGTCGGTGAGGAAGCAGAGCGTCTTTGAGATGTCATTGATGCTTGCGCCCATGGAAGCAAGTTGAGCCTTCAAGTTCACAATTGCCTGGTTGGTCTGAGCAAGAACACCACCTTCAACGATTGCTCCGTCTTTCATTCCGAGCTGGCCGGACACAATGATCCAGTCGCCGGCGCGAACAACGGGGGTATAAGGGGGCTGCGGTGCTGCTGACATAGACCCAACCTTACGCCACGGCGTCAAGTGCGTACGATTGAATCTCATGGCCCCCTTCCCCACTTACAGCCGACGCCGATTTCTGGCCCTTTCTGCCTCACTGGGGCTGGGCGGGTTGGTCGCAGCGTGCGGGGGTTCATCATCGGGTTCGGGCGCCGTCGATGGCATCTCTGGCACGTTGCAAGTAGTGAAACGATTTCCAACGACTGGTTTAGTGCCTGGTTCAATTCGTCTTCCTATTTCATTAGCCGACACTTCTGGAGTGTTGACAACTGATGGAAAAGTGAAGTTGCCACAAACACTCACTGGCAAAGTCATTGATGCAGCATCAGGCGATGTTGTTGTTGCGTCCGTAAGTGCAGAAAAACATGACACGAACATGGCGACTCCGTATTGGCCGTTCATTGTTGATGTGCAAAAAGTTGGTATCTATCTGTTGATACTTGATGCGGCACCTAAGTCGGAGATGTCATTTCAAGTGGAAGAACGCGAGAACGTGTTGAGTCCTTTGGTCGGTGATCCGTTGCCGCCATTTGATACGCCGACTATTGATAACAGTCGTGGTGTTGACCCCATCTGCACACGCTCTGAAGGCACCTGTCCATTTCATGACATCACTTTGACTGAGGCATTGAAGAGTGGAAAGCCCGTCGTTTATCTGATTGGTACTCCGGCATATTGCAAAACTGGGACATGTGCACCAGGCCTAGACGGACTCATTGAACTATCAAAGAAAGTCGGCGATGCTGCAGTCTTTGTGCATGCAGATGTGTATTCCGATAAAACAGCAACAACAGCTGCGCCGGCAGTTCTGGCCTACAAATTGGCGTACGAGCCATTGCTTTACATCACAGATGCAAAAGGTGTGTTGGTGAACAGGCTTGATGCCGTGTTCGACGTAACTGAAATGAGCAGCGCGTTAGCTGCAGTGGGAATCAGCTAAACGATTTACCGCAACCGCATGAGCGTGTTGCAGTCGGGTTTGTGATTGCGAAACCTTGTTCGTTCAGACCATCTTTGTAGTCAAGGCTTGCGCCTTCAAGCATGGGAGCTGATGCTGGGTCAACAACAACTCGCACTGCACCAAATGTAAGTGTGATGTCGTCGGTAGCAATGTCGCCGTCGAAGTACATGTCGTATGAGTAACCAGAGCAACCGCCGGACTTCACTGCAACGCGAAGTGCCATCTCTGATGCGCCCTCTGCTTCGAGAAGCTGGGCTACTTTGCTTGCTGCATTGTCTGTGAGAGTGATCATGGTGGACCTTTCGGAGCGGGTTCCTGTACTTCCCCAATAATAGGCATAGGGAATGGCATTAACAATACGCCAGTAGGATTAATTATGTGAGCAAGAGAGCCGTTGCAGCGCCCTCCATTGAAGAGGTCCAAAACCTGCTTCGTGCTGTCATAGACCCCGAATTGGGCGACAACATCGTCGATTTGGGCATGGCTGGGGCCATCACCATGGCTGACGGCGTGGTCACGATTGGCGTGAAACTCACAATTCGCGGCTGCCCATTGCGCGCCCAGATTCAAAAAGACATTCGTTCTCGCCTTGAGGTGCACCCTTGGGTCACCAAAGTAAAGATCGACTGGGGCGAGATGACACCCGAAGAGCGCACCGATGTCATGTCGCGCGCGCGCTGGAATGCACGTGAGAACGCCACCGATACTGCCGTGCCATTGTCTGCACGTGTCCTTGCAATTGCAAGCGGCAAAGGCGGAGTTGGAAAATCTTCTGTCACTGTGAACTTGGCAGCTGCACTTGCAGCGGCCGGAAAAACTGTCGGAGTTCTTGACGCAGACATTTGGGGATTTTCTATCCCCCGCATGCTGGGTATGCCAGACCGTTTAGAAGCAGCAGCTGTGCCTGGTCACGACAAGCCAATGATTATTCCGAACGAACGAGTCATCGGAAAAGGATTACTCAAAGTTGTGTCAACCGGAATGTTGGTGGAAGACGAAGGCACTGCACTGATGTGGCGTGGCCTCATGCTGACAAAAGCTGTTGAACAATTTCTGAACGATGTCAATTGGGGTCATCTTGATTATTTACTCATTGACATGCCGCCCGGAACTGGTGACGTACAAATGGGACTCGCGCGTATGTTGCCACGCACCGATTTGTTGATTGTCACTACCCCTGCAGTGTCTGCACAGAAGGTTGCAATTCGTGCAGCAGATATGGCGCGCAGAAGTTTCTTACGTGTTGCAGGTGTTATTGAAAACATGAGCGAGTTCACATGTGATCATGGCGAGTCATACGCGTTGTTTGGCACAGGTGGTGGGCAAGCGCTTGCTGACGAAGTTGGTGTTGAGCTTCTTGGTCAAATTCCTATTGAGCCTGCAGTTGCTTCTGGTGGAGACAACGGAGAGCCGCTAGTTCTTACTTCTTCATCTGAAGCCGCACGAATCTTTACTGCAATTGCTGCACGAATCATTGCTGATACCCCCGAAGTGGAAGACATGGCTGGCTGTTCTGCACGCGACGAAGACGTCGTGGTCACAGTACGTCGTAGTCAGAATCTCCAGGCATAGCAATACCAACGACGCGACCATCAGAGTCGATTTTGATTTTCGGCAAGATGGTTTGCGGAGTGCCAACTTTTGCAGCTGCTGCCATCACTTCATCTGTTGTTGCATGGGGAAGTAAGAATTCAATGTTGACCTTTGTAGGAGGCATCAACATCAGATCTTTGTCGTGGGCACGACGCATGGCATCTTGAGGGCTGATCCAGAAACTTTCAATTGTTTCACCATCGTCATGCAACGGTTCTTGAGCAGCAGGTGCACGCGCAATAAAGAAACGAGTATCGAAACGGCGCTTCTCCCCCATAGGGGTAATCCAGTGACTGACATAGTGAATATCATCTGTTGTTAAACGCAAGCCTTCAGCAACGCACAAATCAAGAAGAGCTACTGAACCATCATGGATGTTGTGGCGTTCATGATTGAAACGTGCTTCGACCTCTGGGTCATCGAAACGAACGACATCACCAGTGTCTTCATGACGCGCCAGCAATACACCAGCTTCTTCGAAACATTCACGAATACATGCAACCCAATATGCAAGACCACCATTTGCAAGGCCTAGCAATGAACTGGCATGCGCATCTGTGAGGCCATCACAAATCTCAGCAATTTCTTCAATGCCATCAACGTCGTCAACTTTTCCACCAGGGAATACAAACATTCCGCTAGCGAATGCAGCAGAAAAAGTACGACGCAACATAAAGACTTCGATACCGCCTGCAACTGCATCACGAATGAGCAGAACGGTTGCTGCTGGCTTTACAGGAACAGTTGTGGGGTCAAATGGTTCTTCACTCTTTGTTGGTGCATTGCTCATTAGTTGTTCTCCCCTTCACGTGGGTCAACATCGATCACATCAAAAGATGAAGACAATGTTCCCTTGGTCTCAACGATAGGTCCCGTGTGTGTTGCGCGTATCACTGTGATCTTGGCTCGACTTCTGCGCAACACCAGTGCGGTGGCGATAGCCCGTGTTGGTGGCAAGAGAAGCGTTATCGCTAGAACATCTGAAATGAAGCCGGGGGCAAACAAGAAAACACCGGCGGCCAATATGCACACGCCATGAACTATCTGTTTGGAGGGCTCTTCGCCTTGCTGAATTGCTTGTGTGAACTCTTTATAGACACGCATGCCTTCGCGCTTTACTAGGGACGTGCCAACTGCTGAGATTGCTATTAGTAACGCAATAGTGGGCAGTAAACCCACTTGATGGCCGACTTGAACAATGACGTACAACTCAATCAGTGGCAATACCACGACAAGCGAAACAATCAGTAGAAACATTTCTTAGCTTTTTGACCGAGCTTCGCGATAATCCTTCGCTGCGCCTTCAAGTGGTTCCACTTCCAATGTGACACCATCAATAGCGACTACTCGCATGGGGGCGTTATCTGCAAGCGGAGTTGCGCGGTTGGTACGTGCATGCCACTTCGCACCATCTACTAAGACGATTCCTTCTGGGTTCACGTTGCCAACTGCAACACCAATGGTTCCCAAGAGATTTTCTCGTCCAATAGTTGGTGTTGCGAATCGTGTGCGCACCATTGAAGGCATACCCACAATGAACGACAACGCGACGCTGATGATGCAAACAGATAATGACAACCAGCCGGGTCGCATGGTAATTCCATCAACATCTCTAAACATGGTGAACGCACCAATGATGTATGACACAA
>JBIISL010000002.1:0-80360 GCA_044341035.1 Ilumatobacteraceae bacterium | reverse complement strand
ACTCAGCAGACGCGGTGATTGTGACAATTCCGCAGCACTTAATCGGAGCTATTGCATTTACGCCTCCCCTGCCAACAGCGCGTCAACAACTAGTTCAAAATGTTCCGATGGGTGCAGTCATCAAAATTATCGCCACATATGAAACACCGTTTTGGCGAGACGACAACATGGCGGGCTTCGGCGTCTCTCTTGATCACCCTGTCTCCATCACTTTCGATAATTCCCCACCAGATGGTCGATCCGGAATGTTGTTGGGATTCTTTGAAGGTGCGCATGCACGAAAGGCATCTTCGTTAAGCATTCAAGAACGACGCGAGATTTTCCTCAATACGTTGGTGGACTTGTTCGGCCCAGCAGCTGCATCACCTATTGAAGTAGTCGAGCTTGACTGGACTGCAGAACAATGGAGTGGCGGTTGCTACGGAGGCCACCTCGGGCCTGGAGTGTGGACACAACTAGGCGAAGAACTCTGCCGCCCATTTGGTCTCGTTGAATGGGCTGGAACAGAAACTGCTGCAGAGTGGAATGGTTATATGGATGGAGCAATTTCGTCTGGATACCTCGCCGCAGACCGCGTCATTGCTAAGTCTCGTTCATGACAAACTCATGACAAATATTGTTCTGATTACTGCTGACAATCAGCCGCCAGACTTGCTCGGTTGTTACGGCAACCATGAGGTGTACACCCCTCATATCGACGACCTTGCGAAGCACGGAACCACTTTGACACGGTTCTATTGCACCAATGGGATGTGTTCGCCGGGGCGAGCTTCTCTTTTGACTGGGCTCATGCCTTCACAACATGGTGTTCACAGTTGGTTGCGAGATGTGGATTTGCGAAATTGGCCAGATACTTGGTCTGCGATTCAAGAATTTGAATCGCTAGCAACAGTTCTCCAAGGTGCTGGCTATCACACCGCCATGGTCGGCAAACACCATCTTGGTCAACCACGAGTCCCGATTCCTGGTTTTGACGAAACTGTCACATTTGTTCGTGGCCATACTGAGGACTTCTACTACAACCAAGTCATTGATCACGGCGAAGAATACGAGGTTAACGACAGACACATTGTTGACTTTTTCACTGAGAGAGCAGTCGATTACATCGAAGAACGTGGCGACCATCCATTCTTTTTGATGGTCAACTACGACGCACCGTATTTGCTACCTCCGACCAATCTTGGTCCAGATTTCCGTAATCGCTTCTATGAAATGTTCGTCGACAAAAAGTTCGATACCTTTCCGCGCACAGCAATCTCGGACGAGATGTTGAGTCTGATTCGGGGCCCCGATGATCCGAATCGTTACAGCCGACACATGCTGTACAACTTGATGAGGATGCACAATGACCCCGCATCAATGGCCAATGTCTGTGCACAAATTGCAATTGTCGATGATGGCGTAGGCAAAATTGTCTCGGCACTAAAAGACAAGAACCTGCTCGAGGACACAATCGTGATCTACACAGCAGATCAAGCCAACCTGTATGGGCAGCACGGGCTATGGGGACACACCATCCAGACGCGCCCGTCTCATTTATATGATGCCGCTGTGCGAATCCCCTTCATCGTGCGCCACCCTTCAGTGCCGAACGATTACGTATCGGATGCGCTGTGTAGCCAAATCGACCTACCATCAACAGTTCTCGACATGGTTGGGACTACGCGTCGATTTGACCAGTCAGCTGGCACCTCTTTTAAGGCACTACTTCAAGGCGAAGATCATCAGCGCAGCGAAGTATTTTTTGAACAAGAAGAGTCCCGCGGAGTACGGACAGAGCAATTCTCTTATTGGTGTCGTCTTCCGGGGGCGGGGCCAAACGTTCTCTTCGACCACACGAGCGATCCATTACAAACACAGAACGTGGCTGATCAACCTAAATATTCACATGTCGTTGAAGAACTTCACCTAAAGGTCACTGAATTTTTTAGTCAGTATTCAGATAGTAAATACAACATCTGGAAAGCCGGTCAAGCAAAAGGATCAATCTCCTCAGAGTCATTTCTTGCTCCCCTCATGCCAGTGGGCTGGACAGCAACTACAACATCAATCACCTGAGGCTTTGACTATTCACTGACCTGAAGAACAAGAATGCCGCGTTCCAAAAAACGTCGTTTCGCGTTCCAAACGTTTACTGAAACCCCAGTCATTACCCCGCCAGCATTGGGGTTTGGAATTACGCACCAGCCTCACGAAGGCGGGGATGGTGCGAAATGTGGTGCGAAATTCGCCGACACACCTCACGTCATCTATATAGAGGCTACTGGAGTGCTCACAGAGTAGAAAGAAACAAGGAAACATCCCTGTTGACAGGCTTATTCCTGCGCAAAATCGGCGTTAGGACGCACGAGTTTCGCTCTAATAGTTAGGTGCGTGGTTTGGGGTTGCAATTGGGTGGGTCCCATGTGGCGAAGTAACGCAGTACTGGATTGATGAATCCTCGTTGATACCATCGTTCCATGTTGCGTTCAATACTGCCGAAAATGAATCGGACCGCATGTGTATTCGTATTAATGGCTGCCCTTATCCCATCCTTCGGGACTAACTCCGCATCGGCTTCTCTCGTCTCAGCAAAACCAGCGCGGCTCAAACTAGTGAAGACCGTTGGCGGCACGAGCATGTCGCCTAAGTCTGTTGTTGCATCTTCAACAGGGCTAGTGATTGCGCAGAACATGATGTACACGCATGGCATCAGCGTTTTCAACGCAAAGGGTCAGATGTTGAAGCGCATCTCTGACTCACTTCCTCTTGAAAAATTAGGGCGAAAGGGCTCTGGCATTGCACAAGGTTCACCTGTGGAGGCTGCATTCAGTCCTGATGGCGCATATGCATATGTGTCCAACTACTACATGACTGGTCCGGGGTTCGTTCGGCAGGGTTTTGATAAGTGTTCTGAAAGCGCAAAATTTGACAATGGTTTCCTTTATCGGGTGAATATGACGACCATGGCAGTGGAAGCAGCTGTGGAAGTTGGCGAGGTGCCGAAGTCTGTAGCAGTTAGTCCCGATAATAAGTACGCACTCGTTTCCAATTGGTGCTCATATTCCGTCAGCATCGTTGATCTGGCAACCTTTCAAGTGGTGAAGACAATCAAAGTTGGCCGGTATCCACGTGGAATCGTTGTTGCACACGACAGTTCAAAGGCTTACATCACTGTGATGGGTGCTGGTCAACTGGGCACAATTGATCTAACAACGTTTGCACTCCGTAAATGGCGCTCAGCGGCAAATACTCCGCGACACATTGTTCTGAGTCCCGATGGACTCACGTTGTATGTCTCGCACAACTTGTCGTCAGTGCTTACATCTCACGATGCCGCAACTGGCCGACTTCTGAAACGTGTGGTGACAGGTACTGAGCCGAGAACGATGGCAATCTCTCCCGAAGGCGATGCCCTCTACGTTGTGAATTATCAATCAGGGACAATGACGGTCGTCTCCACTGCAACAATGAAGGTGACTCAGCGCATTTTTACTCCGCCACATCCCATAGGCGTAACGTTCGAACCCACTTTGAATCAAGTATGGGTTGCTTGCTACAGCGGTCTCATTAAGATCTACGCGCGTACGTAAATTCAGTGCTTCGAATTACTCGGTAGCCCGCAGTACTCGTAAGGCTTTGCGCCATGGTGTGCCTCGGTGCTCGGGGTGCAACGCTGTCATCGCAACGCAGTACTTACTGACACTGACTGGGCGAATTCCGAGATGGGTGAAAATTCGATGGGTGTGACCCACCTGCGTCGGAGACTTGATCTCAATAATTGCGTGTCTGTGGCCAAGTTCAACTGAGGCCCCATCTGACGATGCGAGCAGATCAAAATCAATGGTGATGCGCTCAAGTGTGGCGGGATCAAAAAGCGTGGTTCTGGAGAACGTAGTTGTCAATGTTTGGCGGTACTGATGCGAGAGTGGCTGGTACAAAGAACTCTGCAGAGCCTCATTAAGCAATTCTCTATGTTCGTCTGATAGTTGTGATCCTGCTTGAGAGACATCAAGTGGCCAGCGAACTTTTTGGGTTTGGCCCCGTGGCATCTTGATTTTGATCTCTAGAAAACCGTTGGTCGATTCTGCGTAGTAACGAGTTCGTATCTTGAAACGCTTGCGCCGTTTCTTGAGATGATCAAAGTATGTATGCAAGTCTTCGCTGTCGAAATACGCGGTGACATATGAAGTGACCCGCCTGCCGTCGTTTTCAAGTATCAGAGTGCTGTCTGACAGAGCAGCGTACACATCTTCAATTCGCTGCAGCGGAACGATGTATTTCGTATCAAAGCGTCGAAGCAGTTCTGCCCGAACGGTCAATTCTTCAAGAGAGATAGGTGCAAATTGCGCCAGAGGGTCCATTACGTATCTGCACGTACGTCAAGTCGCATGGTTTCTCTCACAAAATCAATCTCGGTAACTGTGAGCCGTTTGACTTTTCCGGTAATTCTCTCCTCAACGAACGCAGTTAATTCCTTTTCGTTGGTGATGATGCGATCTAACTCAACCCGCAGACGTTGATATTGCTGGGGTTTAAGAAGAGAGGGATGGTCAACAATAAACATGGTCAACACGAGAAGCACCGAAAACGTAATCTTGATGTCGGTGTCAAGACCAGGAAGCCCAGTCATGAGGCCAATAACGAGAGACACCATTGTGTAGCCAATTTCAGACTGAGTCGCCTCGTCGGAACGAAGGCGCACAATTGAAAGAACCGCGAATAGCCCAAACCCAACGCCCACATTCAGGGTGGTTGAAGATGAGAGAGCTGCAGCAACAACAAACAAACTCACGTTTGTGGCAATGTAACCCACAGTTGCATCACGACGGCGATAGCGACGGTAATAAACAAAGAACGCGAGAATGAGAATGGCAACGATGTTGATCGAAAAATCTTGAAGAATGCGGGGCAGGTCAAGTTCGTTCATACTAATTATCCATGTTAGTCACCTCGCTACACTGATGATGTGAGTCGCAGAGCCACCCAAATATCAGCTGGGATAGCCCTAATGGTTGCACTTGCCTCGTCAGTGCTTCTGATTCCGCGTTTTTCTGGGGCAAAAGACGGTGTTTCTCGACTCGCGAATCAAGTGTTTATCTCGGAGTTGAATTATCACGATCTATCAAATCTGGACACTGAGGATTTCTTTGAGATCACTAACAATGGGACCAGTGATGTCGCGCTGACTCGCTGGTGCTTAAAGGGTGTCGATTTCTGTTTCACAGAAAAGACTGTCTTGCGCGGTGGTGAGGTCATTGTTGTCACTGGTAAAGATTTTGCGGGCACATTGGCCAACTCTGGTGAGCCACTTCAACTCATAGATTCAGTTGACAACGTTGTCGATGAAGTGCAATATGCCACCCAGAAACCGTGGCCAGAGTCTGCTGATGGGCGCGGTCATTCGTTACATAGGTTGACGGCTGATCCATTGGTGAGCGTTCCACTTCAATGGATGGCCGACGTTCCGTCGCCAGGCATCAAGTACGACGTAAATTTTCGCAAACAGTTAAATGACTCGGCATCTGTGGTGATGACAGAGATCCACTATCACCCAGCAAACGACAACCCTGCCGAAGAGTTTATTGAAGTCACCAATATTTCTTCAGCACAAGTGTCGCTATCGGGTTGGTGCATGCCGGAAGTTAACTTCTGTTTCGCTGCAACTGATGTATTGGGCCCAAATGAAACGAAAGCGGTGATTGGATTCTCAGAGCAGCAACTCAGTAATGGCAATGGTGTTGTTCAGTTACTTGATGCTGCCAAAAAGAAACAAGACGTTGTTTATTTCGAAGACAACAATCAGTGGCCAGCAACGGCTGATGGCTATGGCATGTCGCTTCACCGTCGTAACGGCCGCCTGTGGGGCACAGAGCCTGGAAACTGGGAAGCCGCGACACCATCGCCTGGTATCACTACAGCCGCTTCCGAAAAGCAGTACCTCAGCACTTTTGATGATGTTGCTTTCACAAAGTCACCACTGCCAAGTCAAGAAGTAGAAGTAACGGCATCGATGCGTGACGGAGACATTGCCATGCTTCACTACAAGTTGAATTTCGAACCTGAAGTAAAAACTCCAATGGTTGGTGGTGGCAACGGCCGATGGGTAGCCGCAATTCCGATGCAGCCCGAAGGAACTCTGATTCGTTTTCGTGTTTCCAACGCAGGAGAAATAGACCGAGGAAGTTGGCCGCGCGCTGGTGACGGAATGTCCTATCGCGGAACAGTGGTGACATCGGAAAAAGAAAGTCAACTTCCGCAGCTTTCATGGTTCGTTAAAGATGCTAATTATGAGCGTATTTATAACGATAGAGATCTATACGGTGACAACGGTTATCCCACTGTGATTGCATTCGATGGCGAGGTTTTTGATCGAGCAATGATCCGGATCAAAGGTAATCAATCACGACTCAATCAAAAACGAAAATGGAAAGTTGTCTTACCTGCTGGGTATGAAACAAACTTAGGTGGGCTGCTTAAAGAGCCGGTAAATGAATTCGCCTTGAACTCTGCTGTAACAGATAAGTCTTTTATGCGAGAGATATTGACGAGCGAGTTACAACAATTGGGCGGGGGTATCGGACAACAAGTCTTTCCACTTCGGTTCGAAAAGAACAACGAGTTTTACGGGCTATACCTATACCAAGAACAGCCAGACGGCCGCTGGCGCGAAAAATTTGGTTTCTCAGATTCAGCAACGTCCTTTAAATCAGACCGTCAGGCAACATTGAACCTCAACCAATTAGATTTCCCCGACTCAGAAATGCGAGGCCGGTACCAACGCCGAACGCAGCGTTGGCTGAAACATGTTGATGAAGTCCGTGAGCTGATTTCACAGGTGAACAATGACAATAAGGATGAAGTTCTTTCATTTGTGTACACGCATGTTGATGTGCCTCAAGTAATTGAAGCGATCGCCACTATGCGAGTGGCTCAGCATCTGGAATGGGAACACAAAAACCACTTGTTGCTTGTTGACCCAGCTGATAAGAAATGGCGCTTAGTGCCGATCGACTTTGACCTGAACTTTGGTCGTCGTGTTGCTGCAGGCTGCAATTCCCTATGTGAAGAGGTATCAGCAAGTAGCTACATGAGCTACATGGAAGGCAACCGTTTAGGACGGTTGTTCCTGAAGACGCCCGAACTGCGCGAAATGCTTGACCGCCGAACCAGAACTTTGGCTGATCAGTTTTTGAAAGAGGGCTTCGTAGAGGAGAGGCTCAAGTACTGGGAGCCGCTCTTACGAGACGACGCGCAACGTGACCGAAAAATTTGGTACACGTATGGAGAGCAGTACTCAATGCAAAAAGGTCAAGACGTTTTGCTCAACCAGTACTTCATTCCTAAGAGAGACTTGCTAATTGGTGCCGAATCAAAGTTGCTACCGCCGATGCAAAAGGACATTGTGGCGTATGCACTGACAGGAGAATCAGTTGTCACCATCAGTAACTCAGAATCTGTGGCTATTGACATCTCCGGCGTGAAGTTGCCCAGTCTGAATTCGCAAGTACCCGCAGGAACTGTTCTGGGACCCGGCAAGAGCGCACTTTTTTCGTTAGATCGGTTACCTACTTCTCCATTAGAGAAGGGCCAGATGCACATTTGGGTACGGCCACTACCCTAATTCTGAGGTTTGGAACTACGCGATTGAGGCAATGAAAAGCAACGTGAGGACCACGAACGCGGGAGCGTTTAACTTTGCGCCGGGAGGAGTTCTTGTAGAGGTCACGCTCAAGACACGGCTGGCAACAAACCGCATGACTGGGTCAAACGCAAGAGTGAGCACGATCAATGGTGTTAAGCCCGGATAGCGAAAAAACAGCACAATAAGAAGCGCGCCAAGAATCAGCTGTATCGCTCCCCATTGATGGAACATGGCAATGATGTTCTTTCCACCTTCGACAGAAGTGTCTATGCCTGCGATGCGCTGAGCTCCGCCATCAGCTGCAAACAAGTGAATACAACTACGCACCACCACCAGCAGTAGAAGCAACGCCGCGACAATCCGAACAAATTGAAAGCCTTCGAAAATTGAAGGGTCCGTTGGAAATACTTTATTGATATCTAAATTCATGATTGCTCCTATAGCGCTGAGCCCAAATTGGCCAACTGGACATTGCTTCCGAGCATATTAAGGGAAAGACCTTTGCTGCTTAGTGAAACAGACTGTACTTTCAGCCCTTTAGGAGGCGCCAGGCTCCGCTGGCTCCTGGTTTTGATCTGACTTTGCAAATCTGAAGGTAAGGACGACGCAGGAATTTCTCTGTCCATAAATGAGATACTTTGAATTTCAAAATAGAGCTCGTTGTTTGAATATCTTGGAATCAATACCGCAGTTCCTGCACCACCTGGACCCACGGAGACTTGCAGTGTGTCCCCCACAATTCTTGGATTATTGAATTCTGCTGATTCGACCAGCGTTGATTCAGGGATTGTGGCCGTTACGTCTAATGATCCAATAAGTGTGGGTTTGGATTTACTGATGTTCTTAGCAGTGATTTTCAGCGAAGTATTTGTGTTGTTTTCTTTGAGGAAATAACTATCAATGTCGACGATTACTGACTTGATTGAGTCAGATGCGATATTGCTAGGCAAATCTGCCAGTGGGATAGAAGCTCGCACGCCTGATGCCTTCGGCATCTCTCGTTCCACGCGTGAAGTTATCTGCGATGAAACATATTTCTGAGTGCCCGCTGTTCCACTCAAAAGAAAGAGTGCGAATACTGATACAACTTTTGTTCTTTTTCTCATGTTATATCGAATGTATATGCCATGCGCAATGCAAGCAAGGCACGACAACAGATGTACAAGATGTGAAATGTGGTCTATTCCCCTACCGCCCAAAATGGGACCTGCTAGTTGCGAGTAGTCTGCCAATTGATACTGACGTCATATATAAGAGGTAGTGATGAACATGAAACAAAGACTTGATGATCTGCTTGCAACAGGCGTAAAGAATGGCCACGTGCCCGGAGTGGTTGCTGCATTGGTAGACAAAAAGGGTTTGACCTACCTCGGTTCAGCCGGTGAACGAACAGTCGGTTCAGGTGACGTCATGACTACTGACACTGTGGGCGCCATAGCTTCGATGACCAAAGCAATAACCGGCGCAGCAGTGATGCAGTTGGTGGAGCAAGGTCATCTTGATCTTGATGCTCCAGCAGAAAGGTATTGTGCAGAGCTTGCGACACCGCGCGTACTTGAAGGCTTTGATGACGCGGGCCAGCCAGTCTTGCGTGATGCTCGATCACAGGTCACGCTGCGCAATTTGTTGACCCATACCTCTGGCTATGCATACGACTTCACAGACCCGAACCTTGACAAGTGGTTTGAAGTAATTGATGCACCGCGAATGTCTACAGGCCGTCTCGCCTCTCTCAATACTCCTCTTATGTTTGACCCAGGAACGAAATGGCTTTACGGAATCGGCATTGATTGGGCTGGAATAATTCTCGAACGGGTTACAAAATCAAAACTTGGTGATTACTTCACTGAACATCTCCTAGAGCCTCTAGGAATGATTGACACAAGTTTCGCGTGCACCCCAAACATGCTGGAGCGAAAAGCGTCTCTTCATCTCCGCACACCAGATTCTTCTTTCATGTCATTTCAAATGCCGTCGGCTGGAACTTCTGAGTTTGACAGTGGCGGCGGCGGATTGTTTTCAACAATGAGTGACTATTCACGATTCCTGCGCATGATTCTCAATGACGGAGAACTTGAGGGTACCCGCGTACTTGGCGCAGAAACTGTTGCTCAAATGGCGACGAATCAGATGGGTGATATTCGCGTAACCGAATTGAAGTCTGCGAACCCTGCGTTTTTCAGTGACTGTGATTTCTATCCAGGCCTACCTAAGTCGTGGGGACTGACCTTCTTGATCAACGAAGAACCACTACCAAACGGATGTCCTGCTGGTGCACTCACTTGGGCGGGCGCGTTCAACAGTTACTTCTGGATCGACAAGACAACCGGTATCGCAGGTTGCTATCTGAGCCAAGTACTTCCGTTCTTTGATGCGGCAACATCTGGTCATTTCTTTGACTTCCAAACATCTGCGTATTCGTCTTAATTCAAACGAATACGCAGATACAGATTCTTAAAAGCTTCTGCTTTGGTTATGCGATTGCGTTTCTCATAACAGCTTGACCGAGCATTCGGAGATTCGGATGAGCATCTGCCACAACTTTCTGGGTAGTTGCCCACCATTCACTTGCTCGGATTCGAGATGCGAAAGACGCCCAATCCTCGTAAATGCTGCAGCTGCCGAGGCAGCAGAGGCTTCATGGTCGGCAAGCCCAGAATGGCTGCCACTGTTCCTTAAGGGAACGCCATACGTACTTGCTGGATCTGTTATCTCACGTCAGATGACAAAACTCGCGTAGGCAATCAGTTTCGTTTCATCCCACTACCTCCTTAAGTAGTGGGATGAACCGATTCATCACCGCACGGAAATTTTTTCGCCAGTAATCGGTTAAGTAGTGCCGTACAGTCCGTTTATGACTACATCACCACAAGCTCAAATCATCATTGATGCGTTTGCAACATTCGACCGTTTGCAACCTGAACCATTCTTTGAGTTCTTCTCAGATGATGTAACTATCGTCGATGAAACCAGCAAGAAATGGCTTCGAGGAAAAGAGGCGGCAATTGCCGATGGCGAAACTGATCTTCCATCTGGCGCTTTTGCGGCGTAATTAATCGTTATTGACGCGCAACGTTTGACGTAAGGCGGCTCCGTCAATGTCAACGCTAAGCCACAGTGGACGCTCTTCGTGCGCGGTTTCCGTATCTGTTGTTGCGAATACAAGACTGCCTGCATCTGCTACTTCATTCAGAAACTCTCGGTGTAATTCATAACTAAAAGCCACCGCAAATGTCGCCTGCACCGGAATTGTCAATTGCACTCCAACTAGAACGGTGTCATCTTCGCGAATTGCGTGGGTACTGACATTTCCTATTCCCTCTACAGCGTGCACTCGCGCAAGGTCTGCAACTTCGGGCGACTGCGATACATCAATGGTGACTGTGGGCATCCACGTGTTTTCATCGAGCAAGGTGTGACCAATTTCTGTTGCTACAAACAATGGCACGCTCATAAAGTCTCCTATTACTCGTCAATAGTGTAGGCAACTACATCAGAAGTTGAAGAGAACTCCTCTAACCATCAGAATTCCGATGACGAGGAGTACTGCTCCAAGCACACGTGTAAGTTTCGAACTCCTCCAATCGCCGCCTTCTCGACCAAACCAAGATGCGATTCCCGCTATCAGCCCAGGCAGACCAAGCAGCACAAAACCAACCTTGATCATTTGATCCGGGTCGGTTACTTGGTCAGCCACTACTGAGCCCCACCAGCGTGCAATAAACATGATGAAGACAACCTTGAAAATGCCTCGAGGCAAGAAGCGATGCAACTTTGCAAAGTTCAAGAAACTATCGGACACGAGATCTACGAACTTTGGAATCATGTACAACGCTGTTCCCACCCACAGTGCCCAGTTATTGCCGATGAAGATAACGGCGACAAATGCGAACACTGCGGAACGACCAATGATTGAAGTAATTTTCTGCACCAACGAAGGATCCGAAAGCTCATCGGGATGAATTGACTTGAATCGTCCCGACGTTGCATTGCGTGCGAGATACTCGAGTCCAATTCGAACAATGAGCATTCCTAAAGCAATCAGTTGAATCGTGTCTCCACGATCTGCATATGAAGGTTTGAAGCCGGTGAGGCCAGGCAGTGAGCCAAACATTCCACCGGCAGCCAAGGCACCGAACAGTGTGACCAAGAAGAAGTCAACCGTCCGGTTCCAAATCTGAGATGTTCCATCACTTGCGCGGAAGAACGGTCGTGATGCTGTCGCAATCAGTGGCACTCCAAGAGAGAATGCACACAGTCCCAGCATTCCTCGGAGGGAATCAGACGAAGTGAATCCTCCTCCGATTCCGGCGAGTACCGCAAAGACCAGTACTCCAAGAAGACCAGAGAACGCATCAAGAATTCCCAAAATTAAGATCGAAACGAGCAACGCAAATGCGGGCATCACAATATTGAATTCCGTATCTACTGCGGAAAGGATTCCGAGGACAACTCCTGCGAACGGCAATGCCAACCAGAAGATGCCCAACAGTGAACGAAGGTACGTTCCATCCACAACAAGACGAGCAAGTAGTGGCGACGATTGCACCAGACGGTGTGGGGACTTTAATGACCACTTATCTAGCCATCGTGTGGTCCGTGGCTGAATTGCGTCGTTAGAACCATCGACATCAGTCTTTCGGAATTTCACCGCGGTATCAGAGATGTCTCCTGAACCGCGATCTTCATCATCGCCTGATTCTTCATCTTCTTTTTTGCCACGTTTTGCTGCTCCAGCCGCCAGCAATGCAGCTAACACCGCTGCTTGACCAGCGAGACCAACGACGCCCTTCGGATCGCTCTTCGGATCGAATGGCGCACCACCCGGCGTTGCCTTGGGCGGAACTATCGGGGTTACTGCGGGAACCGTGGTCGAAGTCGTCGACGTTGTTGATGTTGTTGAAGTTGTTGAAGTTGTTGAAGTCGAAGGCGTCGACGGATTAAGAATTTCTGCCCAGTCGGCCGGAACAACGAAATCAGCAGATGAAGTCACAGGATCACCATTGAATGCTGTTCCTCTGGCAGTAATTCTGTAATTACCTTTTGCTAGCGAGGCTGGCAAACTGGCTGTTGCCACAAACGTGCCGTCTTTATTTACGGTTGCGGTCGTAAGAAGCGTTTCAGGACCCAATGCTGAAAAAACACGCCTATGAAGTGCCGCGGAGTTAACTGCGGGCGTAGCAAGCACTTCTGCAAGGTACAACTTCACTAAAGAAGCACCTTTCAAATTTGCACCTGCAACAGTGAAGTTACGAGAAGTGGGAACCACGTCTGAACGCAATACCAAGTTGATTTCGAATGTTGGATTTGGAACTGATTCAGCAGGTATCAGAGTTTTAGTAGTGGTGGCGCCAGACTTACTGGAGGTCATGCCCGCATATTCGGCAAATACTCGATATGAATACGAAGCGTCAGAGGTTAAACCATCATCAGTGATAGTCGTCTCGCTCGTGGTCACCACATCTGTCCACGTCTTGCCGCCATCATTGGAACGCTGCACTGTGTATTTAGGTACACCCGCTGCAGTTGACGCTGCCCATGACACCACAACTGAAGTTTTTGACGGAGTCAACTTTGGTGTGCCCGGTGTAGTTGGGGCCAAGCCAACCTTGACTGCAACTTGATTCCATGGGCTCTCGCCAACAACTGAATACGCCTGCACACGGAATAGGTAGGAGCGACCAGATTGAAGGCCAGTGACCTGTAAAGAAGTCGAAGTAGAAAGACCTGCATTATCCAATGTCAGTTTGCGCACTGACTGCGCTTGAACTGTGGCGCCCAATTGGACGGCGGTCCCCCACGTTGATCCACCATCTTCTGATTGCTCAATCCGATAACCAATAATGGATGCACCACCATTGTCGACTGGAGGTGACCAATTCAGAGTTGCACTTGACGCCGAAGCGGTTGCAGAGACGGAAGCAGGTGCTGCTGGCGCAGCTACAGGTGCAGCTGTCACCCATGTACCTGCCGCGCCCACACCGGCCGCATTGATTGCAGCAACACGGAATACATATGCAACGCCATTGGTAAGACCATTAATTGTCGCGGTCAGCACTGAAGATGCTGTCGAAACTGCAGTTGTCCAAGTGCGCCCACCATCAGCTGAACGCTGGACGCTGTAACCGGTGAGAGCCACGCCACCGTTATCAACTGGCGCTGTCCACGACAGTGAGATCTGACGATCCCCAGAAACAGGTGTCAGCGATTGTGGTGCCGATGCTGTTGTCTTCGGAATCCCCGTTACAACAGATGAAGCGGTTGCTCCAGATGTTGCGATGTTATTGATATTTGTAACGGCAGCATTTACTGCAAACACGCGGAATGAATAGGTCGTACCGTTGGTCAAACCAGTGATTGTTGTTGAAGCAACCGATGGCATTTCAACAGTTGTCCATGTTGTTCCATTCGTGGACTGTTGCACAACGTAACCGGTGATGACCGAACCACCGGTGTTTAGTGGCGCTCCCCACGTGAGAAGAACTTCCTTATCACCGGCGAAGGACGCAACGTTGCGTGGTGCGCCTGGAACCGTGAACGGCGTAGTTGTCATAACAGTTGATGCAGCGCCTGACCCGATGGAGTTGTTCGCACGAACTCGATACGAGTAGGTCGTTCCGTTGGTCAAGCCAGTCAGCGATGTCGATGGTGTTGCAGTTGTTGCTGCGGTTGTCCATGTCATACCCCCGTCAACACTTTGTTCAACGATGTAACCCGTCAAGGCAGAACCACCGGTATCAGTTGGTGCTCCCCAGGCCAATGCGATTGCGCCATTTGATGGGGTCGCAGTCACCGATGTTGGAGCCGTGGCCTTTGCACTTGGCGTGACAGTGGAACTTGCTTGTGCCGATGCACCAGTACCCGCAGCATTTTCTGCACTGATACGGAAACGGTATGAAGTTCCGTTTGCCAAACCAGTCACCGTAAATTCACGAGCCGATGTTGTTGCCGCTGTTGTCCACATTGTTCCGTCAGTTGACTTCTCAATGAGGTACGACGTGACAGTTGTACCACCGTTTGAAGTTGGAGCAACCCATGTCAAGGTAACAAACCCATCACCGGCAACAGTTGCCACTGAAGTTGGAGCACCTGGAGTTGTAGACGGCGTTGCTAGTACTTGCTCTGTTGCAGCACCTGCACCTGCGGCATTTGTTGCCAAGATGCGGAAAACATACGTCGTGCCATTTGTGAGGCCTGTTGCAACATGCGACATAGTGGTGACGGTTGCGATACGAGTCCACAATCCTCCAGCACCTACCGCGCGTTCAACGTAGTAACCCGTTACTGCAGATCCACCATTATCCGTTGGTGCAACCCAACTGAGACTGACTTGCCCATTTCCTGCTGTTGCTACAACTGCAGATGCAGCCGCAGCAACTGTGCGTGGTGTCGCAGCAGCTGATGATGTTGATGCTCCGTTTCCTGCTGCGTTCACTGGAATGACTCGAACAACTACTGCTGACCCATTTGTCAGGCCCGTTATGACTGCTGTTGTTCCGTTGACAACAGTGTCTGCAGAGAAAGTTGTGCCGTTATCAGTGCTGTATGCAACGCGGTATCCGCTGATAGCAGAACCACCATTGGATAGAGGTGCGGTCCAACTTGCAGTGACTTGGCTATCTGCAACAGCAACCAGAAGGTTGCGCACTGCACTTGACGTTGCAAATGGCACGGCTACATCGGGAGCCGATGCACTACCTGCACCACCAGCATTAATTGCAAGAACACGGAATGCATAACTGGTGCCATTGGTGAGTCCTGTTGCGGTGTAAGAAGTACCCACCACATTTGCCATGTTGCTCCAGGTTGCACCAGAGTTCGATGACACCTGAATGGTGTAACCCGTAATTGCAGATCCACCGTTATCGGTAGGCGCTACCCATGCAAGTGATGCTTGTGTATTACCGGCTGTGGCAATAAGGGTTTGAGGAGCATTCGCTGTAGTCAACGGCGTAACCGTGACAGCACCCGTCGGCAAACCACTTCCAGCACCGTTGATTGCGCTCACGCGCAAGTATGTGGTTGTTCCATTTGCCAAGCCTGTGACGTTGTACGAAGTCAGTGAGCTTCCGGTATTGGAAGTAACAACCATCCACGAGTTTCCATCGAGAGACTTCTCAATGAGATAGCCAGTGATTGGTGATCCACCCTTAGCTACCGGAGCAGTCCATGTCAATGCGACCTGGCCAGCACCCGGAGTTGCAACCACATTGGTTGAGATTCCCGCAACTGCACCAATGCTTGGTGTGCCAACTGCAGTGGCCCACGCACCTTGTCCAATTGCTGTTACAGCAGCAACTCGCATGTGGAGAGGTGTGCCATTTGTAAGGCCATCAATCACCAATGACGTTGAAGGAGACCCTGTGCTTGCAGTATTCCAACCACTTGTACCTGTTGCTGAGGTTTCAACAACATACGAAACAACTGGCATTCCACCGGTGCTTGCAGGTGCGAGCCACGAGAAGGACAAGAGACCATTACCAGTCGAGATGGAAATGTTGGTCGGCGCCGCTGCGAGTGTTGCTGGCGTTACGACGGCCATAACACTTGGCAAGCCATTGCCAACCGAGTTCGCAGCCGTGACTCGGAAGATGTACGTCGCGCCGTTTGTAAGACCTGTTGCAATAAACGACGTCGCCATTGTGTTAGCAACCGTTGTCCATGAAGTGCCTCCGTTTGTGGAGCGTTCCACGATGTAACTAGAAATGGCAGCACCACCATCGCTTGCAGGAGTAGTCCAGACAATTGATGTTTGGCCCGACTCAACAGTGGTTGTTACCGCTGTTGGTGCATCTGGCACTGCTGGTGTTTCTGGAGACGGCGGTGCACGGAATGGGGTGACTGGACTGGACATTGTTGCCCACGCACCTTTCCCTGAAGTAGTGATCGCGGCGACACGGAACATGTACCCAACAAAGTTCGTCAGACCAGTTACGGAGTATCCGTAACCAACGACACCACTTGCTTCAGCAGCCCACGTGGAACCATCACTATTTAGGCGCTCGATCACATAGGAAAGGACAGGCATACCGCCATTTGATGCTGGAGCAGCCCATGTCAATGTGGCAGCACGATCCCCTACTGTGGCAACGAATGTTTGAGGGGCAGTTGCAGAAGCCGCTGGACTAGCAGTGACTGCAGCCGTCATCGCGCTGTCACCAATTGCGTTGGTTGCAGCAAGGCGGAACATATACGTAGAACCGTTCGTCAATCCAGTAACGGTGTAGGTAGTTGCCGCAGTGCCAGATGAGATGGTATTCCACGTGATGCCATCAGTCGAACGCTCAATGCGATAACCAGTAACACTGCTGCCACCGTTCGTTGCTGGCGCAGTCCACGACAGTTCTACTTGACCATTTGATGCTGTTGCAATGAGGTTTTGCGCAACAGTTGGGACACTTGCAGGAGTTGCTGTGATGACAGTGCTGGCTGCGCCAGAACCCACAGCATTAATACCGCTGATGCGGAAACTGTATAGCGAACCGTTCGTGAGACCAGTAACTGTTGTGGATGTAACTGTTGAGTTTGTATTTGCAATTGCAGTTGTCCAGTTGGCGCCACCATCACTAGATGTCTCCACCAAATAGCCAACAATTGCATTGCCCCCATCATTCAGCGGACGCGTCCATACGAGAACAACTGCTGTATTTGTTGCAGTTGCTGACAACGACGTTGGCGCTACCGGCACACCAGCAGGAACTACTGAACCAGCAAGACTTGAAGCGCCGACCGTTACAGCGTTCAGCGCACTAACGCGGAAGTTGTAACTAGCACCATTCGTGAGACCAGTTGCGGTGTAGGAAGTGCTGGAAGAAGCAGAGTCTGCAACCACTATTGTCCAGGTTGCACCCGAGTTCACCGAACGTTCAATGCGGTATCCAATGATTGGCGAACCACCATCAGTTGATGGTGCTGTCCATGTCAATGTTGCAGCAGTGTTGCCCGGAGCAACAACCAACGACAACGGTGCAGACGGCGCTCCCGCAGGAACAGTTGCGCTACTCGAAGTGGAAGTACCAGTTCCTGCCTGGTTAATACCAGCAACACGGAATGTGTACGACATTCCGTTTGTGAGCCCTATCACGGTGTAGCGAGTCAGTCCTGAATTTGTATTTGCAGAAACTGTTGACCATGTTGCACCAGCATCGCTAGAAAATTCGATGACATAACCCGTGATTGATGCACCATTTGATGCACCAGCGACCCATGTCAAGAGAACCTGCGTATCAGCAGGCGTTGCCACTACCGACACTGGTGCGGAGGCGACAGTAAACGGAGTGGAGGTAGCAACTGCACTGGCAACGCCTACGCCTGCACCATTGATTGCACTAACGCGGAAACCATATTGCTGGCCATTAGTTAGTGCGATTGCGATGTACGACGTTGCCGTTGATGCAGTATCAGCAACAACTATTGACCAGGAGGTTCCACCGTTCACAGTGGATTCAATGCGATAACCGACAATTGCAGATCCACCAGTTGCACTCGGGGCAGTCCAGGACAACACCACTTGAGTGCTGGATGGAGTTGCGCTCAAAGCAGTTGGCGCAGCAGCACCAGCGAATGGGGTTGCAGTTTCGCTAGAACTGGCTGTACCGGTGCCAGCGCCATTCACTGCCGAAACACGGAATGAATACACAGTTCCATTGATTAGAGCTGAAGCTGTGTAGTTCGTTGCAGCCGAATTGGTGTTCGCTGTCAAGGTTGACCAGGTTGCACCAGAGTCTGCAGAGCGTTCAATCTTGTAGCCGGAAATCGCGCCACCACCATCAGTCGTTGGTGCTGTCCAAGAGAGAAGCACCTGTGCATTGCCAGCGGTAGTTGTGATTGCAGGGACTTGTCCCGGCGTTGTGAAAGGTGCAGCAGAAGCGGGCGAGCTCACGGCACCAACACCATTGATATTGATTGCAGATACTCGGAACGCATACGTCGTTCCGTTAGAAAGACCAGTTGCGCTATAACTCGTTGTAGTTGAAGCGGTGTCGGCGATCAGGGTTGTCCACGATGTGCCGCCATTAGAACTCACTTCAATGGAGTAACCAGTCACTGGATTACCGCCCGTGGAAGAAGGTGCTACCCATGCGAGTGCAACCTGGCCATCAGACGCGGTCGCGATCAAAGATCGTGGAGCTGTTGCAGTACCAGATGGCGTTGCGGTTGCGATCGTTGATGCGATTCCAATACCTGCAGAGTTAATTGCACTAACACGGAATCGATACGCACTTCCATTAGTGAGGCCAGAGACCACATAGACCGTTGATGCAGAACCAGTATTCGCAACTAGCGATGTCCACGTTGTGCCACCGTCAGTGGATTGCTCCACCTTGTAACCGGTAATTGAGGTTCCTCCATCACTTGCTGGTGTTGTCCACACCAAAACAGCTTGCGATGTTGCTGCGATTACGGAAAGTCCGGTTGGCGCATCTGGAGTTGTGAATGGCGTTGCTGTTGCTGGCGCAGATGAAATACCTGCACCACTCGCATTAACTGCACTCACCCGGAAGGAGTATGTTGTTGCATTTGTAAGTCCGGTAACCACGTAAGAGGTTCCTGTTGCAGCTGTTGTCACGGTGGACCACGTGACGCCGCCGTCTGCGCTCTTTTCCACCACATAGGTGGCAACAGTGCTTCCGCCAGTAGAGGTAGGAGCTGTCCATGACAATGTCACCTGACTTGTTGCAGCGTTCGCGGTCAAAGAACCCGGTGCTGTTGCGAGACCCACTGCTGAACCCGTGAAGTTCACGCTGTATGTACCAAAGCCACCATTAGTGACGGCTGCAATGCGGAATGTGTACACCACACCGGCAGAGAGATTGCCTACAGTGAAGGCAGTTGCTGTTGAACCGGTGTTCGAAACAACTGTGGTCCAAGAAGTTCCGCCATTTGAGCTGCGCTCAATCCGGTAACCCACCAACGCGCTTCCACCAGTTGATGAAGGTGCGGTCCAAGAGAGAACTACTTCATTTGTTCCACCGACTGCCTGTGGTGATGTTGGTGCACCTGGAGACGTAAACGGAGTACCCGATGTCGTACCACTAACGATGCCATTGCCGGCTGCATTCACAGCAACAACACGGAACACATAACTAGTTCCGTTAGTCAGGCTTCCAATAGAGACGCTCGTGCTAGTTGTCGTCACCGCATCAGTAAATGTTGCACCACCATCGGTGGAGATCTGCACGATGTATCCGGTCAGCACGCTTCCACCATTTGATACTGGCGCCGCCCATGAAATAGTGACTTGTGAATCACTTGATACAACAACGATGCTCTGTGGTGCACTTGGTACACCAAACGGAGTCGCATTTACTGAAGCAGACGCCGCACCTGGACCGGCTGAGATCAACGCAGTTACTCGTAATGCGTAGGCCGTGCCATTTGTTAATCCAGTCACCGTGTAGTTGGTCAAGTTTGATGCTGTGTTTGCAGTTGCAATACTCCAAGTAGTTCCAGCGTTTGCTGACTTCTCCACCTTGTAGCCAACGATTGCCGTCGAAGCAACGTTTGTTGGCGCAGTCCAGGAAATCGAGACAGAGGTGTCCCCTGCCACTGCTGAAAGCGCTGTTGGAGCGTTGGGCGCTTCGAATGGAGTCGAAGTGACTGGGTTTGTTGTAACGCCAGTACCAGCAAGGTTTTTTGCTGCCACACGGAACGCATACGTAGTTCCATTTGTTAATCCAGTTGCCGTGTAAGTAAGTGCAGTAGTGGATGCAGTGAGCGTGGACCATGTTGCACCACCATCAGATGTCATCTGAACCACATAAGCAGTAATGACGCTTCCGCCATTGCTTGCTGGAGCAACCCAGTTCAGAACAACTTGCGCTGTTCCAGCAGTCGTGGTCACCGAGTTTGATGTTCCGGGGATGGTGAAAGGTGTGCCAGCAGCAGTTGCACTTGCAGTACCCGCGCCTACTGCGTTCACTGCCGAAACACGGAATGTGTATGCAGTGGCATTCGTAAGGCCAGTCACGGTGTAAAGAACTGCTTGGTTACCAGTTGTTGCGGTTGCAGTTGTCCAAGACGTTCCGGCATTAGCGCTGTACTCAATCTTGTATCCGCTGATAGCTGTTCCACCATCCGATACTGGAGCAACCCAACGTAATGTGACCTGGGTGTCCCCTGCCACGGCGGTCAGCGCTGACGGTGCGCCAGCCAATCCACGTGGAACAAGTGCGAGGTAATTCGAGTAACTCGAAGCAGGACCGCCAGCGGTGACAACCTGGATACGGAAGAAGTACACCGTTCCGTTTGTCAAGCCTGATGCAGTACCGCTTGTGGCATTTGCACCTGGGTTCAACATTGCCGGAGTCCATGTGATTCCGTCAGCCGACTTCTCAACAACGTAACCAGTTTGAACAATGTCTGTTGGCGCTGTCCATGTCAGAGAAACATTTTCACTGTTTGCTGTACCTGACAGCACAACACTGGAGACAATGACTGGCGTTCCATCAACATTCGTGCTGGTGGTTCCGATGCCTGCAGCATTGATTGCAGAGATACGGAAGGAATACAGCTGACCCTCAGCCAAATTGCTCACTACAGCAAATGCTGCCGAAGTGTTCGTATTTGCGATTGCTGTTGCCCATGTGTCACCACTGTCTTCTGAGATCTCAATGAAGTAGCCAGTGATTGCAGCACCACCTGTATCAGTTGGAGAAACCCACGACAAGATGACGGAGCCACTACCAGAAGTTGCCACTAGTCCTGTTGATGCACCAGCTCGCGCTGCAGCAACAACTGCAACACCAGCACTACTGGATCCAGTTCCTGCTGCATTCACAGCACTGACCCGGTACAAGTACGTAATTCCATTTGTGAGTGCTGTGTCGCTATACGAAGTGCCAACAATATTGCTTGCCACGGATGTCCAGGTCACTCCACCATCGCTCGATCGCTCAACGTTGTAATCAGTAATCGCTGTTCCACCATCAATAGTTGGTAGTGACCAGGAAATCGTCGCCGTTGTATCTCCACCCGTTCCAGTCACTGCTGTTGGTGCACTCGCAGTTGTCATTGGTGTTGCGCCAGTCGAACCAGACGCATCGCCAGCCCCAGCTGCGTTAATCGCACTTACACGGAAAGCATATGCAGTTCCGTTTGTCAGATCATTCACAACAACATTGGTACCCGAGTTGCCAGTGTTGGCAATCGCCACAGTCCATGTTGTGCCTGCATCAATAGAACGCTCCACCTTGTAACCAGAAACTGGCGAACCGTTGGTGTTGGTTGGTGCAGTCCATGACAACAAGACAGAAGCATTCGCTCCAGATGCCACAAGTGCATTTGGAGCAGCGGGAATTGTGTAGGCCGAGGTGCTGATCGACTGTGTTGGAGTTCCTACACCGGCAGTGTTTAAAGCAAAGACACGCAACAGAATCGGAGTGCCGTTTGTGAGACCCGTAATTGTTGCTTGGCGAGTACCTCCCGTGCTTGTTGCCGCAGCGGTCCAAGTGATGCCACCATCGAGGGATTGTTCAACGCGGTAATCACTAACTACTGCACCACCATCTACAGCTGGCACTCCCCATGTCATGGTGATCTGGCCGTCGCTCGGTTGCGCCACAAAAGATGTTGGTGCCGATGGCGTTGTATACGGCTTCACGGTAAATGGTGCACTTGCAACTCCGGTACCACCGGCAGTTATTGCCGAGATGCGGAATTGATATGTCTCGCCGTTGGTCAGACCCGATTGCACTGATGCAGGAACAGGGTTGCCCGAGTTTGCAGTCACTGTTGACCATGTTGTTCCATCAGCGGAACGTTCAATCATGTAACCAGTAACAGGTAACCCGCCCGTATCTGCTGGAGCAGTCCAAGTGAGAACTGCCTGAGCGTTACCGACAATTGCAGACACATTGGTTGGCGCAGATGCTGGTGCACTTGGAATTGCCGGGGCCACGTTTGATACCTGACCGCTACCTGCAGAAGTTACCGCGCTCACACGAATAAGAACAGTGACACCGTTGTCGAGACCGGTCAAGGTGTAGGCGGTAGCAACACTGTTTGTATTTGCAACCTCATCACTCCATGTCGTTCCGCCATCGACACTCGATTCAATGCGATAGCCAGTGATGGTATTTCCACCATTGCTTGTTGGTGTCTCCCATTGAATTGCTGCTTGTCCACTAGATGCAGATGCACGGAGGTTTGTTGGTGCAGCAGCTGCCCCAAATGGAACCCCGGTAACGGGTGCGCTAGTTGCACCTGGTCCAGCTGCCGTCAGTGCAGTGACTTGGAATCCATATGTCACTCCTGCTGTCAAACCTGCGACCGCATAATTCGGAGTTGATGAATACGAGTTAGTGGTAGCAGTGACCCAGTTACCGGTGTTGTTCACGCGGTATTCCACGCGATAACCAAGGATTGGGTATCCACCGCGTGTAGCAGGAGGAGCCCATGAAACATAGACACTGTTCAAGCGACCAGCTGCCTGCATTGCAGTTGGTGCATCAACCGAAGCAGTTGGCGTGTCGAAAACAACTGATGGACTTGCTACGCCAGTTGAACCAGCTACCAATACTGGCGTGACTCGGAAGGCGTACGTATTGTTTGTTGTTAATCCAGCGATGTTGTACGACAACAATGTGGTTGTTGCACCAGTTGGCGTGCCCGCTACAGGTGTTGCTGTTGTAAACGTTGCTCCTGCAACACCACAGTTTGCAGCGCAGTACTCCACTAAGTAACCAGCAATTGTGTTACCCACCACTGCCACAGGGGCAAGCCAGTTCAATGCCATTGTTGTAGTGGAAGCTGTGGAATTCAATAACTGAACGCTGATCTGTGCACTCGCAACCGGCATGCCGGTAACGATGACTGCCGGACCACGCGTATTGCTGGCGCCATAGACAGCACGGACACGGAATGTGTAGATGGTGCCATTAGTCAGACCGGTTGCTGTGATGTAGCTATTCGGAGTTGTGCCGTTTGTCGGTGCACCTGCAATTGCAGTGACAGCGGTGTAGGTGCCCGTTGTCGCGGTACACGTACCCGTGCAGTATTCAACGAAGTATCCGGCAACAGTTTGACCAGCCGTTGTTGGCATGATGTCCCAACTGAGACTGACTTGTGCATTACCAGCAACTGCAAGAAGTGCTGTCACCGTGTTTGCAGGGCCAGCAGATGCAACTGAGTAACTGCTATTGCCAGCAGGCGTGATAGCAGCGATTCGGTACTGGAATGATGCGCCAGGCAACATTGCAGTTGTCCCATCAATACATGCAGCGATAGCAGAACATGTGAATCCAGGGACTGCTCCCGTGACGAACGGTGACGAGGCTGTTGTAGCACCCACCGATGTCCAAGTGATGCCGTTATCTGCACTGCGCTCAATGGTGTAACCACTAACAGTAAGACCGCCAGTACTGGCCGGGGCCGTCCACGTAAGTGCTACCTGTGCTGTTCCCCCGACTGCAGCAAACGAACGCGGTTCACTTGGTGCTGCTGCCGTGCCAATTGGACCAACAGGCAGTGACGATGCACCCACACCCGCAGATGTAATTGCGCTCACCTGGAACATATAGCCCTGTCCCAGTGCAGACGTCACGGCGCTATTCAATGTATATGTAGTGCTTGTTGAGCCAATATCGGCAATCAATACTGACCATGCAGCACCCGTATTCGCAGCAATTGCGGTCGAAGGCAAGACATAGTCAATCTTGTAACCAGTGATAGCGAGACCACCCGTATTTGTTGGCGCTGTCCAGTTGAGAGTGAGGCTTGAACCGTTTGGCGTAACCGACGGAGCAGTCTTGCCCTGCGCAGCGATTCCCGATGCGTTGTAGTGCGCAAGAATGCGTGCACCGGTCACGGCCTTGTTATAGATCGCTACTTCGCTCATCTGACCTGCAAAGAACGGTGTAGGTGCATCTGCGTTGTAGCTATTACCAATCAATACTTCACCCACTGCAGAAGTCACCAATGCACCCGATTGTGTTGCAAACGCTGATGCTTGCAACTGGCCGTTGACATAGATTCGGACTAGGCCAGTTGTCTGATCAAAGACACCTACGAGATGCGACCACACACTTGCTTCTGCGACACCTGATTGAGTGAAAGCACCTTGCAAACCAGCACTGGTATTGAAACCAAAGTAAACCTGTGATCCATTTATAAACAAGCCGTAGTTACGAGTGCTTACACCACTATTGCCACGCGAAACAATCGTCTGCCATCTATTTGACGCACCTGCAGCAGGCTTTATCCATGCTTCCAAAGTGACTGAACCTGAAATTTTCAGATCATTGCCTGAAAGCGTTGAGATAGCACCCGCCAAGTTGATTGGTGTAGTTGGTGCCACTGTTGGGTATGCAGCAGCTGAGCCAGCAGCGCCGTTGAATGTTGCAGACCCGCTTGTGCCACCGAATGGTGAGCCAGCATTTCCATTGAATGTCACCGAGGAACCTACAGTGCTGGTACGCGGTGTTCCCGATGCATCGGTCACAGCTGTTGCGCCCGATGCGTTGTTGAGGCGGTACCACAGTGTTGGCGCATCAGTCGTGACAGACGCACCATAGTTGTCGGCATTTGTCGGGTTAGCAGTAATTGTTCCTGCAGAGCCTGTTGGCGACGCTGCCAACGTGAACGGGACAGCCACCGCAAGCGAACCGTAACCAGTTCCGATGGCATTGATGGCCGAAACGCGGAAGGTGGTGCTAGTTCCATTGATAAGACCCGCGAGCCCTGCATTTGCAGAACAAGCAGTGATTGATGTGCAGGTGAAGTTAGGCAATGGACTCGAGACGAATGGCGTTAAGGCCGTTGTAGTACCGAGAAGGGTGAACGTTCCGTTTGTCGCACAGTTCGCTGTGCACATTTCCACCTTGTAACCAGTGATGGCTGAGCCATTTGTGGCGGGAGCTGTCCATGACAATGCAACATTGCCTGTATTTGCGGCAGTTGTCGTGAGAGCAACAACAGCTGATGGCGCACCACCCGGAGTTGCAGTTGCAACAATGCCTGTTCCATTACCGGCTGACGTAACAGCTCGTACGCGGAACCAATATTGGGTGCCGTTGGTCAGACCAGAAACGACATAGGACAACGAGTCTGTCGGCACTGTGCCGGAAACAGTAGTGAATCCAGTTGATGCTCCAGCAACACACGCAACTGCACTTGTTGTACACACATCAAGGACATAGTTCGTAACAGACAACCCGCCGGTTGAAGTTGGTGCTGTCCATGTAATGAGAACAGCAGCATCTTGCAATGCCGCCGTGATGCTCGCCGGAGCGGAAGCAGTTGTAAATGGACGCGCGGAAGTAGCTGCATAAGCGCCGGTGCCTGCAGAACTGACAGCTGCAATGCGGTAGTAGTACACCGTTCCATTTGTGAGACCAGTATCTGAGTAGGTCAATGTTGCGCTCGTGATTGTAGAACTCACTGTTGTCCAGTTTGAGTTGTCGGTGCTGCGTTGCAACGTGTAGGTATAGGAACCTGGTACCGGCGATCCCAATGATGATGGAACTGTCCAAGCAAGTGATGTACTGGCGTTACCAGCTGTTGCGACCAAGTTTGTTGGCGCACTTGCAGTTGTTGTTACCGTTAGTTGCGGCACAACGACAGTAATAAGTCCTCCAGAAACCTGCCGTGACGTAGCGAGACCCGTTGCCGAGTTCACTGATGTCAAGGTAGTAACAGCGAACGTCATCACAGTAGAGCCAGCAGTTGGCTGTACGACGGCAGTTGTTGAACCCCCATTGTTCGCATTAACCACGCAGAAGGCCGTTGTTGATGGACATGTTGTCGTCACAACAGTTGCTGGCGTACAAGAGTTCTGCGTGTTGTTACAACGCTCGATTGCATAACCAACAATCGCGCTTCCTCCATTATTTGCTGGGGTGGCCCAGGTAAGAGTAACGACACCGTTCGCGTCGATACTTGCTACCAAGTTCTGCGGGGCGCCGGGGTTCGACACTGGGGTTGCTGATGCAGTTGCATAAGACCCAGTTCCAACTGAAGTAATTGCTGCAATTCGGAAGCTGTAGCCAGTGCCTAATGTCAGACCATTAACTGTTGTGGTCAATCCGCTTGGTTGAGCTACGTCGACCCAGGTTGACCCATTTGTTGAACGCTGTACTACGTAATAGGAAATTGCTGATCCACCATTAGATGATGGAGCCGCCCACGTGAGAACTACTCCACCTGTTGCATCAATCGATGCCGCAAAGGAAGTTGGTGCTGTAGCTGTGGCCAATGGCAGAGCTGTCGCAGTACTGCTTGTATTGGTTGCAAAGGCAGTCACTGCAGTGACGCGGAAATAGTACGGCGTTCCATTTGTCAGACCTGTGGCCACAAACGAAGTTCCAAGTCCAGCGTTCGCAGAAAGAACGGTCCATGTCGAGTTATTCGTGGACTGTTCTACTTTGTAACCAAGGATCGCTGTTCCGCCATCAACTGATGGCACCGACCAATTAATGGTTGCTTGCGCATTACCTGCAACAGTCGAAAGGTTCGCCGGCGCTGCAGCGGGGCCAAATGGAATAACCGCTGTAGTCATCGGCGTTCCGTACCCCAAAGCGTTTTGCGCAGAGACGCGATAGGTGTAAGTCACACCATTCATCACAGAGGTGTCGTTGTAGTACGTGTAGTTAGTCGAGATATTGAGTAATACCCATGTTGTTCCGTTATCGGAAGAACGCTCTACTTTGTAACCCATCAAGGTGTATCCACCATTGCTTGCGGGGGCTGTCCACGTCACCATTGAACGGCCATCACCTGGCAATGCGTCGAGAGCCTGGACGGCAGTCGGTGTTGTACCTGGCGTTGCATTTGTTGCGTAGATGTACGATGCAGTTCCGACACCAAATGACGTAATCGCTGAAACAGTGAAGTAATACGTGCTGCCGTTGGTAAGACCAGACACCGTGTACGTGGTGCCTGTCGAGTTTGTTGAAGTAACGATTGTTGAGTACTGACCTGCCACATTGCATTGCGCTCCGCCAAGGACAACAAGACACTGGTTGATCTGATAGGCCGACACGGGAGCGCCGCCTGGATCTTGAGGTGCCGACCAAGACAGCGCCACCGAACCATTACCGCTTATGGCAGTAAAGGATGTCGGTGCTGTTGCCGCTGTCATTGGCGTTGCGGATGCGGCGGCACTCACAACGCCCAGACCACCTGGGCTTGCTGACGGCCCCCCATTCACGTACGCCGTCACCCTGAAGTAATAGATGACACCGTTTGTGAGATTAGTAATTGTGACTGGAGATGCAGTAACCATTGAGTCAAGGGTCCACGTTGAACCGTTAACACTGCGCTCCACCTGGTAACCAGTGAGAGTAAATCCGGTGGTATTTGCTGGAGCAGTCCACGACACAGTGACTTGACGATTTCCACGCACAGCCAAAACACCTGTTGGTGCCCCAATTTGTGAATACGGAGTTCCGTACACATTGCTCGAGACTGACTCGCCAATTGCATTCACTGCACGAACTGACCAGTAGTACGACGTTCCGTTCGTAAGACCAGTAGTGCTGTTGGTATCCACATAAGTCAGAGTCGAAGCGGAGACGGTGGTGATCAAAACGTTGTTTCGATAAATCGCATACCCGGTAATTGCAGATCCACCATTTGATGTTGGCGCCGCCCATGAAAGCGTTGCCCTTTTGTCCCCACCAGTTACAACAATGTTGAGTGGCGACAACGGGATACGCGCTGGAGTTACTGAAGTGAAAGTTCCCCACGCACCAAGCCCGGCTGAAGTTATTGCAGCCATGCGGAATGTGTAAGGCGTTCCGTTTGTTAATCCCTTCACTGTGTACGAGGTTCCCGAAGCATCGAGCGTCAATGTTGTCCAAGGGGCCCCGTCAGTCGAATACTCCATGCGATACGAATTGACTACAAATCCACCATTTGACGTTGGAGCAGCCCAGACAAGAGCCACTTGACTATCACCCGCGGTTGCAGACGTTGGACGTACTGCAGTTGCAATAGACATTGGGGTCGCATTCACCACAGTTGCTGTTGCGCTTCCCGCAGCATTCGTTGGGGTAATTCGGACGTATTTCGAAGCACCTGTCGTCAGTGACGTTGGGCTACCAGCACTACCAACAATGGTCACACTGGTAACACCAGCGCCAACAGTAGTTGTAGTAGCCGCCATATTGGCAGACGTTGTCTGACCAGCCCAGGTTCCCCATGCCGCAACAAATGTTCCACCAACTGCAGAGATCTCCACCTTGTATCCCGTTGGCAGAGGAGCTACTGGCGTTCTCCATGTCACAGTGATTGCAGTTGCAGTGGTTGTCACTACTGCCCCACCCACCATGTTCGGAACTGTGCTTGTCGCTGGCCACGAAGGCGCAACAATCGATGTTGTCGATGATGCACCCATTCCTTCAGAAGTCAATGGGGTAACGCGGTAGGTATACACCGTGCCTGGTATCAGGCCAGTCAAAGTTGCGGTTAACAATGGAACCCCATCGTTAGTTCCTAGGTTTGCATTGATCACTGTCCACGATGTTCCCGCATCGGTGCTCTGTTCCAACATATAACCGTAGATAGTTTGACCACCAGTAGAGGCCGGAGCCGCCCAGTTCAAAGTCACGGTGCCACTGGCTGTCGGAACGCCATAGGTATTAGTAGTTACCGAAGCAGTAATACTCTGCGGAGCAGACGGAACTGTTGCTGGCGTAGACAGCACTGTTGCACCGTAATAGTTACAAGAAGCAACAGTGTCAGTCAATGTTTCATCACATGCACCCGTTACTGCACTCACACGAGCCTGGTATCGCGTCCCATTGGTCAGACCAGAGAACGTATACGTGTTAGTGCTCGCTGAACCAGAGTTACGTACATAGGTAGTCCATGTGCACGATGCGAAAGTGCACAAATCAATCTGATATCCCGCAATCGGCAATCCACCGGAATTCGTTGGCACATTCCAGTTAACAGTGACAAAACCATCACCAGAATTAGCGCGCAACAACGATGGTGCACTGGATGGGCCGAATGGCGTACCTGTTAGAACTGCGGCGGTTCCGTCGCCTTGTGTTGTCACGGGCGTCACACGGAAGCGATAGTTGGTGCCGTTTGTAAGACCTCGAACAACCATCGAAGTCAACGTCGTCGTTCCATCAGCAACCCAGGTCACGCCATCAGTACTGTGATCCACGCGATACGACATCAAAGTTCCACCGCCAAGATCTGTGGGGGCATTCCAGTTCAGAGTCACGTTGCCATTCGCTGGGGTGACTGTTGTGTACGGAGCATTAGCCGTGCCCAAAATATTGCCACTTGCAGTTGCCCAATCGGAATAAAGAGTGGTGTTCGCTGCATTCACGGTGACTGTGCGCACACGCCACTGCATGTTTGTGTAATAGGTGTTATCGGGTGCATTCCACTGCAATGACGTAGCAGTAAAGCCAGCACCAGTGCCCGTATACGTGTTCCATGTTCCAGCCAGGTTGTACTGCACTTCATATCCCTGAACACCCATGGCACTTGTGTTTTCTGGTGACGCCCAGGTGAAAGTCATACGTCCACCCACAACTGTGATGTTTGGAGTGCGAGGAGAAGTGGGGTTTGCAGCCCACGACGACGTCACAGAACTCCAAGGCCCAACTCCATATTCGTTCACGGCACGAACGCGCAGAACTACAGAAGTTCCGGCAGAAACACCTGATACGTATTGGTTCGTCAATTTGGTACGACCCAGTGAAATCCACGTGAGTCCACCGTCGTTGCTCTGCTCAACGTCGTAACCACTAATGGTTCCGTTACCCAAAATAGTTGGCGCTGTCCAGTCAAAGTACAACATGCTGTTTGCAGCGCCAACGCCACCTGGCGAGTTGGTGGTGATCTTCATGCCATTCACTTGCGACGGAACACCCCACCATGCCGCGTAGACCATCGACGCATTCGGGAAGTTCGAGTACGTCGAACCTGTTGTACCAATCCACACACCAGTGCCAGTGACAGGCACAACACGATAGAAGTCAGCAGTATCTGCATTAAACGTGAAAGATGTTGCATCCGGGCCGACAAATGCGATGCCCGTTATTGCATCGTTGATGCCACGGAATGAATGTGACCAGTAGTAGTACCAGTAGTTGGTACTCGACATGTCGCAGTAAGTGCTAGCGGCGTAGTAACACCGAGAAATCATGTATCCGATTAATGGCAGTCCACCGGTATCGGCTGGGCGAGTCCAATTCAGAGTTACTGTGCGGTCAGAAATAGTTGCCGTGAGTGATCCGAGTTTTGCGCTGTAGGCAGCAGGCACTGTTGAAATTACAGAACTTCCACCATCAACTAGTTGTCCCAATGTGACAATGCGGAACCAATAAGGAGTTCCGTTTGTTAAACCGGTCGCGGTGTACGTGAGCACCTTGCCAACATTTGCTGACAACGTTGTGAAGTTGATTCCATCCGTAGAGCGCTCAATGCGATAACCAATGAAATCAGTATTCACATCGTCATACTGTGGTGCTGACCATGTCAGCAACGCAGTTGTATTACCAGGTGCTGCAGAAATTGTTCCCACAGCACGGCCAGGAAGTACTGGCGTGACGCTGACGAACGATGTTGCACCGGCAACACCTGCAGTCAAAGTTGTAATCGCCGACACACGGAACCAATGTTGTGTTCCATTGCTAATGCCACGAACGTCATAGCTCAATGCATTCGAGCCTGTATTCGCGGTGAGAACTACATAACCGGTGGTTGCACTGGTGGTTGACTGCTCAATCTTGTAACCAATGACAGATCCACCGCCAAGGTCAGCAGGAGCTGTCCAAGTGAGAGTGGTCATGGCATTGCCGGTGGTAGCACTCAAGTTTGCGGGAGCGCTTGCAACATTCGCAGGAACTATGAATGTATTACTTGCCGTTCCATACGAAGTGACACCACTCACGGTGTATATCGGCGTCACGCGCACTTCATAACTGACGCCATTAGAGAGACCACCGAGTCGATACGACGTTGTCGCGCCCATGTCAGCGGTTACCAAAGTCCAGATCGCATTGCCAACAACGCGGTATTCCATCTTGTACGAAGTTGGAGTAAATGCTGCTGTTCCTGACCATCCAATATCTGCAAATCCGTTACCAACAGTGGTGGTGAACCGCAATCCACCATTTGTCACGCCACCAACTTCAAGAATCGCCATTGCAGTGTCACCTGCACCAGCACTAGTTACTGCTGATACACGAACGTTGAGAGCAGTTCCAGCATCATGACCGTCGATTGTGAATGTTGTATTCGTGTTTCCGGTGTTCGGAGTAACGACATACCACACTGCAGAAAGCAGACGTTCGATCTTGTAACCAATAACACTGGAACCACCCGTGTACGCAGGTGCAGTCCAGCTCAATTGTGCAGTATTGCTGTTGTTCACACGAGTAATCACGAGACCTTGTGGCGCATCAGAAGCAACCAACGAGCCAGTTGTTACTACTGAACCCACGCCCACTGCACCAAGCGAACCAATTGCGGACACTCGGTACAAATAGCGAGTCCCGGGCACGAGGCCAGCAACGGTGTATGTCAAGGTGAGACGGTAGCCAGTGTTTGCTGTCAACGTTGTCCATGTCATTCCGTCTGTCGATTGTTCAATGCGGTAACCATTGATGTAATCACCACCCGTCCAATCGGGAGCTGTCCATGTCAACGTCGCAGTGACCGATGCTTTTGTGCTTGAGCCAGACGGTGCAGTCATGACATTCAGACCCTTTGGTGCCGAGGGACTACCCATTGGCGTGATCCACAGAACACGCGAATACTGTGAGCATCGCGCAGTGTCGGTTGCCAGTGGCGCACTTTGACCATCTCGGAAGTAACCCTCACACGTGATCCATGTGTTCAGTGCGGTGTTCACACCTGTTAACGGCTGTACAAGGAACAAATAGTTGGTTCCGTTGATGAGGCCATTCACTGTCAAGCTGCGCTGTGCCGGAGAAATGTTGGCCGCAATCAACGTGTATGTATTAACTGTGTATGGACCACAGCCCGTACCCACACCACTGTCAGAACCGCTGGCGCAATAAATGAAGACGCGATATCCAACAACATTTCCTCCACCGAGATCTGCTGGCGCATTCCATGAGAGGTCCACCTTGCGGTCTCCACCTATACCCACCAGATCCTGCACAGCAGACGGTGTGCCGAACGGCGTCGATGAAGTGACAGAACTCGCCCCTTGACCCACTGTGGTCACCATTGAAATTCGGAACGAATAGTTCACTCCATTTGTAAGACCGGTTACCACGTAGCTCACTACGCTCGGGTTCACGGTTGCCATCGGGCTCCATGTTGCACCATCTGTACTCTGTTCCAATTTGTAACCAAAGATCTGGTCAACATTGGCTCCCGCTGCAGCGGGTGCAGTCCACCTCAAAGACACTTGGCGATCACCCCACACCGACATGAATTCACGTGGTGCTTGTGCAATGGTTTGTGGTCGTGCAACGACTTCGCCGGCATTTGTGTAGCCGTTAGAAGTTACTGGGTACACCTTAAGGGTGTACGAAATTCCATTGGTCAGACCAAACACTGTGTAGTTCGTAGACAAAGACAAGGTATTTTCTGTAACCACCGTCGTCGTTCCAGCCGCAACATACTCAATGCGGTATCCAACGATTGCTGCGCCTGCGGTATCAGTTGGAGAACTCCATGTCAGTGAAATACGCGAGTCACCCACGGTTGCACGCAAGTTTGGAACGCCAGCAGAAGTAGTCATACGCGGCGTGCCATAAGCGATACCACTAGGAAGACCAACACCCGCATAGCTAATTGCACTCACGCGGTATCCGTATACAACACCATTCGTAAGACCATTAATCCGCAACGTTTCAGGGACCGTAGTTCCACTCACTGATGTTGAGATTGTTGTCCAGGTTGCGCCGTTGTCAGCAGTCTGCTCCACCTTGTACCCAGTAATCACGTAGCCATTGGCTGTTGCACCGCCCCAATTCAATATGACATAACGGTTACCTGTTGTCGTGTAGGTGGTATTCGGAGCGATTGGTGTAGATGAAGGTCGCACAAGAAGATATTCATATGCATACTGATACGAGTTCATATCAACATCATTGATCGCATATACGCGTATTCCGTACAAAGTGCCGTTCGTTAGCCCAGTCATCGTGTAGCTATTCACGAGACCAGTGTTTGCATTCACTACTGCAAATACACCGGCATTTGTGCAGTAATTCGCACTTGATTCAACACAGGCTTCAATGCGATAACCAGAAATTGGTGAGCCACCATTATCTGCAGGCGCGGACCATGAAACAGTGGCGCGGCGATCTCCTGCAATAACGTTCTGATTCAACGGTATCGACGGGGCAAACATTGGCGTACCAGACACAGTTGTTGGTGTTCCGTATCCATTGCTATTCATGGCTGAGATGCGGAATTGATACGCCTGACCATTGGTGAGACCACGCGCGGACCACTGGGTCGTGGTGCCAGTGTTCGCAACTGCAGTAGTCCAGTTAGTTCCATCGGTGCTCTGTTCAATTCGGTATCCAACAACTGCACTACCACCATTATTTGACGGTGCTCCCCAGTTCACGAATAACGCATTGCGAACAGTGAGCGTTGTTGTCACCGTTGCAGAAACGGGCGCTGTTGGCACACCCACAGGAATTGCTGATGTGAGTTGACCAGCAGAAGTAGCAACACCAGAAACAGCCGACACTCGGAACCAATACGACGTTGCATTGTTCAAACCAGTAACTACAAACGAAGTGCTATTTGGATCAGATAATGAGGAAACCACGTTCAACCCTGCAAATGCTGAGTTGGTGCCGTATTCAACCTTGTATCCAATAATCGGACTACCACCATTATTTGTCGGCGTAGTCCAGTTCAAAGTCACTTGACGGTTTCCAGGTGTTGCCGTCAATGTGCCGGGTGAAGCTGGTGCACCACGTGGCGTAAATGTTGTTGTCACCGGCGTACTCAGTCCCCATGCATTACGAGCGACCACACGAATTGTGTATGACACTCCATTAGTGAGTCCATCTATATGGGCAGCCAACGACGTCCCTCCATCACGAAGGAACGTCCATACAGCAGAACTCGATGCGCATGCGCTCGAGCAGATTTCGACGCGATAGCCCAAAATCACAGGAGCTGGAGATTGCGTTGGAGCGACCCACGCAAGATCAACTATCTCGCTACCTGGAGTTGAAACGAGACCTGTCACTGAACCGGGCGAACCCACTACGTGTACCGGCAAGATTGATGCGAGATTTGCGGTCGAATTTGCCGTGACTCTGTATCCATACACCGAGCCGTAAACCGGAGTCGTGTCTGGGTAGGTGAGACCAGTTTGTGAAGCCACCAGTAATGTGTACGCACCGCACGTTGTGCCTGAATACAAACAGCGTTCAATCTTGTAGCCGGAAACGGCAGCGCCACCCGCAGGTGCGCCCCATGACAACGTCACACTGTTCGATGTTGCTGTTGCAGATAATGCCAAAACTCCAGCAAGGGTGGAGGTTCCCGTTGCAGACACATAGGCCCAATCACCACGTTGGCCATCTGCTATCGCCGCAACGCGGTAACGAATTGTGACGCCAGTTGCGGGAGGTGTGACGGTAATTCCACTGGCCACTGCACTTGTCGATGCTGTGAGAAGTGTCCAGATGGATCCACCATCGATGCTTTGCTCAATGCGATAGCCATTGAGACCTGCCATCGCACCACCCGTTGAACTTGTGGAGGGTGCTGTCCACGAAAGAGTTGATTGTGCATTGGCAGTTGCTGTGTATGCGAAGGCACTTGGTGCCGCTGGAGCACCATTTACAACTGTTGCGGTTATTGCAGTAGTACCTGTTCCCGCTGCGCTCACGGCGCTCACGCGGAACCAGTAGCTGATGTTGTTTGTAAGACCTGTAATGACGAATGGGCTGGTCGCCGTGTTGTTGTTAATTGTTATAAAGCCAGTCGTGCTACTCGAGGAGGAATACTCCACCTTGTAACCGGTGACGGGGAGCCCCCCCGTCGCCACTGGGAGGGCCCAAGAAAGTGTGACTTGTTGGTCACCCCTCATTGCCGACAACAAGGTCGGCGGACTCGGTTTACTTGGCGGCCCCGCAATACTTTGCAGAGGCACCGATGCAGTAACTGTTGTAGAAGGTCCAGTGCCGGCAAAGTTTGTCGGCGTCACTCGGAACTGCACTTGCGTGCCCGCTAGAGCCGGATTCGGCGCCCACCGCTGTTCCAGAGATGTTGTTTCGTCGGTAAGAGTTGTCCATGTACTTCCAGAGTCTGCGCTGAGTTCGACTTTGTAAAACACTGGGATGCCACTTGTTGCATTTGGTTCAGTCCACGACACCGTCAAGTACGTACCTGTTCCTGTCGTTCCATCTGGGTTAGTAATGGTGACCGTGTTCGCAACTGATGTTGTTAACGCTGTTACCGCAGTGGGCAAGCCAACAGGGAAAACTGGTATCTGTGTTTGGTAGACGGAGAAACCATTGGCATTTCGTGCCTCAACACTGATGTTGTACGGAGTGCCGGTGGACAGCCCACTCACAACAAATGAGTACGTGGTGGGACTCAGGGCTTCCGAGATCACCGTGGTGGGGTTGCAGTTTGCAGTTGCACACCAACGCACACGGTACCCAGTGAGAGGTAATCCTCCGTCGGTTACTGGTGCAGTCCATGTCACTGTCGCCGTTGCAGATGTGCCCGATGCTGTCGTCACCACTGCCATGTTTGTTGGCGAATCGGGAGTTGTTGATGGAGTTACCGTGATGACGGATGGCGTTCCGACTCCAATGCTGTTGATTGCGCTTACTCGGAATTGATACGCGACGCCATTACGTAATGCGGAAATACGTACCCAGCTATACGCAACAGGTCGATCAAGAATGAACTGCCAGGTTGCTCCGCCGTCCGTGCTTTGTTCAATGCGGTACGCAACAACAGCAAGAGATGGTCCGACGTAGTACGACCCTCTTGAAGTGTCTCCCAAGCAGCACGTCCAGGTGAGGTGCACCATAGAGTTATACGCCGTGCCATCCAAAGCAGCCACGCTTGAAGGCGTGTTCCCAGGATTTGTCTGAGCTGAAGTACTCACGGGGCCAGTACCCGCATTATTCACTGCCCTCACCCGATACATGTAGTACCAATTCACACCATGCTGGCCACCGTTAAAGAGACCAGTGTGCGTGAAGGTGGTGTTCGTAGCGCCGACAACGCGCGCGGTCTCGCTCCATGTAGAACCTTGGTCGACTGATGTTTCAACGATGTACTGAGTAATTGCACTTCCGTTATTGGCAGGTGCAGTCCACGTCAACGTCACTTGTTCGTTACCAGGAGTCGCAATCAGATTCAATGGCGCATTGGGGACAGCAAACGGAGTCGAGACGATGTTTGCATAATCACCAATTCCAACAGCGGTGACAGCTGCAACACGGAATTGATATGTGCTTCCATTATTAAGTCCGCGCGCCGTGAACGACAATGCCGAAGTGTCAAGCGTCAGAACAGTCCAATTCACCCCATCGCCCGATTGCTCCACGCGATATCCGTACACGTTGTAACCACCCGTTGTGCCAACAGTCGTCCACGCCAATGTGACAGTTCCATCTCCTGGCGTGCTTGTCAGAGTGCGAGGTGAGGAAGGTGTGTCGTACTGAACAAAGCCGACCGCTGCGTAGTTGCCTTCGCCAACCGCCGTTACCGGTGTCACGCGAACAAAGTAGTTAGAACCTGTCGGCAGACCACTTAGTCGATACGAGGTCACTCCTGCAGGCACCAAAGTATCTACTACGCCTGTGGTCGCAGCTGCAGGATCAACGGTGCTCAGATACTTGATGCGATATCCAAGAAGTGGAAGCCCGCCCGTATACGTAGGCGCAGCCCATGTAAGTAGAACAGTTGAAGCGCCATCAACAGTGGCCCGTAAGTTCACCGGAGCACTCGCAATTGATCCTGAGTATGTCGAGCTGCCTGTGGGAGTTACAGATACGTAGTTGTACAAGCCAAGACCTTGCGACGTACGCGCAGCAACACGGAACTGATAGGTCGTTCCAGCAGAGAGACCCTGAACGTAAGCCGCCAAGGTTGAGCTCGTGATGAGATTGTTCAGAACGATCCATGTTGCGCCGCCGTCTGACGACTGTTCATACTGATAACCGACAACTGTCTGTCCGTACAACAAGGTGGGCGCTGACCATGTGAGATACGCCTGGTTTGACAATCCTTCCCATGTCACGTCAGCAACGGCGGTGAGTGCGTTCGGCGCACTGACCTGAGGCGCGGTTCGACCAACAACCGTTGCAGCATCTCCTGTACCCGATGCAGTGACCGCACGCAGACGGAACGTAATGCCGCCCTGTTGATTCAACATTCCAGTCACGTTGTACGACGTTGCCGATGCTGGAACACCAGAGTCAATCACGATTGAGGCAGTACATCCAGCCGAGGTGCAGTAATCGAGGATGTAGCTAAGGATTGGCGATCCACCTGTATTCAAAGGCGCAGTCCACGACAATGAAAGAGATCCGTCCCCTGTTCCCGTTGCAGTGAAGTTTCGCGGCGAACTAGCAACAGCTCCTGGTGTCACCGAAATAGAGGCGAATGCACCAGTAGTCGATGCGGTCAGTGCAGCTACACGGAACAAACGAGAAACACCATTTGCAACACCATCGATGACATATGTCAATGCGGTAGAACCAGTGCTTGGCGTAATGGTTGACCATGTCACCCCGCCGTTCGAACTTGTCTCGATGCGATAGCCCGTGATTGTCTGAATTGTGAAACGTGAAGATGTTGTAATTGGTGCGACCCAAGTAAGTGTTACTTGATTGTTTGAAGAAGAAGTTGCTGACAAGTTGGTTGGTGGCGTTGGATTGCTAAAGACATATGTCTGAGCCGGAATACTCCACTGGCCCGCACCGTTCGAAGTAACGGCTCGCACCCGGAAGGAGGTTCCACCACTCGCCGCCATTGTCTGGGACACCGTTGATGATGTTGCAGTGGAGGTTGCAACGGTTGTCCAAACCGACACGTTTGCAACCGCACCGCCAGAAATTGCAGGTGCGGTCTGAATTTCGTATCCGGTAATGGCACCATTCGCATACGCAGGGGCAGTCCACGTCAATGTGGCTACTCCATCGCCTGCAATAACAGTTGGCGCAGACACAGTGTTTGCCGCATAGCCACCAGCTTGTACATGATTCTGAATTCGTGCATCACTGAGAGCGGTGTTGTACAGCGCGACATTACTAATCAGGCCACTGAAGAAGTTCATTGCAGTTGTGTTGCGTGTGCCAATTTGGATTGGAGTTCCTAAAGTCTGGGTTGCAATGTTTGGCGCAGCAATTGTTGCCACAACAACGCCGTTGACATACAAATTGATGGCATTGCCGTTGTATGTCATTGCAATGTGTTGCCACTTGTTCGGACTGATTACTCCAGATGCAGTAATCAGGGAAACGCCATTGACATAACCCCACAGTTGACCTGCACTAGTCACTTCAACCCACCACCCGTTGCTACCGGTGTTACGAGAAACAACAGAACCCCAGTTTGTAACTTGGGTAGCCGCAGGCTTGATCCATGCCTCTGCTGTCAGATTGTTACTGTTCCACGCGGCATTATCGGGAACAACAATCTTTGATGATGTTCCATTGAATGAAGCAGCCAACTGACTAGTCGCCAATGGCGAATAGTTCGTTGTTCCACCCAAGGTGACAGAGGTTGTCGTACCTGAAACTCCCGCGCTGCCAGAATCTGTAACTGAAGTTGCGCCCGAAGCGTCACTCAATGTCCAGAATCCGGTTGGAGTATCTGCAAGAACAGCGGTTGTGTACGACGCCGTATTGCCAGTTCCAGAAACAGGAATAGATCCTGCAGTCGCGTTACTTCCTGTAGGCGCTGAGGCATAGTTTCCTGCGGTGTTTCCACCAGCTATAGCAATGACAGACGTAGGAGTTCCTGTACCTGTTGCATTAACGGCATAGACGCGATACACGTACTGAGTGCCAGCTGTTAATGCAGTAATTGCATACGGCGATGTAGCACTTGCGTTCACATTGGTCCATACGGCGCCATCAGTTGATGACTGCACAACGTAAGACGTAACGGCGCCACTGCCAAGATCAGTAGGCGTAGCCCATGTCAACGTGATGCCACCGTTTGTTGCAGTTGCTACCAACGACTCAACGCGTCCAGGTACTCCGCCCGTTGCATAAGCACGCACAACAGACTCAATGATTACTGCCTCGGCGGACAGTACAGACTGCTCCCCTGCGAACGCAAGAGACGGTTGACCATTATCTACCAAAACAGATTGCGTTTGTACAGGTTGCTCAACGCGCAGTGGCGCAACAGAAATACCTACAGAAGTTTGACCTGCACCAGCTGAAGATTCAGCGCGTACACGGAAGTAGTACACCTCATCAGCAAATGGAGTTCCGGTCACAACATCTCCCATGGTGAATGTTGTTGTGTCAGCACTTGCCGATGCATATGTACGCCAGGATGAGTTGTCACTCGATATCTCAATGCGATATCCGGTTACTGCAAATCCACCATCATTCAATGGTGCACTCCAACTAAAAGTCACATTGCCAAGTGTCGGTACTGATACCCCAAACTCTGTTGGTGCAGCGGCCAATCCGCGTGGCGTAGCAGTAACTGCTTCACTTGCATTTCCGGCGCCAACACTCGTAACTGCGCGAACTCGGAATTGGTAGGCCGTTCCATTCGACAAACGTGTGCCGTCTTCCAGCTGTGTCACAAATGCCGAAGTCGAAGAAGAGAAGGTATTGCTAATTGCATCAACCCAACCTGCAGGAGTATTCACTTGCACGTTGTAGCCGAGAATACGCGAACCACCATCAGAAACCGGTGAAGTCCATTCGACAATGACAAATGCGTCACCTGCGCGCGCAGACGGAATGTTTCCTGTTCCCAATTGGTAGTTAGCTGCAGTCCAATGCGCACTCACATCAGATGCGACCAGCACAGTGGAATACACCGCGAAGTTGGCAACAGAACCTGTGTATGTGAATCCCGAATCGTTCGCGCCACCAATTACAAATACGCCACCCGTTCCAGCAGAGGTTCCTGCACCAACGCGTTCCCCGTTCACGTACAACACCACTTCACCAGCGCTATATGTCGCAACCAAATACGACCAGCTACCAGAGGGAACAAGTCCACGCACAGATTCCACCTTTGAAGCGACACCATTTGCAAAGCCCACAAATTGCAGAGCTCCGCTCGGAGTCACTCGCATGTACGAACCATTTGTCGTGTCGCCGACGTGAGCAACAGTTGCGGCATCCCCATTGATCGTTGAAGGATTAATCCATCCCTCAAGAGTGAACGAGCCACCAACCGACACATTTGATGTCAGTTCTTTGCCTTGCAGATACCCCGCGATCATTCCACCGATCGGCGCTGGCATCCCGAAAGCCGGAATTCCAGTCAGGGTTCCGGTGCCCAAGTTGTCAGCAATGGTGTGTGATGGGTCATCCCCAAACTGCCAAAATCCGGCCGGGCTGTTTGCCAGAACAGCATCCGCATATGGAGCCCCACTGGCAGGAGTCGCAACCACGGCCGCTCCGCGCGGAGCGCTTGCAAGCGCAGCAGGGATACCAGACGTAGAGATACTGCCTCCGGTGCCCGATGAGTTAATAGCCGCTACTTGCACATAGACAACGACGCCATTCGTCAGACCCTCAAGTACCACTGAAGTGTTCGTTGATGTTCGCGCCTGAGAATTGGGCGTCCATGTACGTCCGTCCAGACTCCACGACACTGCGTAGCCAGAGATCTTCTCGTTGACGTCAGGGGTATCCCAACTCAGCGTGAGTTTCTGATTATCAGGTGCCACTAACAGTCCAGATGGAACTGATGGCAACGCAACGGGCGGTGTTGTGCGGCTAGGAGTTGTTACTGGTGTGACAGTTGGAGTGATGGTGTTGTTCGTACCGACGGGCGATCCGTTCGAACTGTTGTTGTTGCTCGTACCAGGCGCAACGTTGTTGTTGTTATTCGTGACGTCAGCGAGGGCGATCATTGACGGCATGAATGGCAGTGCAGTTGAAGCTGCAATAAAGAGTGCAAGCACGACGCGCATTACACGTCGTGCTTCTCGATTGAGTTGATTGATGACCGACGTTCTGCTTGCCGCAGAAGTCGGGGTAGGAAAGGACCCACCCAGTATTAAAAGTTTCACGATGTTCGCCCTTCGTGGATGTGATTTTTTGGTACGAAACGCCAGCTGGAATGGACTTTCCGTCTGACGTTCCCTAAAAATCCTAGGGCTGTTTAAAAGAACAAAAAATCTGAAAACCTGTTACTGGATTGGGTTTGCGAAGTTTTAGGTGTGGATAAACACGCAAGTTATAAACCCTCAAGTTTGACTCGAGGTTGAGGTGCTCTCTGTATTCCTTATCGGGCAGGACTTATATAAATAGTTGCACTCTTTGTTTGCTCACAGTGCTCAAAATCCTCTCAGTGAGAGTCAGAAAATATTTTCTATTCAATTCACAGCAAAAGCATCAAAATCGACCGTGAAGTACCAGAAGACCGCGATTTGACTTACGACCAACCGACTAGAACGTGGAACGTATTGAGTCATGTGGCACCTCATTAATCACGATCACACTGAACGTTTTGGCGCTTGGCATTTGCATCAAGGATGTCAATACGTATGTCGTGTTGCTAGTGAAAGACAATTGCTCTAGAGCTGAATGTTGTTACTCTTCACTCTGTCATGATGTATCAATTCTGGGGCGCAACAACCGAAGAGATTGAAAGCGCTGTTATCGGAGACAACTTGTGCGATGACACAACACTGATTGCGACACGCTCCATAACCATTAGTGCTCCCCCGCAAGATGTCTTTCCATGGATTCGCCAGATGGGTTTTGGACGCGCCGGTTGGTACAGCTACGACTGGCTAGACAACCTTGGTCGCAAGAGTGCAACCTCTATTCATGATGAATGGCAAACAGTTGAAGCGGGAGACAAAGTACCGTCTGGACCAATTTCATTTACCGCTGCCATTGTCGAGGCACCGCGACACTTTGTTCTGGAAATCAAATCTCTCGGCAAGAAATCGCCGAAACTGCACTTCACTCTGGCGTATGAACTACGCGATGATCCGCAAGGAACCCGTCTAGTAACCCGTATGCGCTCTCTCGCCAACTTTCCATTTGGTTCGCTGTTCGAAAAGCTCATTCTTGGCCCTGGTGACGGCTTCATGCTGCGCCGCCAACTGCTGACTATTAGCAAGAACGCCTCAAAGACTTCTCCAGTGTGACAATAGGGACATAGCTGTAGTTTTCGCTTATACACAAGGCCCAGATAGGGTTCAAGGCGATGAAATCAGGCACTATTTGCGTAGGTCTCCTTGCTTATGGCGCAATTGGACACGAACATAACCAGGCAGTCCAAAACACAGATGGTCTTGAACTTTTAGCAGTGTGCGACACAAACCCGGAACGGGTTGCGGCGGCCCTTGAACTTGCCCCGCAGGCCACAACGTTCAGTGATGCAACTGAAATGCTTGATTCTGGCCTTCTTGATCTTGTTGTTGTTTCGACTCCCCCAAATAGTCACTTTCAGTGGGCTAAAGAATCGCTGTCGCGTGGCATTCATGTGGTCCTTGAAAAGCCAATGGCGCTTACCGCAGATCAGTGTGATGAATTGATTTCGCTTGCCTCAGCTAAGAAGCTCATGTTGGTGGTGTACCAGAACCGCAGATTTGATGATGACTTTGTGACAATGCGTGAAATAATTCGCTCAGGCGAAATTGGTGATGTGTATCACTACGACAGTTTTGTGGGTGGGTACTCACGCCCATGCGATTATTGGCACTCAAACGCTGAGGTATCAGGTGGTGCAATTTTCGACTGGGGAAGCCATTTCCTTGATCAGATTCTGAACATCATTCCTGACGATGTTGCTCATGTCAGCGGGCAAAACCACAAACGCGTATGGACCCATGCAACCAATGCTGACCACGCACATGTAACGGTGACCTTCACAACAGGCAAGCAAGCAACTTTTGTTCATTCTGATTTGGCTGCTGCTCGTAAGCCGAAGTTCTACGTTCTTGGTACCGAGGGCGCGATCATTGGTGATTGGGACCCAACTGGTGAGCCAGCGGTCGCCGACTTACCCGCAATCTTGACCGTGCACCACATTGATGGAACGTCGCGCGTTGCGCTGCTGCAGCCACTGCAGCCATACGAATTCCACCGTTCCATTGTTGAGTTCATTAATAATGGAACTCCAATGGAAGTCAATGCGTTGCAGTCTCGCAATGTTGTGGCAATCATGCAGGCCGCCGAACAATCAGCCGTTCAAAATGCGATGCCTGTCACCCCATCGCTTCGACGGTCATAACTAATGACGGTGAACTGGGGCTTCCTTGGCGCCGGCTTTGTCGCCAGTCGTGGATTAGCCCCAGCAGTGCACGCGTCACGCGGAGCAAACCTGTACGCAGTTGCGAGTCGTGATGAGAAAAGATCAGCGACTCTTGAACCTGAACGAGTTCATGCAACCTACCTCGATCTTTTGGCAGATGAATCCGTTGATGCTGTCTACATCAGTTTGTCGAACAGCCAACATATTGAATGGGTAACAAAGTCGCTCAAAGCTGGCAAGCATGTTCTTTGTGAAAAGCCCCTTGGCCTGAATGCTGCCGAGACAGCGGCAATGTTTGATTCGGCCGCACGCAATGGCCGATTACTTATTGAAGCAGTATGGGGCAGATGGCACCCACGTTTTGCTCGCATGGTTCACCTTGTTACCAGTGGTGAAATCGGCGATATCGAACACATTGAGACTGCGTTCACTTTCACGTCTGAAATGACTGACAACTACCGGCTTAACCCATCAATGGGCGGCGGGGCTCTGCTAGATGTGGGTTGTTACCAAGCCCACGCTTGGGTAGCACTGACCCACGGTGCCACTGTTTTATCAATTTCGAAACTTGAGCGCACAGTGGGGCCGACCGGTATTGACCTGACTACCGATGTAAGCGTGTTTATCAACAACGGCGTCACTGCGCACGCTGTGAGTTCATTTGCATTACCGAGCAATCAGCAGTTCATTGTTCAAGGTTCTGAGGGGCAGATCAGCACTGATGCAGGCGAGTCATTTACAACGTGGAATGAAACCAGTTCCCTACTGGTCAATGGAGTTCGTGAAGAGTTCCCCATCACTAACGCTTTTGTTGAAATGGTAGAAAACGTCAGCCAAGTAATTGCTGGCGATGCAGGTTGGATTGTGTCTAGTGCAGATTCGATTCGCGTGGCTCAGATTCTTGACGGCATCGCAAAGCACCCATAAATCAGTAGTAATTACTTCGCTGTAGAAGTGTGGCTCATTGTTTTCAGCAGACGCTCACGAGAACTGACAGAATGGAATAGATGACTAAAGAGATTCGCACCGATACGTATCTCGGCACTGTGGTGCACGTGGTGGCTGACCGCCAGAACAGGCCTAACTTGCCAATCGCCGGATGTCCGTTTTGCGTGGGCGGGCTGGAATCTCCCGATCCATATTCGGTACGGGCTTTTGCAAACCGTTGGCCAGCATTGGAAGAGGGTTACTGCGAAGTTGTGTTGTATTCCCCTAACCATGAAGCAACATTCGGAACATTGACGGACGACGAAGCACTGTCGGTCGTGAATCTGTGGGCGGAACGCACGCAAGCATTGCAAGCCATGCCAAACGGCGAGTACGTCATTGTGTTTGAAAACCGTGGCGCAGAGATTGGCGCAACTATTTCGCATCCTCATGGTCAGATCTACGCGTTTGATCATGTTCCTCCACGCCCAGCGCGCATGATTGCTGCGGGTTGGGAACCTGAGGTTGCATCTGGTGAACTTCTCATTCTTGAAATTGATGGATGGCGTGTGTACAGCGAATATGCAGCGGTCTACCCCGTGTCACTTCGTATTGCACCTGTGCACCGCATTACTGACCTTGCTGAAATGAACGCCATCGACCGCGCGATTCTTGCCTCAACATTGGTTCGAGTGTTTGCGGCACTTGATGAACTCTTTGATGCGCCACTTCCCTACATGATGTGGATTAACCAAGCGCCGCGTTCACATAATGAGTGGCCAGAAGCTTGGTTCAACATCGAAATTGTGTCTCCGTGGCGCGCGCCAGGTTTACCCAGATTTATTGCTGGTGTTGAAGTGGCAAGTGGCGAATTCTTTAACCCCGTTGACCCAGCAGACGTTGCAACACGTCTGCGTGCGCTGGTGTGATGAAAGTTCGTGCACCCGGACGCGTGAACCTCATCGGTGAACACACTGATTACACAGGCGGACTTGTATTTCCCATGGCTATAGACCGCTGGACAACAATTGATTACGACATTGCGGGTTCTGGTGTTGTTCTTGACTCTGCCGATGCAGACGGCACCGTTTCCATTGCACTGGGGCAACCATTTGATGCCGCAATGACACCGTCATGGGGTAAGTACATAGGTGCTGTTGCATCGCTGCTGGAATCCCCGCTTGCAATTTCTGGCCGCATCAGCACCACTATTCCTATAGGGGCTGGTTTGTCTTCCAGTGCAGCTCTTGAGATTGCAGTTGCATTGGCATTAGGTGCCGAGCTCTCTGCCACAGAACTTGCACTACTTACTCAGCGTGCAGAACATATGGCCACGGGAGTCCCCACAGGAATTATGGACCAGTTATGTATCTCTAGTGCACGACATGGTCACGGAACACTGATTGATTGCCGCACATTAGAAGTAACTCATGTGCCAATTCCTGCTGACATAAAGATTGTGGTGCGATTCATCGCACATCGCACTCTTGTTGGTTCTGCCTATTCAGACAGAGTGGCTGAATGTGCCACTGCTGAATCTCTGATTGGCCCCTTGCGTGATGCATCGCTTGCGGATCTTGCCGCAATCACTGACTCGACAATTGCAGGCCGGGCCAAACACGTGATTTCCGAGAATGCGCGCGTGGGAGGCTTTGCAGATGCATTGTCCAGTAGTGACTACTCGACTGCGGGCAACATCATGTCTGACAGCCATCGAAGTCTGGCTGAAGATTTTGCGGTGTCTAATGACCTAATGGATTCGGCAGTACATGAGATGAACACAACACCAGGAGTATTTGGTGCCCGCATGACTGGCGGCGGTTTTGGTGGTTGCATTGTCGCGTTATGTGACCCTGATGCTGTTGTCGAAGGTTGGCATGTACAGCCAGTAGCTGCTGCGTCCCGTTTGTCTTAGCGGTACGACACAACGTAGGCAAACGTATATTCACCGGGCGCAATTAGGTACTTTGCCAATGTGTCTGGCCCGCAACTTGCAGTACCGATACCCCGATGCGCGATATCAAGATGAACATTGAGCGCAGGTTGACGAACCAGTTCTGCCTGCTCGTTGGCCACGAATAAATCATGAGCCGAATGATGGATAGCAGACATGTGCAAGAGGCAACCATCAGCTTCAACCCGCAATACGTGATCCTTCTTTTTGTCTATGAATTCCATCCATCGACAATCTGTGCGCAAACCAAATTCTTGTGGCACTAGATACGGCAATTCATCAGGAACACCTTCATATACGCCCACCATTGCTGATGATTCACGATCGGGATAGCACTCATGTGGGCCATTGCCGTACCAACGAACATGTGTGAACCGAGGCGGAATACTGAACATTGCCCCGACCCTCGGCACATCTGCCATATCTTGCGGAATCACAACTGTGTGTTCATATCGAACAGCACCACCCGTTAGTTCGGTAATTGAAGTACTGCTTTCCACCATGTCGGCGTCATCAGTAGCGATACCTTGTTCAGACCACCGAGCAAGTGACCGGCCGCCACCATGATGTTGATCCATCATTTTGAATCCGTCATTATCTGTCGGTGCGCGCCACAACGTCACCTGAGGAGATATGTCAATCGGCAAAATTGAATTATCAGGAACCGTTGCTACAACTGGTGCCGACTTTCGCAGAACCACTTGATCCCATGACACCACATGGCCCTTTGGAGCCCACGCCGTATCTCGAGCCAATGTCCAGGTCACAGAAAAGAACACTTCATCTGCGTCGTGAGGAATGATCACAGGAATATCAACTTTTGCAGATGAATCTGCTGCGATATTCGGCACGGTGAGTTTGCCTGTCTTCGCAACAACTCCATCAACTACCAATTCCCACGATGCTTTGTAGCCAGACATGTCTGAAAACCACTGACGATTACGAATCACCAATTGGGGATCTTTGTTCTTGCTTTTCAGTTCAACAGAAACCGGGCGATGCACCCATAACAACTCCCGCATCACAGGATGCGGAGTCATGTCTGCATGAATGAGACCATCAGCCACAAAGTTGCCGTCGTTTGGTGTGTCACCGAATTGTCCCCCATATGCAAGACGAGTGGTGCCGTTCGGTAGACATTGCGTGAGTCCGTGATCTTTCCATTCCCACACAAAACCACCCTGCAGACCCGGCGTATTTTCGAATGCATCCCAGTAGTCAGCCAGTGAACCATTCGAGTTTCCCATGGCGTGGCTGTACTCACACATGATCAGCGGGCGCGTACCTTTACCTGATTCTCCATACGCAACAATGTCAGCGATAGTGGAATACATGGGGCACACAATGTCTGACGACATGAGGCCGCCATCTACCCAACCAGCATGAAACACTGCACCTTCATAGTGAATGGGGCGCGATGAGTCATACGAGCGAATCCATTGCGAAGCTGCGTCATGAACTGCGCCATACCCAGATTCATTTCCGAGCGACCACATGATGACGCTTGGGTGATTCTTATCGCGCTCTACCATGCGACTGATTCGTGATATCCAAGTAGACCTATATGCAGGGTCGTGACACAAACTGGTATTCCATGCATGACTTTCAGCGTTTGCTTCATCAATGACGTACAGTCCCAATTCATCACATAAATCCAGGAACCGAGAATCATTCGGATAATGCGAGCACCGAACAGCGTTCACATTGTGTTGTTTCATCAACACGAGGTCTGCACGCATGTCATCAACATCGACAACTTTACCCTTATCGGGATGATGATCGTGGCGGTTCACTCCGCGAATCATCACGCGTTCGCCGTTTATCAGTAAGGAACGCTTGCGCACTTCCACACTGCGAAAGCCTGTGAGAACGGGAACAACTTCCACAACATCGCCTGCTGGGTTCAATAACTGAACAATCACGCGATACCGCGTGGGGTTTTCCGCAGACCACAAATCAATTTTCGGGACCTCCCACGAAATGGCTGCCACATGTCCTGCAAAAACATACGGGGAATCAAACCACGGAACTTCAACTGAATGAGCGGTTCCCATGCGCTTACCCTTCAATGTTTCAAGATGAGCAACCGCAGTCCATCCGCGTTGCAACTTCTGCTCATGCGGCACGTTCAGATGTACACGTATACCAAGCGTTCCCACTGGTGAAGTACGCAATGACTTACGAATGACCCCAGCATCAACGCGCACATCATTGATGCCAATCAAGGCTTGAGATGTGAGAAACACCTCACGGTGCAAACCTGCCATCCACCACTGGTCCTGATCTTCCAGGTGGCTTTGTGCCGAATACCGACACACCACGATTGCAAGTTCGTTCTTGCCATTAGTCAGCGCTGCAGAAATGTCATATTCACTAGGAAGTCGACTATCTGTTCCATACCCCACAAAGGCACCATTCACGTACACCATGTGCACGCTCTCTGCTCCGCCGATATGAAGAACGGTGCGTCGATCTTTCCAATTCTTTGCAACAGTAAATGTGGTGCGATGTACTGCAGTTGCAACTGTTGGTGGCAAAGATGGCGGCCGACCTTTCCATGGCATTTGCACATTGGTGTAATGCGGTTCATCACCGAGGCCGGCAAGAGTCCAGTTTCCCGGCACTGAAATTGATGTCCAAGATTTTGTGTCATCACTAATTGCAGATGATGGAACTTCATTCACGTCTTCATAACGCTTGATCTTCCATTGACCATTCAGTGATGCAAACCATGGACTAATTGTTCGGTCTCCCTTACGCGCAGTATCGATATCTATGTACGTCGTGTGAATAGAACGCATTGAGCGTCGATTCATCTGCACAATTTCAGGGTCAGCCCATGGTGTGAAAAAACTCGTATCAGCAATTGACATGTACATATCTTTCCACGCCGCACTCTTGTCGGCTCTTGTTTGCTTTTAGATAAGGATTAAGAAGTCCCAGAGGACTTGCGTTTCAAAACACGCGTGCCCTTTACTTTGTTCGTGGCTTTCGACGCCTGCAGTTTTGCCTTATCAAGCGTGCGTTCTGCCCACGTAAATTCCTTTGCCAAAATTGCCAACCCAGCAATGATGACAACTATGCCTGGGCCAGGCAACACCAACATTGCGACTCCGGCCAACAGCACCACTCCACCGACTATCAAAATCACTAGTCGACGAAAATTGGTACGAATGAGGCGAATCCATTCGAGCGGGTTATGAAGTCCATTGGCCATGCCAAATAATAGACCAACCAATCAGCGCCCTAAGTTCATGTCATAAGGTGAGAACTATGAGTTCGACCACCAGTTCTGTATTCGCAGAAGCGTCGATTCCCACCCTTCTTATGTGTCTTGTTCAACTTACGGGCGATGAGAAGTGGCTGCGCGAGCCCTACCTTCCCCGCCGTGATACCAACTTGTTTCACGATGAAACTGGCGGGCTCTCTGATGAAGCACAGCAAGAAGTCCGCACAGCATTGGCAGCAGTTCTTGACGAGCTGAATGCCGGCACACGCACAGTGCCCACCGACATCAATAACGAACTGTTTGTCAAAATGATGCGCACATGTGTGGCCGAACAAGTGGCCCCCGAATATGCACCAATGCTCTTAGAGGAACTGGGGTTCGTTGATCGTGATGTTCATTGGTCAACAGCAATTCCACCTGAGTTGCCCGAGGGTTTTCGTGTGCTCGTTATTGGTGCTGGGTTTGCAGGAATATGCGCCGCCATCAAACTGAGCCAACTGGGAATTCCATATGTAGTGGTGGAGAAAAACCCTGACATCGGCGGCACATGGTTTGACAACAACTACCCCGAAGCCGGCGTCGACACTCCCAACCATTTTTATTCCTATTCATTTGCACCTAACTCGCGCTGGAACAATTACTTTTCCAAACGAGCCGAGATATCTCAATATGCACATGATGTTGCAGACCGCCACAACATCATCTCCAATATGCAATTCTCAACTGAAGTCTCGTCTTTGCACTGGAACAACGACAGAAAAACTTGGACTGCATCAATCATTACTGCCAGAAACACACGCAGTGAAGAATTCCCAATAGTAATTACTGCAGTAGGTCAACTCAACAGACCAAACCTGGCACCAGCGCAAGGTATTGAAAACTTCACCGGAGCGTGGTTTCATTCCTCCCAATGGGACCACTCCATAGATCTTGCAGGCAAACGAGTGGCGGTAATTGGTACAGGTGCAAGCGCCATGCAATTCATGCGCTCTGTTGCTGACACTGCAGGCGACGTAACCATTTATCAACGCTCGCCCCAATGGATTCGCCCGAACTCTGATTATCACCGCACTGTTTCAGACAGCACCAAATGGTTGCTAGAGAATGTTCCCTTCTATGCAGAGTGGTACCGCTTTGGTTTGTTCTGGCGATTTGGTGATGGTCTTCTGAGTACATTGCGGCGCGACCCTGAATGGCCATACCCCGATCGATCAATGAACCGTCATAACGACCGTCACCGCGAACAGATGACTGATTTCATCCTCACTGAATTGGATGGTCGCTCCGATCTGGTTGAGAAATGTCTACCTACATATCCCCCATATGGAAAACGAATGTTGGTCGATAACGAATGGTTTCCTACCCTGCGACGCAACAGTGTGCACCTTGTTCCCGAAGCAGTTGACCACATCAGTGCTACTGGAATTGTTGATGCATCAGGGACTTCAGCTGATTTTGATGTGATCATCCTTGCCACCGGTTTTCAAGCTGGAAACCTTCTTTCCCCAATTGACATACGTGGCAAATCCGGAACAGCATTGCGTGAGGTGTGGAGCACAGATAACCCAAAGGCATACCTTGGCATCACGGTTCCTGATTATCCGAACATGTTTATGTTGGTAGGCCCAAATACTTTTGTTGCACACGGAGGCAGCATTATCTTCCAAGCTGAATGTGCCATGCGATACATCTCAGACTGCCTTGTGTCAATGGTCGAGCAAAACATAACAAGCCTTGAAGTGCTCACCGCTGTGCACGATGAATATAACGAACGTATTGATGATGAACACAATGAATTGGTGTGGTCACACCCTGGATTACACAGTTGGTACCGCAATGCACAAGGCAGGGTCTTTTCACCAATGCCCTGGCGATTCGTTGATTACTGGAAAATGACGCACGACTTTGATCAGTCTGAATATGTAGTCACTCCATGAATCAACCATTCAATACCAATGGTGGCATTCATGAAATTCCACTGCCAACGGCAACAGGACGACTCTTCCTATGCGGCAAGCATTACATCGGCCCAAACGTTGAAGAAGTTTTAGCTGAGTGTGACGACGCCATTGCCGTTTGCCTGGTGCAAGAACACGAACTAACTGACAGATACCCCACATATGTCGAATGGCACCAAATGCACGCTGGGGCACGCGGAATATGGAACCCCATTGACGATTTGTCATACCCCGAATTCGATGAAATTTATGATTTTGTATCGATGTTGACTGACTACCTCATTAATGGGCAATCTCTTGTAGTGCACTGCGCAGCTGGAATTGGCAGAGCTGGTACTACGGGTACCGCCCTATTGATGATGTTGGGAATGAATTCCAATGATGCACTCGCACACATACGCGAACATCGCCCAATGGCTGGGCCCGAAGCGGGAACTCAACGTCAATTCATTGAAGATCTTGCTGTTCATCTCGGTGGCCAAATCTGATCAAGGGGCTGGGGTAACCTAGACCAACATTGAAATCACACAATCACGTGTGCATAGTGCTGGAAGTATCATGAATATCCTCGTCGTGGGAGCTGGTGGAGTTGGGGCCTCAATGGCCTCTATTGCTGAGACTCGGGGGTTCTTTGACTCCTTTGTGTTGGCCGACATTTCGCGGGAGCGCGCGGAACAAGCGGTGGCCGAGCTTGATGATCCTGGGAAATTCTCTGCAGAAACAGTTGATGCTGGCGATGTGAAAGCACTTATCGCGCTGATTACTCGCACCAAAGCAGACATCGTGATTAACGCTTGTGACCCGCGATTTAATGAGCCAATTTTTGAGGCATGTTTTACTGCGAAGTGCAACTACCTAGACATGGCTATGAACCTAAGCGAGCCTCACCCGACAAACCCATACGAAGAAGTGGGCATCACGTTGGGACATGCACAATTGGCGGCTCACGACGAATGGAAAGAGCGTGGCTTACTTGCACTAGTTGGCATGGGCGTTGAACCAGGGCTTAGCGACATCTTTGCTCGATACGCCGCAGATCATTTGTTTGACGAAGTACATGAAATGGGAGTGCGCGACGGATCCAACTTGTCAATTGATGGATACGACTTTGCGCCAACATTTTCTATTTGGACCACCATTGAAGAATGTCTGAACCCGCCGATTGTGTGGGAGAAGGATCGCGGTTTGTACACCACAGATTGCTTTAGTGAGCCAGAAGTGTTTCACTTCCCTGCCGGCATCGGCCCTGTTGAATGCGTAAACGTAGAACATGAAGAAGTTCTTCTGATTCCGCGCGAGGTGGATTGCAGTCGCGTCACATTCAAATATGGTCTTGGTGCCGAATTCATTGACTGGTTGAAAACTTTTGCGTATTTGGGTCTTGATTCGAAAGAAAAGATTCAAGTTGGCAATGCGTCCGTGTCTCCACGTGACGTACTGGCAGCAGTATTGCCGAACCCTGCAAAACTTGGTCACCTCATGCACGGAAAGACATGTGCCGGCACATGGGTACGTGGCATATACGACGGTGCCCCACGTGAGGTGTACCTGTACCACGTTGCAGATAACGAAACCACAATGCGCGAGTGGGGCTCTCAAGCGGTGCTGTGGCAAACAGCAGTGTGCCCAGTAGTAGCTCTTGAGTTGTTAGCAAAGGGTGATTGGAAAGCAACAGGTGTTCACGGACCTGAACATTTCGATGCAGTGCCCTTCCTGAACCTGCTCGGAGATTACTCAACACACCACGGCATTTTGGAAATGGGTCCCGGCATGTGGCCGAGTCCGAAACCAACAGGACAACCTGGTTGGGATCGACCTGTGCGCCGTGCAATATTGCCGGCGTAAGTTTTACAACGTGATCGCGATGCGATGCGCAATGTGGCGTGAGCTTGTACCAACGCGTAGTTCAATATTGCCAGTCCACTGAGTCCACGCAGAGGTTTCGGTGTCCCACATGCGGTATGCGTCTGGGTCAAGATCAATGTGCAACATGGTGGTGCCATTTGCAGCCACTTTCACTCGTGAATAGCCGACTAATTTTTGGTCGGGCTCATCACTAGGAAGCCCATTACGGTCTTTGCGATGTGCATACACCTGTATTACCTGCACACCAGCACGTGCCGACTCGTTTCTGACTGCTACATCAACACCATGAGTACCTGATTTCGAGGCATCAATGATTTTGACGTCTGCGTAACCAAGACCAAATCCGAATGGGAACATCGGCTCACGGCCAACAGTGTCATACCACCGGTATCCGATCAGTCGACCCTCAAGGTATTTGGCAACACCATTGCGTCCAGGGTGGTGTTCGAATGCTGGCGTGTCTTCAAGTCGTCGAGGAAGAGTGACGGGAAGGCGTCCTGATGGTTCAACATCGCCCACCAATAGATCAACTAATGCATCACCAAACTCTTGTCCCGGGAACCATGCATAGATAACGGCTTCAACATCATCTAGCCACGGCATCGATACTGGAGATCCGGCATTAACGACAACGATGGTGCGCTTGCTGACCTTTGCTACTTCAAAAACCAATTCGTCCTGTTCACCTGGCAACGCAATCGTGTCGCGATCCCAACCTTCGCTTTCCCAGTCGTCGTTTGTACCGACGACCACGATGCTTACATCGCACGAGGCAGCAATGGAGATTGCTTCCTCCATCATGTTTTCAAGTTGCGGCCCCATTGCTCCGATTGTCAAACCGCTCAAGCCTGCACCAGTAGGTGTGTGGCGAAGTTCTATAACGAACGAATATGTACGCCCTGCTTCCAAATTGATTGTGACGAGAGTTTCGGGCTTGCCCATTCCGAAAAAAGATCCGCCTGCAGGAACATCTGCATTGTCAAGAACAATTACACCGTCAATGATGACGCGTACTGGCGCAACTGATTCGATGCTAAATACCCATTCACCAGTCTGATCAGGAGTCAATTGTGCTGCCAGGCGCGCACCAAAAGCGAAGTTAGGTTCACGCCGATTCAGCGGATCGCCTGCCCAAATAAGTCGGAATACACCAGTAGTTCCCGACTCTGCGGGGACTGATTTTGCATCATCAAGTTCCGCCGGGTCACGGTAATAGTCAAGGGAAACATTTTGTAGAAGTCGTGCATCAATCTCTGGCAACTTTTTATTTATATTGCAACCCGCTGAGTGTTCAATGCGTACAGAGGAACCGAGACGCTCTGTTATTGCATCAAGTGGGTGTGATTCACGAGTGGGAGTTACATGAGCACTTCCGCCGCCCTGAACCATGCCGCGTGAAGCATTCGGCCCGAGAACTGCGATTGAAGTTACGCCTCGCACATCAAGTGGCAACACTGGGGCGTCACCGATGCTCTCATTTCGCAACAACACCATCGCTGATGATGAGGCGCGACGCAGAGTCGCCATGTCATCGGCATCTGTGCGAGAAATTTCTGGTACGGGCGGCACATCCGTTCCACCCGTACGTTCCATCAGATTCAGAATGTTGCGTGCGCAGTCACGAACAAGATCTGCGGAAACTTCGCCGCGCTCTACGGCTGCAACTAGTGCATCTCCGCGATGCAATGTTGGGCCCGGCATCTCAAGGTCTAGCCCAGCCACTACACCTTCAACAGTTGAATGAAGACCAAACCAGTCGCTAACTACCATGCCATCAAAGTTCCACTCTCCACGCAACACATCACGCAGTAGCCATGTGGAATCCGCAGCGTACGGGCCGTTGATTCGGTTATAACTAGTCATGATTGACATGACCTGAGCATCACGAACTGCATGTTCAAAGGGCAACAAGTACATCTCACGCAGTGTGCGCTCATCAATCTGAGAATCAATGGTCATGCGTTCAAATTCTGTGTCATTACCCACGAAATGCTTGATGCAGCTAGCAACGCCTTGCGATTGCACGCCCAAGACATATTCGCGAGCAGTAATTGCAGTGAGATACGGGTCTTCACTCATGCATTCAAAGTTGCGACCACCAATTGGGGTGCGATGCAAGTTGATAGTAGGGGCAAGATGAACACGTGCACCCTTTGCAACTACTTCTCTGCCTAACAACTCACCAATCTCGCGCACAAGCGCTGTATCCCATGATGCTGCAATTGCAGTTCCGCACGGCACGTTCATAGACGATGGCCCGTCGAACTTGCTTCCACGAACTCCACCAGGACCATCACTGACCCGCATCTTTTCTAACCCAATGCGATCGTTTGGCACCGTGTTCCACATATTGCGACCAGCCAGCAAGGAGACCTGCTCGGCTAGTGACATTTGGTCAAGAAGTTGCTCTACGTGCTTACTCATCTCGCAAGATTAGCGGTGATGGCTAAGAAAGGCCTTGGTGTGGTTGCGTCCCGAATCAACCATGAAATCGAGATCATCCTGCACTAAATCAAAAGTGGTGGTTCCCACATAGTCAGTATCAATCGGAACGATTCGGTCACGGTCCCCAAGACCCTGATTAGCCCGCGTGAGATCACGGGTTACCGCTTCCAGCATGTTCAGGGCAAACTCCAACATGTTCTTCGGCGGACGAGCAGGAAACCCGACCAATTGCGTGGTGACATCAAGCCCGATCGATTCGAGGAATGCCAGTACTTCTCCGAAATCAATTGCGTCATCACCTGCCACGTTCATACGATCAAAAATTTGGTCTGGTGAAGTTGTTCCAAAGATTGTTGTGAGTTCGTCAGTGCTGAGTCCACCGCTAGCAATTGCGGCATTCAATTCTGCACGCGTGATACGACCATCAGCATTGGTGTCAAACGCATCAAAATGGTCGAGCAGCTTCTGTACTGGCTTTTGCATCTGGTGGCCTTTGGCTTTTTCGATTTCCTTCTCGGTAAATGCAAGTGCCGTCTTCGTATTGGGGCGAGTTGGTGTTGCCGCTTGATCCATCCAGCCTCGTGTGATGTCCGCCTCGTCTGCCGACACCAATGTGAACCCGAGAGTATGTGGATTGTTTGGAGTGAAGCGTGACGAACGTGGGTAGTGCTCGCTCGCATGTTCCAGTGGACGCATACGACGCAGGAACGAATCCTTCGGATCCATCGACAACCACCAACCATCGAACACATGAATCGGGTTGTTGCACAACAAACCACCATCAACATAGACCTCAGGTTCGGTATTGAGAACACGATCAAGCCCGGAAACAAGGTTGATGGGTTGCAACATCACGGGCAAAGACATAGACATACGCGTCGCAACTCGAACCGGCATGTTTGGCGTTGTCTTGATGTGACAGTATTCCGTCATCATGCGCGAGACATTCGTAACAGGAATGCACAGTTCACGGCCACAACGCTCGTACAGCTGAGCAAATGTAATGTCCGCACTTCCCGTTGTGTCTTCCAAGATTGACCCCAGAAAGTCATACAACTTCTGGCCTGGGTGCATGCCGCGCCGCCGAGCAGCACGAGCAAACGATCGGAACTGACCGCCTGAGCCATCTTTGGCAACTGATTCAAAATCTGCCGGTACTTTCTCCAACATGTACTCGGTAGAACACCCGGTTGCTGCCAGCAATGCAAACATGCTTCCGACACTTGTACCTGCTACGCGCTGAATATTGTGTGGGTAAATACCTTTTTCTTCCAACACTTGCAGCGCACCGATATAGCAGTAACCCTTTGCTCCACCACCTTCGAAGGTGAGATTATGAATCTTCGAAGTGCGTTCAGTTTCGGGTAGCGGTTTTTGTGTTTTGATTCGAACGGAGTCGATTGGTGGCAGCGGCTGAGGCGCCACGCTTGCCTGCATCATTACCGAGGTGTTCTTTGCCATGGCGAAAATTGTAGTGACCCTCAGATGGGTCACTTTCCCCCAACGCCCGTAGGCTCTTTGAGTGTCTGAATCACCTGAAATCTTGAGCGAAGCGGCCACTCGGCGCACATTTGCCATTATTTCTCACCCTGACGCAGGAAAGACCACCCTCACCGAGAAATTCCTCCTTTATGCAGGCGCTATCCAGACCGGCGGCGCAGTAAAAGCCCGAGGCGACAGACGTGCCGCCACGTCTGACTGGATGGCGATGGAACGCCAGCGCGGAATCTCTATTTCATCGACTGTGTTGCAGTTCCCCTATCGCGATTGTGTGTTCAATTTGCTCGACACCCCTGGTCACCGCGACTTTTCTGAAGACACCTACCGCGTGTTGTCTGCAGTTGATGCAGTCATCATGGTGCTCGACGTTGCCAAAGGTATTGAACCTCAGACATTAAAACTATTTGAAGTATGCCGTGCGCAAAACCTTCCCGTAATTACATTCTTCAATAAGTACGACAGACCTGGCCGTGATCCGTTGGAATTGTTAGACGAAGTAGAACAACAAATTGGTTTGCGCCCCACTCCTGTTACGTGGCCTGTTGGTCAGTCTGGTGATTTCCGGGGGGTTATTGATCGTCGTACCGGTGACTTCGTACGGTTCACTCGTGTTGCACGCGGTTCATCAATTGCACCAGAAGAAATTGTGAGCCCAGAACAGGCAGCAATCGACGAAGGCCCTGCTTGGAAGCAAGCGCTCGATGGATGTGGACTTCTCGATGCCATTGGTGCCGATGTCGATATTGAAAGTTTCCTTGCTGGCGAGAGCACCCCAGTATTTGTGGGTTCTGCAATCACTAACTTTGGTGTGCAAATGCTTCTCGACGCAGTTGTCGATCTTGCCCCCGCTCCTGCACCGCGTAAAGACGTTGACGGTGACCATCGCCCACTTGAAGCAGAGTTTGCGGCGTTCATCTTCAAGATTCAGGCCAACATGGACCCAAACCACCGTGACCGAATTGCCTTTGCACGAATTTGTTCAGGGAAGTTTGAGCGTGGAATGGATGTTGATTGTGCACGCACCGCAAAGAACGTCGGTACGAAGTATGCAACCACTGCATTCGGTTCAGAACGCGAGACAATTGAAGAAGCGTTCCCTGGGGATGTGATTGGCCTCATCAACACGGCTGGTTTACAGATCGGTGACACATTGCATGCAGGAAAAGCAGTGTCGTTCCCCGCCCTGCCCCGTTTTGCACCTGAAGTGTTTGCTACTGCTCGCCCACTTGATTCTTCAAAGTTCAAACAGTTCCGTCGCGGCATGCAACAGCTTGACGAAGAAGGTGTTGTGCAGGTGTTGCGCGATCCAGACATGGGCGACGCCGACCCTGTGCTTGCCGCCGTTGGTCAATTGCAGTTTGAAGTATTGGCTCATCGTTTGCAGCATGAATTCAACGCACCGGCTGAAATTTTGAATGCTGATTATCAAGCGATTCGCATAACCGACAAGGAATCAATTCCGCGCTTACGCGAAATTGGTGGCATTCGTATCTTGCGTCGTAGCGATGGCGAACTTGTTGCGCTGTTCCAAAGTAAATACAGGTTGCAACGCCTTGAAGCGGACGAACCTGCACTCACATTGATTCCAATTCTTGCGGGCAGTCGGGACTGACATGATTCTGATTGATGCTGAAGGACTCAAGGCGTCTCGTCCTGGTCGTCCCTTGTTCGAAGATGTCTCCATTACGTTGAGCACTGGCGACCGATTGGGTGTTGTTGGTCTCAATGGTTGCGGCAAGAGCACACTGTTTCGCATTTTGTCTGGCGAATTGCGACCTGACGCTGGTGTAGTGCGAACTGGCCGTGGAGCGCGCATTGGCGTGTTGCCACAATTGCCAGTGTTGCCGAATGGAACCGTGCGCGATGCAGTGGGTGGTGGCTGGCAAGGCGAAGCAATGCTGGACAAACTTGGCATGGGCGACATGGTGGAAGCCGATACGCGCGAACTATCTGGTGGACAGTTAAAGCGTGTTGCATTGGCCCGTCTTCTAGCGGGTGAATGGGACTGTCTCATTCTTGACGAGCCAACCAACCATTTAGATCTTGACGCAATTGGTTTCCTTGAAGAGACGCTCGCGCGTTTCCCTGGTGGACTTGCCATTGTTACGCACGACCGTCATGTTCTTGACCGTGTTACAAACCGAGTATTGGAAATAGATCGCGGACATGCGTACTTGCATATTCCTGCTGGCGAAAACGCCGGGTCTGGTTACGCGGCGTACCTAGCTGCTCGCGCCGAACGTGAAGAGAACTCCGCAACAGCAGAGCAAGTACGCAAGAACGCTGCAAAGAAGGAACTTGCATGGTTGCGCCGTGGTGCACCTGCACGAACTGCAAAACCAAAAGCACGTATTGCAGCTGCTGAAGCGCTGATTGCAAATAAACCAGACGGCCCAGCACGACAAGGCGAATTGGGCCTAGACCTCGGAAGCAAGCGACTTGGTTCAAAAGGAATCGAAATGCTTGGCGTGGGCTTCACATGGCCAGATGGTCATGAAGTACTGCACGCATTTGATCATGCACTGGAACCGGGTGACCGTTTAGGAATTGTTGGGCCAAACGGCGCGGGTAAGAGCACATTGCTCGACATGATTGCTGGTCGGCTCACCCCCACCGTTGGCACCATTGATATTGGGAAAACGGTATTGGTGGGCTACTACGACCAGTTGGGTAAAGAACTCGACTTATCAAAACGAGTGCGTGATGTTGTTGCAGGCGACAAAGGCTCTCCTTCAGTAGAAGACCTCAACTTGATGAAGAGATTCTGGTTTGATGGTGATGCACAGTTCGCGCCATTAAGCACATTGTCTGGTGGAGAACGTCGCCGTTTGCAATTACTGCTCACACTGATTGAACAACCCAACGTGTTGTTGTTGGATGAACCAACGAACGACCTTGACCTTGACACTTTGCGTGCCCTCGAGGATTACCTTGACGACTGGCCAGGCATTGTTGTGGTTGTCAGTCACGACCGTGCATTTATTGACCGCACTGTGGAAGAGATTTTGGCGCTCGACGGCGAAGGTGGCGCAGCATTGGTGCCCGGTGGAGTTGCAACATGGCTACAACAGCGATCAGCGCGCGCAACTACACCGCGTTCTGCTCCGAACCAGCGCTCGTCTGCGACCAAACCTGCCAAGCAGAAGTCATCACGTAGCCCAAGCACACTGAACAGACTGATTGCCAACGTTGAAAAAGATATGACGAAGCGCACGGCTCGCCAGACAGCGTTGTATCAAGACATCGCTGATGCCGGAAACGACCATAAGAAACTTGCCGCATTGGGCGAAGAACTCGCAGCACTACAGACAGCAATTGAATCACTCGAAACGCAGTGGTTAGAACTCACCGAGGAACTAGGAAGCTAGTTCTCGTTTCTGTCTTTGTAATACATAGACAAGTGCTCAATATCTTTCTCGCGACCAGCTGCAACTTTTAGGGCAACCCATTGCTTTTCTGTTATCAAGCGAATCTTCAGCAACTCCATAGTAAGCACTTGAGAATTAGGAGCCAGTTCTGAATAACCAGATGGGGCACCTTCTGGTGAAAAGACAAGATCAAGTAGTCCAAATCTTGTGAGTAAGTGAAGAGTGCTGTATTGGCTCCAATTTTCAAGGAGATGATAGGGAAACCAGGTGCCACCATCTTCAGCAGTAAACAGGGCCGCTCCTACATTCTCAAAGAAGCGAGAAAGACTTCGATAATTCTCTGCCGATCGTTTCGGTGTTATATCTAAATCAACTGTGGCGGGAACCGGTAGGCCTAATTGTTGAGCTGCAATTCCACCGATAACGACATATTGAACTTTCTCTTTTTCTAATTCCTCAAACAGTTTTTGGATATCAAGTCTTGGAACCTCGACCATGTGCACTAATTCGCTTTCCTTCGCGAGTTATGTGTGCACGAACCTGAGCGCGGGGCAGGATTTTTTCTGCTGACTTACGCGATGCGTCATGAGTGTCGGGTTCTGAAAGTCGCATTCGCAATTCCATTCCTGTTACCCGAATAAGTCTCGAGAGAGTTTCAACAGATGGAGATCTCTTGCCAGATTCATATGCAGAAATTGCAGCCTGACTCGTTTTACCTATTCGGGCTAGTTCGGCTTGGGTTAGACCAGCCTGCACTCGTGCCGTATGAATCAGATTGCGGGAATACACCTCTTTAGCCATACATCTAATATACCTGTACAGATATATTTAGTTTGAGGCAGATGCCCCTCCCACCACAATGGAGTGGTGAGCAGCATTGTCGTATCTGAATTGGCCTATTCGCCTCCTGGTGCTGACCAATTGTTCTTCGATGTCAGCTTTGGAGTCTCCCCCGGTGAGCACGCAGCAATCGTTGGTCCTAATGGTGTTGGTAAATCAACCATCCTGAAGATTCTCACTGGCCAGTATGAAGCAGATGATGGCGAGTTCAGCATTGGTGGCACATTCCTGCAGATGACTCAGGACGTTGGCATGAGCCGACCAGATGACAGTTTGCGCGACATGCTGATTGAAGTTGCACCAACTGCACTGCGCGAAGCCGGCAAGAAACTGTTCGCTGCTGAAAAAGCAATGATGAGTGGCGAAGACGACGGCATGAAATATGCAGAAGCACTTGGCGACTGGGGCGACCTTGGTGGATATGACCTTGAGACCCAGTGGGCAGCATCAGCGCAACGCAGTGTGAAGACACCCGTTGACAACTTTGCGACTCGTCTTGTGAGCCAGTTATCTGGCGGAGAACGCAAGCGTCTAGTTCTTGACCTGTTATTGACATCTGGTGCTGACGTTTTGTTCCTTGACGAACCAGACAACTACCTCGACATTCCGACTCGTGGCTGGCTAGAAGAACAAATCAAGGCGTGCAAGAGCACGATCTTGATGGTGAGCCACGACCGCACATTGTTGGAACGCGTAGCAACAAAAATCATTGCTGTCGAAGGTTCAGGTGCGTGGGTGCATGGTGGTTCGTATGTCACCTTCCCTGAAGCTCGACAGAAGCGTCAAGAATTGTTAGGTGACGACCTAAAGCGATGGAACGATGAAGAGCGCCGACTGTTTCATCACATGAAAATCATGAAGCAACGTGCGGCACAGAACTTCAAGAACGCAACGAAAGCCAATGGTGCAGAAACGCGTTGGGAAAAGTTTGTGAAGGCCGGGCCACCTCCTCCGCCAGTTGCAGACCAACAGATTTATGTTCGGTTCCGAGGTGCCGACTCTGCTCGTCGAGTCGTGAAGTTTGAGTCCGTTGCCATTGGTGAACTGTTCATGCCCTTTTCTGATGAAGTGCATTTTGGGGAACGGCTCGGCCTCATTGGCCCGAACGGAACTGGAAAGACTCATCTCCTCAACGCGTTGAATGGCAAAGCAGAAGGCCTTACGGGCGACATCACGTTTGGGCCACGTACTTCTGTCGGCATGTTCAACCAAGTGAACGACAGACCAGAGTTCCACGGGCGTGAGTGCATTGAGATTGTTCGCGACAGATTGTCCGATGAGCAGAAATCAATGGGGGCACTCGCCCGCTACGGCCTACGCAACAATGCACGCCAGGAATTTCAAACACTTTCCGGCGGTCAAAAAGCACGTCTTGAAATTTTGAGCCTCGAACTTGCTGGCCATAACGTGTTGTTACTTGATGAGCCCACTGACAACCTTGATATAGATTCGTCTGAAGCTCTCGAGCGCGCAATTGAAGGTTTCGAAGGCACTGTGATTGCAGTGAGCCATGACCGCACATTCCTCGCCAACTTCGACAGGTTCATCATGATTACCGACGATGGCGACGTTTATGAGTTGCCTGATTACGACATTGCGCTGGCCGGTCTCTCTGCCCCTGCAGAACTCGCAACACTGCGTCTTGCAAAGCCTCTCACCGTCTGAGTTCTGTCTCAACTGCGCATTACCCAATAGACCGTAAATCTGTGGTGACTAGTAGCGTCACGTGTATGAAAGCTGCTGTTTATTACCAGACTGGCGGACCTGAGGTCCTGAAGTACGAAGACGTGGCAGAGCCACAATTACGCCCAGGCGGAGTTTTGATTGATGTTGCTGTAATTGCAATTCAGGGTGGTGACACACTCAACAGAACTGGCGGTGCACTTGCTACCAAGCCGCACATCGTCGGATATCAAGCCGCGGGCATTGTGCGCGAAGTTGGCGAAGGCGTCACCGCATTTACAAAGGGACAACCAGTTGTTGCCACAATGGGATTCGGATCACATGCTGAAGTCATCAGTGTTCCGGCCGCTGCCGTGTGGGCAGTGCCAGCAGGTCTTCCATTACAAGAAGCTGCAGGAATACCAATTGAATTCGGTACAGCTGACGATTGCTTGTTTGAATTCGGTCGGTTGAAAGCTGGAGAATCAGTTCTTATTCAGGCTGGTGCCAGCGGTGTTGGCCTTGCAGCTATTCAATTAGCAAAAGCTGCAGGCGCGACAGTGTTCGCAACAGCATCAAGTGATGAGCGCCTTGAGCGTTTGAAAGAATACGGACTTGACCATGGCATCAACTACACAAAGGTTGACGCAGCTAAAGAAGTGTTGTCACTGACAAATGGTGCAGGCGTGGACTTGGTGGTTGACTCCGTAGGTGGATCCACCTTGGAGGGCAGCGTTGCCATGTTGGCGTACCGTGGCCGCATTAGTTGGGTTGGTCGTGCAGGTCGCGAAGAAAAAGCACCAGAGATTTGGCCAATCATGCAGAAGAATGCCTCAATCACCGGAGTTTTTCTTGGTGCCGAAATGGCCATGAACCCGACACGTACACACCCCATGATTGACAGCCTCATTGCGCGTATCGCAAAGAAGGAACTCACTGTGGTTATTGACTCCGCGTTCCCGTTGTCTGAAGCAGCAGACGCACACCGTCACATCGAAAGCCGCAAAGCATTCGGTCGAGTGCTACTAATTCCGTAACTAGAATTCACTCCGTGGCGTCTTCAACAGATCTCCCCATTGTTGGCTTTGTCGGTACTGGCCATATCGCTACCTTTCATTCAAAGATGCTGAAGATCAGTGGCGTGCCTATGACTCGCGGTGGATGTTTCGATATTGATTCAGAACGGGCAGCCGCTTTTGCACAGGCATCGGGCAGCACTGTGATGGCATCGGCAGATGAAGTCATCGCATCAAGCGACATGGTGTACATCTGTACATGGACGAGCGAACATCAATCACTTGTCGAAAAATGCATTGCAGCAGGAAAACCATTCTTCTGTGAGAAGCCGTTGAGTATTGGTTTACGCGAGGCATCTGAAATGCACTTTGCAGCTACTGCCAGTGGGTTGACACACCAGTGCGGGCTAATTCTGCGACGCTCCCCTGCCTATTTGTGGGCAAGGGAACTCATTTCAGATCCTTCAGCTGGCGCACCAATGGCAGTGGTGTTTCGTGATGACCAGTTCATTCCGGTGCAAGGGCACTACAAATCAACATGGCGCGGAGATGTCACAAAAGCTGGTGCTGGAACACTGCTAGAACACAGCATTCATGATGTTGACATGTTGCGCTTTCTCATCGGTGATGTTGAGTCTGTCAGCGCACGGGCTACGTACCGACACGGCATTGAAGGAATTGAAGATGTTGTTGCAGCATCGATTGGATTTGCAAATGGTGCTGTCGGAACATTGACAACTATTTGGCATGACAACTTGTCACGCCCAAGCCTGCGCAACGTCGAAGTTTTTTGCGAATACCGCACAGTTGTTATTGCAGGCGACGACTGGTTTGGCCCCGTCACTTGGAGCAATGCTGACGGAACAACTGGTTCACTAGAAGGCACAGAGTTGATGGAGAAGACGGCGCCATTAGCAATTGGTGATGCAAACCCTGATGGTGCATTCGTTAAAGCGGCAACTGATGGCACACCAGGTTTCCCTGACTTCTCCATTGCGTTGGAAGCACACCGTATTGTGGAGGCGATGTACCGAAGTGCTCGAGTCAATGGCAATGCTGTTCACGTTGCATCAGTACAACCGTGACATATGTAGTTTCTCAAGTCGCATTGGACGACATCATGCAACTACGTGTTGCTGTATTACGTAAAGGGACCCCTGCAACAGAGTGCAACTACCCTGAAGACGCTTACCCGGAAGTTGTGCATCTCGGAATCATTCATGATGGCAATGCCGTAGCCACGTCATCATGGTTCATGAAGGAATGCCCAGAGAAACATGGCGTAACTGCAATGCAGCTAAAAGGAATGGCTGTTGCGGACAGCCTTCAGGGCGCTGGTCTTGGTGCGTTACTGATTGATGCCGGGGTTGCACTAGCTAATGAACGAGGTGTAGCAATTGTTTGGGCGCGAGCGCGCGATAGTGCAATGGGTTTCTATGAGCGTCTTGGGTTTGTTTCAACTGGTGCCGGATTCATTGATGGACCTACCGCAATGCCACACCACATCGTGGTGCGAACGCTCTAATCCTGCACTGATACAGCAGTTGTAAACAGGAGAGTTTGGTTTGGTGCCGGTGATACGCGCGTATTCATATTCCATGCACCCGAAAAAGGAAATTGCACAATGCCAATCCAGTGATTTGGCCCTATCTCTGTCATAGTCACAGGAATTGGGGGAATACTGCGAGACGGCAGGTCGAATTGCACTGTTACTGAATCTGCTGGTGTTAGTGATCCACCTGGTGGTGTGAGAATCACGTGCACTTCTGCAGTGCCGACCACGGCGGGAACCACTGTTAACTCGGCGACGATGCCGTTTTGTACCTTTGTGGCACCGAACGAAACCGATGATGGTGTTGTTGAATTCGGTGATTGCGCCACCATTAGCGAAGTGACAGCAAGAACCAAGACAACCACGGTTGATTCCCATCTGATGATCCTTGCAATCGACGAGAATCCACCCAGTTGCAATTGGCCGCGAGCTTTAGAGCCAAGCAAAACAACACACGCAACCAGAAGAGTCTTTAGTAATAACAACTTCCCAAAATTCGACTGCGTGATGCTGCTAATGCCACCCATTAAATGAAGTCCCTGCACAACACCGGTTACAACAACCAATGGCATCGACCATGTTGCCATTTGAGAAAATCTCTTTGCTTCATTTTCGACATCGTTATCTCGATAGATGATGGCGAGGACAAGCAGTGCACCGACCCATGTTGAAATTGCCGCAAGGTGAACCATGTCTAATGGGACAAATACAGCAGGCAATGTTCCTGCACTCTGGTGCCCACTTGTGGCGAACGTTGCAATGGTGACTACGGCAATAACAATGACACCATTACGCCAACGACTGCTCACTGACGCCGATGCTGTGAGAGCGATTACACCCCAAGCAAATGCACAAATAGCACGCACGAACAATGCGAGCCCCAAACGAGTTTGCATCACATCGCCAATCAAGACGGAATCAAACAATGATCCCCATGATTTCCCAGCCGTGTACGGGCCTTGCATCAATAACAAACCAAGTGATGAAACAGCAATAAATACAGAGGAATACCGCAATGTTTTGCGCACACGGGCATTACCTAATAGAGATGACCGCCACAACAACGAAACACAGCCAATAAGAAGGATCAACCCGAGAAAACCAAGCAACCGGAGAATCGACATGGGATTTCCAAGAGGCGAAGTTGTCTCAGTTCGATTCAGGATTTCCTCTAATAGCGCCGCGCTTGTGCCAGTTGACCTCGTACCTATCTCAAAAGGGAACGCGCCGGAGACCGGATGGCCATCAGCGCTAACTACACGCCATACAACTACATAGACACCGTTCTTTAGTGTGGGTACTTCCGCCGTGACTACTGATGCGTCAGTCGATGAACGCACAGTCTTCTTGATAGTGATCTCGCGTTGTTCAGAGTCATAGACACGGATATCGCCCAGTGTGGATTCAACTTGTTCATCAAAATCCAGAAGAATTTCTTTGGGTGAAGACGCGAGAAGTGCAGAAGGTTCAGGGCTAGATGATTCAAGAATCGCATGTGCGCTGGCAATTCCGGGAATGAAAGTCAATACGAGAACTGTGCTTGCAATCACTGCTCCAAATAATCGACGAGGGGTACGAAGTCTCATAATCCGGGACCCTTTGGAAGACCTTCAACATCTGCACGTTGTAGCAACCATGCAAGTCGGTGTTTCTCATTTAGTTTCAGCGCAGCTTGTGGAATTTGAGTGAGCCCCATTGGATGACTGGCAGCCCACGCCATTTTCTGTCGCTCTAGTTCGAGGCGAACATACAAGTCAGGCCATTGGTCGTACCCAATACCAACATCAAGATCCGTGAGATGAATAACGCATTCACGCCAACGAAGAAATGGAACATCATGCATTGCAATTACAGACCCTGAAACGACCGTTCCAGTTCCATTCCACATGTCATTTGTTGCACCAGCCCATGCGCCTTCAAGCATGTACACGGTTTTGCGTAATTCTTTGGTTGCCCGTTCCGGGCTCCATCGCGATGCTTCGTTAATACCAGCATTACGAGCCTCCGCTCCACCCGGATATTGATCGCCAACTTCTCCCCTGCCTGCACAAGTAAGAAGGTGCATATAACTGCGGGCATTCATAGTGAGATGACCAATCAGTGTTGTTCTGTTCCAACCTGGCAATGACGATGGAGCTGCGAACTGCTCCGAAGCTAATGAGTCAACAACTTCCAACAGACGTTGATGAGTAGCCGCCACGCCTTCAACACATGAATCAAGCAGACGTGGATCTAAGGGGCGAGGCACAATACGACCGTACTACGACAGCAGTTTGCCCCTCAATCAGAAAGATGTTGTGCGGTTTGGCACAACAATGATGGTGCCGTCATCTTCTCGGTGCACACGCACGGAAACGCCATAGAACTCGCCCAAAGTCTCTGGACGAAGAACATCTTGGGCGGGGCCATGTGCCACCACATGACCAGCGTGCATCAGAATCAATCGATCCGAATAAATCCCGGCCAACGTGAGGTCATGCATTGCAGAGACAACTGTGAGTCCGTGCTCACGACGCAATTTGTCTACTAGCTCTAGCGCCTGTTGTTGATGTCCGATGTCAAGAGCCGCCGTCGGTTCATCAAGCAACAAAATAGGAGCTTCCTGCGCGATGGCACGAGCGATTACTAAACGCTGACGCTCGCCTCCCGACAACGTGTCGACATCACGTGTTGCAAGTTTGGCCAAATCGAGGCGATCAATAACATCGTCAACCATCGAGTGATCAAGTTCTGATTCGCGACCGAAATGTGTAACAAAAGGGTTGCGACCAAGAAGTACGTACTCTGCACCCGTCATGCCAGATGGCAAAACTGGCGCTTGCGGCACATACGCAATCAATTGCGCACGACGACGCGACGAACGGGCAGTGAGTGGAGATCCGTCAACCAAGATTCGTCCTGAATGCGGAACGACACCAGCAATCGAACGCAACAATGACGACTTACCAGCACCGTTCGGTCCGATAATGCATAACCATTCCCCTGGTTTCACCGTGTCAGTAAACGCAGCCACCGCAGTTCGCTTGGCATAATCAACTCTGACCTGATCAAACGCTAAAGATGTCATTGTTCATTCTTTCGTGTACGCAAAATAAGCAAGAAAAATGGAGCTCCGAGAAACGCAGTGACAACACCGATTGGAGTTTCTGCTGGGTTATCCAACACTCGCCCAGGAATGTCGGCGAGTATCAAGAATGCAGCGCCGAAAAGCAAAGAAATGGGTAGCACAAGTCGATATGACGTACCGACGACTAGACGAACCGCGTGAGGCACGATGATGCCGACAAAACCAATAAGGCCACTTACTGCAACTACGGATGCCGTACCAAGTGTTGCCGCGATAACAACAACTAGACGAACACGCGACACGTTGACACCAAGTGCAGTTGCCTCTTCATCGCCCACCCGCAATACATCAAGTAGGCGGCGATGTAACAACAACACAACTGTAGAAAACACCACGTATGGCAACACCAAACGAACGTCACCCCACGTAGCACTGGATAGCCGACCAAGAATCCACGAATACACCTGACGCACAACGTCAGAGTTCCGTTGCAACAGGAATGTTTGCGCTGCTGTTGCTAACGAAGTAACTGCAACGCCAGCAAGTACGAGACTTGTGGAACTACGTTCGCCCTTTGCAGTCGTGCCAAGTAGATATGTGACGAGAACTGCAATCAACCCGCCACCAAATGCAATCATCGGCAACGGGTCAATAATCCAGCTGCTTGTGCCAGAGCGATTGATGGTGATCACGATGGTGGCACCAAGGCCTGCGCCGGCAGCAACACCCAAGAGATACGGGTCAACTAGGGGGTTACGAAACACTCCTTGGTAACTGGCACCAGCAATGGACAATGTTGAGCCCACAATTGCAGCGAGCACCACACGGGGCGCGCGTATTTGCCACACGATGGACCAATCGGTCGGCGTTAGTCCACTATCGACAGAAAGAAAAGGCAAGCGATTCAATAACTCAAGCGGTACACGCCACCACGTTGGGCCTGCTGGCCCAATCATTAAGCCAAGCAACAATGAGCATGCGAGTGCAACGACAGCAGCAGGAATCCACCACCGACTTTCGCCTCGCATACTCATTGAAATCGACATCAGGATTTTCTAATTGCTTGCTGTGGCTAGCGCAGTGATGGCTGCCGCAAATTGCTCAACCAAATCGACGACGCGTGGCCCCCAACGAGATGCGACATCATCATCAAGTTCTACGACGTGGTTGTTCTTCACAGCATCAATACCAGCCCAGCCTGGACGCTTAGCTACTTCTTCAGCACTAGTTGCGCAGCATTTAGTGTCAGCGAGAAAAATAATTGAAGGGTTTGCCTTAACAATTGCTTCCGCGTTGAGTTGCGGGTAATCATTTCCAGCCTCTACACCATCAGCAATATTCGTCAAACCAAATGGCTTCAACAATGCACCAATAAAGGTGTTCGATGTTACTGAATACGGGGTGTTGTCTAGTTCGTAGAAATACGACTTCGCCGACACAGTGGATGTGATGTTCTCTGTTGCCTTAGCAATGCGTGACTTCATTGATTCAATCAACGTCGAAGCCTCTTTGTCATGGCCGGTCAAGGTACCAAGTTCAGTAATTTGTTTGTAGACATCATCTAACGATGCTGCAGCAGCTCCAGTCCACACCGTGATTTTCTGACTGGAAACCGATTCAAGTTGTTCAGTGATCTTGTTCATGTCATTTGAAATCAACACAACATCAGGTGTGTAGCCAAGAATTGCTTCTGCACTTGGCTCATATGCTGAAATCTTTGTCACTTTGTCAGCTACCTCAGCTGGAAATGTGCTCAGTGAATCAACAGCAACAACTTGGTCACCAGCACCAATGGCGTACAACATCTCTGTTGCTGTTGGCGACAAGCTAACGATACGAAGCGAGACTTCAGGAACTGTGGTTTCTGATGCCGAGTTGCCACTGCCACACGCGGCAAGGACAAGGGTGGCAGCAAGTGCTGCGGTAAGTGCTCGCATGCGAGACATTCTGATAATTGACATGGTTCTTCCTCCAGGGATTGGAGAAAGAAGAGTGGGTCCCAGTGAAAACAGCTGACGCTGCACTCTCCGCGGGCCGCCCTTCCTTCGAGGTTCGGTTATTCGCATACACAAACAGGCGACCGGACTTGTCTGGATCGGATTTCTCCGACCAGCATCACCGTTGCGAGACAGTGCCGGAGTTTCGCCGGACTTCGCTGGATTGAGTACTGCACATCATTTCACTGATGCACTGATTGTCACCTTAGCAGATGCTGATACGGGAGCACACAATTCTGTGTGGTTGGTTTATGCCACGTAGTCAATGATGCGCTGAATGCCGTCGACAAGATCAGCATCACCAAGCGCGAAAGAAAACCGCGCAAAGCCTGGCGCACCGAATGCTTCACCCGGAACGATGGCCACATTGACATCAGTCAGAATCATGTCTGCCAGTTCCATTGTGTTCTTTGCTGTTTTTCCCTTTATGTCACGGTTCAGCAAGCCAGAAAAGTTAGGGAAGCAATAGAAGGCACCTTGCGGTTCCATGCACGTAACACCAGGAATGGTGGACAACATGTTGTGCATCAAAGCACCACGACGAGCAAATGCTCCACGCATCATGTGCACCGCAGACAAATCACCGCTAACTGCAGCAAGTGCTGCAACCTGGGACACGTTGGCAACGTTTGACGTTGCGTGTGATTGGAAGTTTGTTGATGCCTTCATGACATCTTTCGGACCAATCATCCAGCCAACACGCCAGCCAGTCATTGCATACGTTTTAGCGACACCGTTCACGATCAGGCACTGGTTTGCAAGTTCAGGAACAAGAGTAGGCATCGAAGTGAACTTGTGATCACCGTAAGTGAGGTGTTCATAAATTTCGTCCGTAACAACCCATACTTTGTTTTTCACAGCCCATTCACCAATTGCACGCACTTCGGCTTCTGGATACACAGAACCACTTGGGTTATCGGGCGATACAAACAGCAACACTTTTGTTCGTGGCGTAAGGGCTTTGTCTAGTTGTTCAACAGTGACACGGAAACCGTTCTTCTCTTCTGTGTCGATAATGACAGGAACTCCCCCGGCCAATGTGACGGCCTCTGGGTAGGTGGTCCAGAACGGTGCAGGACAAATAACTTCGTCGCCCGGATCACACAGCGCAGCAAATGCGGTGAACACGGCGTGCTTGCCGCCGTTCGTAATGAGCACTTGATCTGCCGTGCATGCAAAGCCGCTGTCGCGCATTGTTTTCACGGCGACTGCTTCGCGCAATTCCGGCAAGCCCGCAGCTGGCGTGTAGCGCTGATACTTCACTTCGCGACATGCCTTGACGGCAGCTTCCACGATGTGGTCGGGGGTGGCAAAGTCTGGCTCGCCGGCTCCGAAGCCGATGACATTGAGACCTTGGGCTTTCAGGGCCTTGGCCTTGGCGTCGACCGCCAAAGTGGCTGACTCGGCAATGGCGCCGAGACGAGCGGATACACGTCGCAATTCTTGTGGAGCAGGCATAAGTGAAAGGATTACACGGTGAGCGATAAGAACCAACTCGATTTCAAAATTCCCCAGCAACTTCTTCCTCTAGACGGCCGATTTGGGTGTGGACCTTCCAAAGTCCGCCCTGAGCAGCTCGAGGCAGTCATGTCCCGCATGACCTCGGTCATGGGTACCTCGCACCGCCAGGCGCCGGTGAAGAACATCGTGGGTTCCGTACGAGACGGCCTCTCTTCCTTGTTCTCCCTTCCAGCAGGCTGGGAAATTGTTATGGGCAACGGCGGCTCGACTGTGTTCTGGGATGTCGCTACGTTCGGTCTTATTCGCGAACGTAGTCATCACTTGGTGTTCGGTGAATTCTCTTCCAAGTTCGCAGAAGCATCTGCAGCTGCACCCCACTTAGCTGAACCAGTTGTAATGACGTCAGATACCGGCACTCACCCAACACCTGCAAGTGATGCAAGTTGCGATGTGTACGCATACCCACATAACGAAACATCAACAGGTGTTGCGATGACTCCAGTTCGTCCGTCGAAAGACGGCCTCGTTGTTGTTGATGCAACTTCAGCAGCTGGTGGCCTCATGTGGGACCCTGCAAATGTTGATGTGTATTACTTCGCTCCACAAAAGTGCTTCGCTTCTGATGGTGGCTTGTGGTTGGCAGCATGTTCGCCAGCGGCCATTGAACGTATTCGTGAAATCAAAGCAACAAAGCGTTGGATGCCCGCGTCGCTTGACTTGTCAATTGCACTAGATAACTCTGTTGCAAACCAGACCTACAACACTCCCGCCCTTGCCACTCTCATCATGTTGGATGAACAAGTAAAATGGCTGAACTCGAATGGTGGTCTTTCGTGGGCAGCAGCACGCACCGCTGAATCAGCACGCAATATCTACTCATGGGCTGAGGCTCGCGAATTTGCATCACCATTTGTGGCGAACCCAGCACAACGCTCAGACGTTGTAGCGACTATTGATATTGACGGCGTTGACGCCAACACAATCAGTGCCATCTTGCGCGCCAATGGCGTGGTGGATACCGACAGTTACCGCAAATTAGGTCGTAACCAGTTGCGTGTTGGCATGTTCCCCGCCATTGACCCATCTGATGTTGTCGCACTAACCGCCTGCATTGACGTAGTGGTTGACCATCTTCGTTCGTAGATTGAACACCAATGCCCATCAATGTTGACGAAGTTCTAGAGACCTACTGGGATGATCTCGTGCCATTGCGTAACCCCGTCATGCTTGTTGCATTGCGCGGTTTATTCGATATCGGTGGCGTAGCTACGTCGGCTCTTGACTGGATGCTAAAAGAACGCGACGCAACAGTTGTTTCCGACATTGATCCAGACCCGTTCTTTGACTTCACACAAGAGCGCCCAGAACAAGTCATTGACGAAGATGGCGAACGGCAAATTCAGTGGCCAGAGAATGATTTCATGATTATTCGGTACCCAGAAGGGTCACGCGACATGATCGTGTTGAATGGTGTCGAACCTCACGTCTCGTGGGCAACGTTCTCGCAGTGCATTGTTGAAGTTGCACGTGGACTCGGCTGCAACCTTGTTGTCAGCCTCGGTGCTGCAGCTGAACAAACACCACATACTCGCGTTCCGCTTGTTGTTGGCAGCACCACCAACGAAGACCTTGCATCACGACTTGGTTTAAGTCGTCCGCAATATCAAGGCCCTACAGGTCTTGCCGGCGTCATGTTGAACGCACTCGACGAAGCACATATTCCCAGCATCAGTCTTCGTGTCGGAGTGCCTCACTACCTCATGCACGCGCAACACCCAAAGAGCGCAGCTGCCCTGCTTCAACACCTGCAACATGTTCTTGGCATACCTACAGATCACCAGAACCTTGTTGACGAGATTTCACGTTGGCAAGAACTACATGATGCAGCAGTTGAAGGCGACCCGGAGGCATCGGCATACGTCACCATGCTTGAACAGCGATATGACCACGCCATGGAACGCAATATGCCAAGCGGCGACGACCTAGCCGCAGAACTCGAAGAGTTCCTCCGCGGCCAATCTGACGACGATCTTTCCTAAACAGGACCTTGTTTGCCCACATAGGGATTGATGAACACACAAATCAGACCTAATCTCATACCTATGCAACTCACCGCCGTTATCTGGTCAGACCCTTCCGGCGGTTTCTGCTCGCTCAACCCTGATACGGGTACGGCCAGTCAGGGCGCCACCGTCGAAGAGGCGTTAGCAAATCTTGAAGAAGCCACAACTTTGTACCTTGAGGAGAGCCCACTTATTGGTGGCACTCCTGTAACCGGTGCATTTGTGACCACTTTTCACATTTCCGACGTTGCCTAAGCTTCCTGTCTGCTCTGGTGCCGAAGTTATTTGATGGCTGCGAAGCCCAATGCAAGGTCAGCCAAGATGTCGTCAATTGACTCAAGGCCAACAGACAAACGAATCAGACCTGGTGTAACACCAGCTGATGCCTGCTCTTCTGGCGTCAACTGACTGTGCGTGGTTGATGCTGGGTGAATTACCAAGCTGCGCACATCACCAATGTTGGCAACGTGGCTGTGCAACTTGAGTGCCTCAACAAACTTCTTACCGGCTTCAACGCCGCCCTTGATTTCAAATGCAAGAACTGAGCCGTAGCCCTTTCCACCGAAGTACTTCTTCGCACGCTCGTGCCAAGGAGATGTTGACAAACCTGCGTAGTTGATGCTCTCGACACCCTTTTCTTTTTGCAAGTAGGCAACAACTTTGTCGGCATTTGACCAGTGACGATCCATGCGCAATGACAATGTCTCAACACCTTGCAAAATTGCCCATGAGTTGAACGGGCTTGCAGACATACCGAGGTCGCGCAACATTTGAACTCGTGCCTTGATGATGTACGAACCTGCACCAAGTGCTGGCCAATATGAAAGGCCGTGGTACGACGGATCAGGCTCTGTGAAGTTCGGGAAGCGACCGCTTGCAGCAAAGTCGAACTTTCCGCCGTCAATGATTGCTCCGGCGATTGAGTTTCCGTGACCACCAAGGAACTTCGTTGCTGAGTGAACAACAATGTCTGCGCCCCACTCAAGCGGACGAATTCCGTATGGAGTTGGCACTGTGTTATCGAGCATCAATGGGATGCCGTGATCATGTGCGACTTTGGAGACACCTTCAATGTCGAACACGTCGTTCTTTGGGTTGGCGAGTACTTCACCGAAGAACAACTTTGTGTTCGGACGGATTGCAGCTTTCCACTGTGCAAGGTCATGTGGATCTTCAACAAACGTGACTTCGATTCCCATTTTTGGGAATGTGTAATGCAGCAAGTTGTACGTACCGCCGTAGAGCGATGGCGATGCAACGATGTGTGCGCCTGCTTCAGCCAAGGTAAGGATTCCCAATGTCGCTGCGCTTTGTCCGGATGACACAACAAGCGCACCTGGCAAACCAACTGCTGTTGCAGTTCCGCCTTCAAGGTCCGACAAGCGAGCTTCAAGAACACCGGTTGTTGGATTCATGAGACGGGTGTAAATGTTTCCGATTTCAGCAAGCGCGAACAAGTTCGCTGCGTGTTGCGTGTCGCGGAATTGGTACGACGTTGTTTGGTAGATCGGAACTGCGCGGGCGCCTGTTGTTGGATCTGGCTCTTGGCCGGCGTGAATCTGGCGGGTTTCGAAACCCCATGTTGCGTTTGTCATAGGGGTGAACGCTAGCCCTCAATTCCCGACCAACCAACTCGGGAATTGCCAAAGCGGCGGATCCCGGTACTCATCAAGGCATGAACACTCGAATGAAATCAAAGAAACCATGCGTAGCACTTAGTGCTACGGTGCAATATATGGCGACTACAATCACACAACGCGACCTTCGCAATAACAATGCAGACATCGTGCGACGTCTTGAGGAGGGCGAGACCTTCATCATCACCCGCAACGGCAAACAAGTAGGCGTATTGACTCCGATGTCACGCCCGCAGTTTGCTCGCATGACAGATGTGCTGGAGGCTTTCAAAGGATTGCCACCACTTTCATTTGAAGAGTTCCGTCGTGACATAGATGAGTTCATCGACCAAGATCCAACACCGAGATTCTTCAATGATTAATCCGATCGGACTTCTCGACACATCAGTCATTATTGATTTGCCATCACTACAGATCGATCGATTGCCAACAGAGGGAACAATAAGTGCAATCACGCTGGCAGAGCTTTCTGTTGGCCCCATCACAGCAAAAGATGCAACAACACGTATTCAACGGCAACTCAGAATTCAAGCTGCAGAAGCACAATTCAGCGTGTTGCCTTTTGATACACGATCTGCGCGCATTTACGCAATTGTCTATGAGCTACTTCATGCAAAGGGTGTCAAAGCTCGTGGTGGTCGCGCACTTGATTTGATGATTGCTGCAACTGCGCTCGCACATCAATTACCGCTGTACACGCGCAACCCAAAAGACTTTGAAGGTCTTGAGCAACTCATTGAGATTGTTGCCTTGTAAATAAAAAAGGGCCCGCCGAAGCGAGCCCTTTTTCAATTCTTAGAAGAATCAGCCACCTGAGATGTCTGAAACCTTCTGCTTGCCAGCTGACAACCACGGCATCATTGCGCGCAGGCTCTTGCCTACTGCTTCGATTGGGTGCTTTGCTCCGGCTTCACGCAATGCGTTGAAGTTGGCGCGGCCTTCTTCTGATTCCTTGATCCATTCACGAGCAAACTTGCCCGACTGAATTTCCTTGAGAATCTTCTGCATTGCCTTCTTCGTTGCTGGCGTAATGACGCGAGGACCGCGTGTGACGTCGCCGTATTCGGCAGTGTCAGAAATGCTGTAACGCATTCCGGTGATTCCTTCTTCGTACATCAAGTCAACGATGAGCTTCACTTCGTGCAAGCACTCGAAGTACGCCATCTCTGGCTGGTATCCAGCTTCAGTCAGCGTTTCGAAACCGGCCTGAACAAGTGCTGCAACACCACCGCACAGAACAGCCTGCTCACCGAACAAGTCGGTCTCGGTCTCTTCGGCGAATGATGTTTCGATAATGCCAGCGCGTGCGCCACCAATTGCTTCTGCATAGGAAAGAGCAATTTCTTTTGCCATTCCTGTTGCGTTCTCTTCAACCGCGATAAGGCAAGGTACGCCTCCACCTTCAGTGAATGTACGACGCACCAAGTGACCAGGACCCTTAGGGGCGATCATGATGATGTCGACACCCTTTGGCGGGCGAATGCGCTTGAAACGAATGTTGAAACCGTGTGCAAAGGCAAGTGCCTTGCCTGGCTTCATGTAGCGCTTGATGTGTGCGTTGTATGTTGCCTTCTGCTCAGTGTCTGGCATGGTCAACATGATGAGGTCTGCCCACTTCGATGCTTCGGCAATGGTCTTGACCGTGAGGCCCGCTGCTTGCGCTTTGGATGCAGATGCAGAACCTTCGCGCAATCCGACTACTACCTGGACACCGCTCTCCTTCAAGTTCAACGCATGAGCGTGACCTTGTGAGCCGTAACCAATAATGGCTACTTTCTTGCCTCGAATAATCGACGGATCAACGTCTTTTTCGTAATACATCGTTGCTGCCATCAGCTTGCCTTTCCTTTGAGGGCACCCTTGCGTGCCTCTCGTTCCAATTTCGGCAGGGCTACTCGCCCCGTTCTTTGGCTCTCTACGATGCCATAACCCTTCAATAATTCCTCAAAATCATCGATTTTCTCAGGAGTTCCGTCCATCGCAAGGCTCATTGCGTCGGCTCCGACCGCCAAAACCTTGGCCTCGAAGACATTTGCCAACTCCACGACCTGGCCCCTCTGCTCCTCGTCAATGCGGACGGTGGCCAGCATGAGCTCGCGCTCGACCGACTTTCGAGGGTCAAGTTCGGTGATGCGGACAACGTCAATCAGCTTGAAGAGTTGCTTCACAATCTGCTCGAGCGGAGTAGCCGAGATATCAACCACGATGGTGATGCGGCTGTAGTCGGTGTCGTCAGTTGGGGCAACAGCTAACGAATAGATGTTGTAGCCGCGACGTGCGAACAAACCAGAAACGCGCGCAAGCACGCCAGGACGGTTTTGGACAAGCACCGACAACACATGGTGTTGGTGCGAATCACCGAATGGATTTTTTGAATTGATAGCACTCATCGAAGTAACTCCCTTTCTGATTCTTGGGATGGATGTAACAGAACGTCATCGTTGCTCGCTCCGGCCGGAACCATTGGGAACACTTTTTCAAATTCTTCAACGCGGAAATCGATAACAACCGAACGGTCATTTATACTGTTTGCCAATTCAATGGCTCCGTCAATTTCTTCAACAGAGTCGACACGAATTCCAACACAGCCCATTGCTTCGGCCCACTTAACAAAGTCGGGGCAACCTGCAAGGTTTACTTCTGAATAACGCTCGCCATAAAACATTTCTTGCCACTGGCGAACCATACCGAGATATGTGTTATTCAAGATCGCAACTTTGATATGAATACCTTCAGTTGATGCCGTAACTAATTCTTGTGCAGTCATTTGGAAACAACCGTCGCCGTCAATCGCCCACACTGTGCGATCAGGGCGTGCAGCTTTTGCGCCGATTGCAGCAGGAACAGAAAATCCCATAGTGCCAAGACCGCCTGAGTTAACCCAGGTGTATGGCTCGTTGAATTTCCAGAACAAGCTTGTCCACATCTGGTGCTGACCAACGCCACTAACAACAATGGTTCCTTCTGGTGCTGCATCACGCAGTTTTTCCAAGCAGAACTGTGGCTTCAAACGTGCGCCCGGCTCTGACTGGTCATACGCAACAGGGAACTTTTCACGCCAGCCACTGACTTTGCTGCGCCATGCAACAATGTCGGTCTGCTTCGTGCCTTCTGCAAGAAGTTCTTGAACAGACTTCAAGATTTCTTCTACAACAAGGCGACAGTCGCCAACGATAGGAACATCGGGCTTACGTACTTTGCCTTGTTCTGCTGGGTCAATATCAACGTGAATGACCTTTGCGTCTGGTGCAAATGTTGAAACTTTTCCTGTAACGCGGTCATCGAAACGAGCACCGAAGTTAATGAGCAAGTCGCTCTTTTGCATAGCTGTGATTGCTGTTGCATTTCCGTGCATACCTGGCATACCAAGACACAGTGGATGATTATCAGGGAATGCTCCGCGCGCCATCAGTGTTGTAACAACCGGAATTTGTAATAGTTCTGCAAGTTCACGAACAACATCTGCTGCACGTGCCTTGAGAACGCCACCACCGATGTACAGAAGTGGTTTTTCAGCAGCCAGAATCAACTTTGCTGCTTCCTTGATCATCTTTGGATGACCCTTTGTTACTGGCTTGTATCCAGGCAACGAGGCAATGACTTCTTCATCAGTTGGCCATGTCCAAGTCATCGTGTTTTGCAAAACGTCTTTTGGAACGTCAATCAGAACTGGACCGGGACGTCCTGTTGTTGCAATATGAAATGCCTGCCGAACCACCATTGGAATGTCATCAGGATGCATGATGAGTTCGTTGTGCTTGGTAACGCTGCGAGTAATACCAACGGTGTCGCATTCTTGGAATGCATCCGTGCCAATAGCTGTTGTTGGAACTTGACCAGTGATGCAAA